>NZ_JADNPO010000042.1:0-20855 GCF_015558105.1 Holdemania sp. 1001095H_141210_F2
TCTGCGTCTTTCTTGTTTCGGTTTTTCTCTCACCAACACTATTTTTGAAAGAGCCTTAAAATCGGTCGTCCACAAGAAAACCCGGTCCTGTGGACCGGGTACTTGGTAATTCTGCATGAAAGCTGAGATTTTTTTGACAGCGTTTATTTCTCAATTTCCTGCAAGCGGGTCTGGACGATTTCCAGCTGCTGCTTATAGGTTTCCAGCTTTTTGCGTTCCGCTTCGACTTTCTCAGCCGGAGCCTTGGCGACAAAGCGTTCATTGGAAAGCATACCTTCCGCACGCTTGATTTCAGCGTTCAGATGCTCGGCTTCTTTTTTGAGTTTGGCTTTTTCCTCTTCCAGATCGACGACATCGCTCATCGGAATGCATACAGATCCACCTAAAATCGGACGAATGAGCATTTCCCCATCCAGCTCCGCTTTCCAGCTGGCCTTGCACATCTTCTCATAAATCGAAGCAATCGGAGCGTCGACAGCGACCGGCTGGTTCTGGGCGTTCCGGATCGTCATCGCCAGCGGCGCGGACGGCTTCAGATTGTAATCGACGCGAACCTGACGGATCGTCTTGATAACGGAGATCAGCTGATCAACTTCCTCGTTATGGCTTAAGTCCAGACCTTCCACCGGCGTCGGCCAGGCCGCCAGGCAGCATGCTTTTTCGGTATGCGGCAGGACGCTGTAAATTTCTTCGGTGACAAACGGCATGAACGGATGAAGCAGACGGATGATCGCGCGCAGACAGACGATCAGCGTCGACTGGGTCGCCCGCTTGACCTGGGCATCCTCGCTGTTCAATCCAGCTTTGCTTAATTCGATATACCAGCTGCAGAAATCATCCCAGATAAAGCTGTACAGCTCGTTGCCGACCAGCGCGAACTCATACTTGTCCATGTTGGCGGTCACCGAGGCGATCGTTTCATTCAACCGGTTGAGAATCCAGGTGTCGGTGATCGACAGCGTGCTGAGGTCGATGTCCTCGAGCGTGAAATCCTCCGGCATATTCATCATGACGAAACGGGACGCATTCCAGATCTTGTTGATGAAGTTCCAGGACGCTTCCAGCTTTTCCTCAATGTAGCGCATATCCTGACCCGGCGTGGAATTGGTCGTCAGGAAGAAGCGCAGGCTGTCGACACCGTGCTTGGCGATGACGTCCATCGGATCGACGCCGTTGCCCAGCGATTTCGACATTTTGCGGCCCTGGGCGTCGCGGATCAGGCCGTGGATCAGAACATCCTTAAACGGCCGGGACTTTGTAAAGTAGCGGGCCTGGAACGCCATCCGGGCGACCCAGAAGAAAATGATATCATAACCCGTGACCAGTACGTCATTGGGATAATAACGTTCCAGATCCGGCGTTTTATCCGGCCAGCCCAGCGTCGAGAACGGCCACAGTGCGCTGGAGAACCAGGTGTCCAGAACATCCTCATCCTGATTCCAGTTCTCAAGATCCTGCGGCGCTTCCGTGCCGACGTAAATCTCGCCGGTTTCCTTATGATACCAGGCCGGGATCCGATGGCCCCACCACAGCTGGCGGGAGATGCACCAGTCCTCAATGTTTTCCAGCCACTGCGTGAAGGTTTTTTCAAAGCGCGGCGGATAGAAGTTGATCTTTTCCTCAGCCAATTCCTGATGCTTCAGAACATCCTCGGCCAGCGGCTTCATGCGGACAAACCACTGCTTGGAAAGCATCGGCTCAACGATGACGTCGGTCCGTTCGGAATAGCCGACCTGATGGATATGTTTCTCGATGTTGATCAAATTGCCTTCCTGACGGATTTTTTCCGTCAGCTGTTTGCGGCATTCGAAGCGGTCCATGCCTTCAAACTCGCCGCAGCGCTCATTCATCGTCGCATCAGGATTCATGCAGATGATCCGCGGCAGATGGTGGCGTTCGGCGATCGCGAAGTCGTTTGGATCGTGGGCCGGCGTACATTTCATCGCGCCGGTTCCGAATTCGATGTCGATGTAGTCGTCACCGATGATCGGCAGTTCGTCCCCATTCGCCGGATTGACGGCGTGCAGGCCGATCAGATGCTTAAACCGTTCATCGTCTGGATGCACAACGACGCAGACGTCGCCGAACATCGTTTCCGGACGGGTCGTTGCGACCTGAAAGCATTCGCCAGTTTCAACGACCTTGTAGTTGAACGTATACATCGCACCTTCGGTTTCCTTATGAATAACCTCGATGTTGCTCAGCGCCGTCTTGGCCGCCGGATCCCAGTTGATGATCCGCTCGCCCTGATAAATCAGGCCGTCGTTGTAGTAGTCGACAAAAACCTTGGCGACGGCTTTGCTTAAGCCTTCGTCCAGTGTGAAACGCTCGCGGGTGTAGTCCAGCGACAGGCCCATCTTCGCCCACTGCTGACGAATATGCCCGGCATATTCTTCCTTCCAGTCCCAAGCCCGTTCCAGAAATTTCTCACGGCCCAGATCATAGCGGGAAACGCCTTCTTTTTTCAGGCGTTCATCCACCTTCGCCTGCGTTGCGATGCCGGCGTGGTCCATGCCCGGAACCCAAAGCATGTCGTAGCCCTGCATCCGCTTGTAACGGGCGATGATATCCTGCAGCGTCGTATCCCAGGCATGCCCCAGGTGCAGCTTGCCGGTGACATTCGGCGGCGGGATCACGATACAGAACGGATCCTTGCTTTTGTCGCCGGCTGTAAAATAGCCTTCTTTGATCCAGTTGTCATAGCCCTGCTCCACATCCAGATGGTTATATTTCGGGGCCAGTTCCTTTTTCATCAGTTCTTCCTCCTGTTTTTTTATTTTCCTTCGTTGAACAAAAAAAGCGCCCTGCAACAAGGACGCTTGACGCGCGGTACCACCTTACTTCATCTTTGATCAAAGATGCGCTTTCACCAGTAACGACGGCATTCGGATTTTCCTACTTAAAATTCAGAAAATCAACTTCCGGACGACTGTTCACTGCTTCTTCTGACTCCCTTGCACCTTCCGGGAGCTCTCTGATTTCCCAAAGCCGCTACTTCTTCCGTTCAACGTAGATGGCTTTATTATAGGCATTGGATCTCCGCTTGTCAATCGAATTTCAACGAATTCCGACATCTCCGGAAAGGAAAAAAAGCTAGAATACATCGAAAAAGCAAACCAACGAAGTGATAGACGAAAAGTTCAGCCGCGCTTCTTAAAAAAACTGCGGACATTCCCGTTTCAGCATCGCCAGCGCGTTTTTCCAATACGTTTTTTCAACCTCCGATTCCATCGTGAAGTTCAGCTTATCCCTAGTCCAGTTTTCAGCCAGCGGACCGAAAGGTTCCGCCGGCACTTCGAAGCCCAGTTTCTCCATCACCGCTAAGGCAAACTCACGGAACGCCCCGCCGAAAGCCGTCATGATGTTGCCCTCTACGACGATCGGCTCAAAGCGGAAATTTTCTTTTTCCATAAACGGCAGATCGTCCAGCACTTCCTGATAAAATCCACCGCAGTAACAAATCCCATTTAACAACCCCGCCGCCGCTAATAACACCGGGGACACGGAGATCGCGGCAATCAAAATATCCGGCCGCTCCTTGAACCGGGCTAAAAAGTCCAGCTGGCGCTGATCCTTTAACACTTCCGGAAATTCGCTGATTCCCGGAAGAATCAGGCAGTCGATCTCGTCAAGGTTGACTTCATCGTAGCTGAACTCCGGCAGCACGGTAAAGCCTTCTTCCGTTTTCACCGGTTGATGATCCGCCGCGCAGACGATCATCGGTTTGCCCAATCCGACTAACCAATCGGTCAGGCAGCTGATCTCCTGCATGCAAAACGCCCGGTAGATCATGACCGCTGTTTTTTTCATTCAATACCCCTCCCTTACCTTGTTTACTTCACTGTATCTGAATTTCAGCTGAATCGCAAGCTATTTCCTTCTTTTCGTTCTTGTTAAAAAGACAGATAACTCCGGTTTTGTTCTGATATTACTCAAATCCAGAAAAAAAGGACTGTGTCCAGTCCTCCTTACAACCATGATTGACAGCTTGCAGATTGGCCACTTACAGCGGCAGCAGGATCAGCGTCTTTTCCTCCAGCGGCTTGTTGTGATTGACGGCGATCAACTGCTTTTCATTCACCCCGTAGCGTTGGGCAATCGAAGCATAGGTATCGTTGATCTGTGCCAGCATGTACCGGCTGGTCACGATGACATTCTCCGCGTCGTCAAACAAATCTTCGATTTCTCCGACGTCCTCGTTGACGGCCGCTTCCGCCGGATCGTTCGTTTCTTCGTCCATGACCGTATTTTCTTTGACAGCCGGCCCTTCCGCAGCCAGCGCTTTTTCCTCCTGCACAGATGCCGCAGCCGGAAGGATCGGTGCTGCAGCGGCAGCCGGCTCTTCAGTGACCGACGGAGTCAGCGCTGTGGGTTCCGCCGCTGGCTGTGTAATCTCCGGCAGCGGGGTTGGCTCCGACTCTCGTTTCTCCGGCTGAGTTTCCAGAATTGCGGTTGCCCTTTCCTCTTTCATGCCGTATACATTCAGATAGATTGTCACAATCATCCCGCGGGCTTCGATCCGGGCGTCGTAATGATGCAGCCGGATCCGGAATTGTGACGGTTCCTGCAGCTTATCCAAGGGCGCCAGAACGTCCAGCGTGATTTCTTCGTTCAGCGGATAAGCGCCCTGTTCATCGGCCGCCTGCCCCTTGACCCATAAGGAGCCTAAAGCCCGGATCCCGTCGGCTTCAGTATGATATTGAATCTCGTTGGTGATCTGGCATTGCAGAATTTGATCGACCGGACGGCTGAGCTCCAGTCGTTTCTCAATTTTCATTGGTTTCATCTATGGTTCCTCCCCAGCATTCCTGCTTCAATTTCAGTGTATGCCAAACCGAGGAAAATATGAAAAAAGCCCGAATCACTCGGATTCAGGCTCTTCTGGATTGAATAAGGCGTCAATCGCTTCCAGCAGTTCTTCCCGGCCCTGCTTCGTGATGGAAGAGAACGGAATGATCGCTTCCGGCGCACAGGCCAGAGCCTTGGCGATAACGTTGATCTGTTTGCTTTGCTGAGAGCGCGGCACTTTGTCCAGTTTCGTCGCGGCAACCACAAACGGAATTTCATAATAACGGGCGTAGTCCGCCATCGTGATATCATCCTCCGTCGGCGCGTGCCGCATATCGACTAAGAGAATCAGACCTTTTAGCTGTGAACGGCTGGAGAAATAGTCCTCCATCATCTCGCCGAACTGGATCAGCATCTGCTTGGACGCGTTGGCAAACCCATAGCCCGGCACATCGACGAACATGAAGCGGTGATCAATATCAAAGAAATTCAACAACCGTGTCTTGCCCGGGGTGTTGCCGACATAGGCCAGCGCCTTGCGGCCGCACAGCGTGTTGATCAGCGAGGACTTGCCGACGTTGCTGCGGCCGGCCAGCACGATCTCCGGCAGTTCGCTTTCAGGCCAGTGTGCCTTGGACGGCGCGCTGACGACAAGCTCGGCTTCCCTGATCTCCATTTAGCGAACCAGCGCTTCCTGGATAACCTGGTCGACCGTTTCGACCGGAATGAAATGAATGTCATTCTTAACAATTTCCGGAACTTCGTCAAGATCCTTGACGTTATTCTTCGGAATGATGACCGTCGAGATGCCGCTGCGGTGTGCCGCCAGCGATTTCTCACGCAGACCGCCGATCGGCAGCACGTTGCCGCGCAGCGTGACTTCACCCGTCATCGCCAGATTCGCATGAACCGGCATCCGGGTGATCGCGGAAACCAGTGCCGTAGTCAGCGTGACGCCGGCGCTCGGCCCATCCTTCGGCACTGCGCCTTCCGGACAATGGATGTGGATATCGTGTTTATCGAAGAAAGCCGGATCAATCTTGAATTCGACGGCTTTGCTTTTGACATAGTCCAGCGCGATTTCCGTCGATTCCTTCATGACGTCGCCCAGCTGACCGGTAACGATGAGTTTGCCCTTCCCGTCGAAGTAAGTTACCTCAACCGGCAGAATATCGCCGCCGAAGGACGTATAGGCCAGACCGGTTACCACGCCGATCTGATCTTTTTTCTCCTTGACGCCGTATTCAAATTTTTCTTTGCCCAGCCATTCCACGATCAGCTTCTTCGTGATCTTGACCGAACGCTTGCCATCCTTCATGATCGCCAGGACGCTCTTGCGGCACAGCGAAGCAATCACCCGCTCCAGCTGACGCACGCCGGCTTCCCGGGTGTAATGACGGATCAGATAAATCAGCTCTTCTTCGCCCAATTTAAACTGACTCGGCTTCAGGCCGTTGATTTCAGCCTGCTTCGGAATCAGATGTTCCTTAGCGATGCTGACCTTTTCCACCTCGGTGTATGAGGACAGCTCGATGATTTCCAAACGGTCGCGCAGCGCCGCCGGAATTGTGTCGAGCGTGTTGGCCGTCGCGATAAACATGACCTTCGACAGATCGTACGGTTCTTCCAGATAGTTATCGGAGAACAGCTTGTTCTGTTCCGGATCCAGCACTTCCAGCATCGCGCTGGACGGATCGCCCTTGTAATCGCTGGCCATCTTGTCGATTTCGTCGATCAGGAACACCGGATTGACGACGCCGGCCTTCTTCATCCCCTGGATGATCCGGCCCGGCAGCGAGCCTAAATACGTCCGGCGGTGACCGCGGATTTCAGCTTCATCGCGCACGCCGCCCAGCGATGCCTTGACAAACTTCCGATCCAGCGCTCTGGCCACGGACTTCGCCAGCGACGTCTTGCCGACGCCCGGCGGCCCGACCAGACACAGAATCGGCGCGTTCAGCGAATGAGTCATCTGTTTGACAGCCAGATATTCCATGATCCGGTCTTTGACCTTTTCCAAACCGAAATGATCCTCATCCAGGCGCTGCTGCACCAGCTTGAGGTCTTCGTTATCTTCGGTTTCCTGCCACCACGGCACGCCTAAGAGCCAGTCGAGATAAGTCCGCACAACCCCGGCTTCCCCGGATGCCCCCGGCAGCATTTCATACCGCGCCAGTTCTTCCCGGGCCTTTTCCTTGATCGCTTCCGGATACGGGTTTTCCTCGATCATCCGGCGCAGTTCCTCGGAATCGTCGCTCTGATTGGACACATCGCCCAGTTCTTCTTTAATCGCGCGGAGCTTCTCGCGCAGATAATATTCCTTTTGCGATTCGTCGATCCGCTCCTTGACTTTTTCATTGATGTTGTTTTCAATGTCGGACAGCTGCTTTTCTTTTTCCAGCTCCTGGATGATCATCATCAGCCGTTCGTTGACATTCAACGTTTCCAGCAGCACCTGCTTCTTTTCCAAAGGCAGCGGGAAATACTGCGCGAACTGATCGGACAGCGTCGGGGCGGAAACGCCCTTGGTCAGCTGCGCGATGATCTCCGGCGGGAAATTGTTGGCGCTGGATGCGATGTTTTCGAATTCCTTGGCCACCCGGCGGATCAAAGCCATCTCTTCGAGATTATCGCCGGCTTCATCCGCGACCGGCAGCACCGTCGCCATAAACATTTTGTCCTCGTCCTGAATCGAAACAAGCTTTGCCCGTTCCAGGCCGCTGAAGGTAATCCGCATAAAGCCTTCTTTACGGCGAATGTTTTTGATCCGGCACAGCGTGCCAAAGGTGTAGAGATCTGAAGGAGCAGGATTGTCAACCATGATGTCTTTCTGGCAGACGAGCCAGACATGACCATCGAACTTTTCTTCTGCTTCCTCAACGGCACGAATGCTCTTTTCCCGGCCGACCTCAATCATGATGTCCTGCTGGGGAAAAACAATGATTCCTCGTGTAGCGATGACCGGAACACTGATTTCCATTTTTTCGTTGTTCATTGACACCCTCCTTGTCTGAAATAGTACGTGTTATAAAGGTCAAAAAAGACGCGAAGCGTCTTATTTGTTGGTGGAATCCTTAATCAGGTCCAGCGCCTTGCGCAGCCGGACGTCGTAGGAGATCGAAGACGCCGGAATCAGTTCCTTGACCTTCTCTTTTTCCATATTGTACTGAGAGGCGATCAGGCCGTATTCCGTATCAATATCTTCCTCGCCGACTTCCAGATTTTCCTGCGTCGCAATCGCGTCCAGAACTAAGCGCAGCTTGACTTTGCTTTCAGCGTCCTTCGCCATCTGTTCGCGCAGCGTTTCCTCGCTCTGCCCGGTGATCTGGAAGAACTGCGTTAAGGAAATACCCTGCTGCTGCAGACGGTTGGCGTAATCCTGAATCATATCGTCCGTTTCATTCTTGATCATGACTTCCGGAATTTCCACTTCGCAGGCGTCGACGACCGTGCTGATCAGCTTGTTGGTCGCTTCGTTTTCCGCGTTCTGCCGCTTCTGTTCTTCCTGGTTCTTGCGGATCAGCGCTTTTAAGTCGTCCATGGTTTCCACATCCGGAGCGTTGACGTCCTTCGCGAGATCGTCGTTCAGCTCCGGCAGCACCTTCGCTTTGATTTCGTGAACCGTAACCTTGAAGACAACCGGCTGTCCAGCCAGCTCAGCAGCCTGATAGTTTTCCGGGAACGTGACGTTGATGTCCTTCGTTTCTTCCTTCTTCATACCGATGAGCTGTTCTTCAAAGCCCGGGATGAAGCTGTTGGAACCGATCTCCAGCGGATAGTTTTCGCCCTTGCCGCCTTCAAACGCAACGCCGTCCTTGAAACCTTCAAAGTCGATGACCGCGGTGTCGCCGTTTTCGACTTCGCCGTCTTCCTTCACTTCCAGCTCGGCGAAGTTTTCCTGGATCCGCTTCAGTTCCGCTTCCACTTCTTCCTCGCTGACTGAAGTTTCTTCTACTTCGTAAGCTAAACCTTTATATTCGCCCAGCTTGACTTCCGGCTTGATCGCGAACGTAAAGCTCATCGTCGCGGCTTCCTCGCTGATTTCCTCAACGTTCAGCTCCGGCCGGGAGATCGGCCACAGTTTGTGCTCTTCGATGCCCGCGTCCAGCAGACCCTGCGCGCAATGCTCGACGGCTTCCAGCATAATCTTCTGAGCCGGAACATATTTTTTCGCCATGGCAGCTGGGACAGAACCCTTTCTGAAACCCGGGATTTCCAGTTCTTTCGCTAATTTATTAAAAGCTTTTTTCTGAGCCGTTTTCCAGTTTTCACCCTCAATGGTGACTTTCAGTTCGCCTGTTGATTTTTCTTTTAGTGTCCAAGTTGACATAAACTTCTTTGTCCTCCTTATGTCTAGCCTTTCTATTATAACAAAAGTTATCTGAATTTCAAATAAATTGGCTTTTTAAATCGAATAAATTGACATTTTCAAGCTGATGCCGGGACGCGAACTGACGCCAGCCCTCCTCATCATGCATACTGCAGTATACGAGATGAACGCAGCTGGCCGCAAGCGATATGCCCTCCGCTTCTTCAAAGCCCAGCGGCAGCGCCAGATACGCCTCGCGGATCAACACCTGCTCGCACAGATTAAATAAGGAAGGGTTTTCGTTTTCCAGCCATTCGCCGATCAACGCGCGGGCCAAAAGAAAGCCGTCGCTTTCCGCCGCCCCTTCCTGGTAACGGGGAATAAACGTATAGCCTATCCCATCCCGGTTCAGCGTCAGCTCCTCGCTGATCTGTTGATCGATCAGCGAATCGATCAGCAGCGCCGAAGCGAGCGGATCAGGATCGGTTTCCAGATACGCGCGGACCAAATCCAGGCAGGAGCGCAGATTCATCCCATGCAGCGCGTCGACCGCCCGCAGCTGCTGCTCGCGATCGCCTTTCAGGCTCTCCTCTATCTCCTCCAGGCTCATCACCCCAACGCCCGGCTTGCGGTTTTCCGCCGCGATTAAGCGCAGCTGCCGATCAAAATCCTGCAGCGCCGGCAGCACGTCGGAAGGCACATAGGGCATCGCCAGCTCCGTATCCACCTTCGTGCGGGCTTCCTGAATGCGGCCCTGGCGGATCAGCTGTGCGATTTCTTCAAGACATTCCGCATAAAATCCTGAGCTCATCGTCATCACTCCTTGTTCAAAAATAAAAGAAGGAATCCTTCTTTTGGCTGATCTTATTATAGCACACCCCGCTTGCAGCGGCATGTTTTTTGCCTGCGATCGTACAAAAAAATCCTTCAATGAAGGACTTCTGGTTTTCCAAAGTGGCGTCCCGGAAGGGACTCGAACCCCTGACCGTGCGCTTAGAAGGCGCATGCTCTATCCAGCTGAGCTACCGGGACATTGTTTTCTATCATGTTTTGAACGCTCAATCATAATATCAAAAAGTGTTGAAGAATGCAAGCGATTTTGGCATATTTTGTTACTGCTGCAGGGACTGCCGCTATGACACAGGAAAGTTTGGTTCCTTATGCGCAGAACCCGGAAACCTTTGATCTTTTTGTAATTCTCCCTGATGGTCCATGAATAGAAGGCAATGAACGGGATTGCCGCACGCTTTTCAGATCCAGTTTAAAGAATATTCACGCTTAAAGCAAAAGGGATCTGGCGATGTTCAAACGGCTTCGCTCCGTTCGTTCCGTTCATGGCGCTCAATTTGATTCGTCATTCTCCTCAACTTCGCTGAAATCTTCAATCTCTTCCAAATTACCACATCGCTTTAAATATTCATGCCCGCCATCCACGGCGACCGCGCCGCAGCGGCAAAACTCAAAGTCATGGACGGAAAAACTTTCGATGATATCGCCGCATTTCCGGCATCTAAGTTTTATAAATTTTAATTTTTCCCATGATTGAACTTCTTTCCGCATGACCCTTTGATACATCCGGCGCCAATCAAGCAGACCGATTCGCAACCGGTCAGTCCTGGCCTTCGCCTGTGATCGGCAAACAGGAAAAGTTGAAGATCAGCGCACTCCGGTGATTTTCAACTTCTTCTCTGCGTGATTGTAAGCGCAGAAGGTCTTCAGTCCCGGGGCCGCGTCCAGTTGACGCGGTCAATACTGACGTCGCTCCCTTCGATCGTAATCACCGCGTAACAGGGCGGCGTGCCGTCGCGGTTACGGGACAGCGCGCCCGGATTCACAAGAATCACGCCGTCGCGCTGCTGGCTGGAAAAGATATGCGTATGGCCGTAAAACACAAAGTCGCAGCCCTGCCGCCGCGCTTTGCTGACCAATATGTCAAGCTGGCCCATATACAGATGATGATGACCATGAACGATCATCATGCGATGACCCTCCAGCTCTAAAATTTTCATCTCCGGATATTCATAATAAAAATCATTGTTGCCCCTGACGCACACATACCCCTGTAAAAACTGCGGCGGCAATTCGCTGTCCCCGCAATGGATAAACACATCCGCATCCCGATGAAGCTCTAAAATCTGCTCCAGCGGTTCACTCCGACCGTGGTTATCGCTCACCACTACTATCTTCATTTTACCACCTGTACTTATAATATCAGATTTGCCGCCTTCCTTAAAGCAATATTTGATTGAGAATTAAGGAATTCAGGTCGATCGGATCGTCGTTGACGCCGCTGAGATTGACCGTGACACCATCGACCTGCAGCTGAACCTGACTGACGCCCAGCGAGCTTTGAATACTCAGAAGCAGACTGGTAACCAGTTCTTCGTTGACCTTCTTCTCCTCGTCCAGAATCTCGCCGCTGACGTTGATCGTCAACAGGTCTTCGTCCAACGAACAATCCAGTACCGTCAGCGGAGTCCCTGCCAACGGCTGCTTCAGCTGGCTGAACACGCCGATGTCCGCCAGAATGGAAGACAGCTTGTCCTGCAGACTCGTCTGATTGCTGATGCGCAGCGTTTTCGGCACGTAGACGCTGGAGCCGTTTTTCTGACGCGTATAGAACACTGTCAACGAATGGCTGTCGTGCAGGCGGTTGACCGTATTCTCAAAATTATTGATTCCAATCTGCCGGTTTAACGGCATCGGCACCGGCGTCGACAGCTGCGGCATGTGCGTCAGCGGTTCACCGGCCAAATAAAGCAGAACCTCGCTGACTTCGTCAAACTGCGTGACCGCCCATGTCAGTCCTTCCAATAACCGCATTTCCGTCTTGGGATCATAATTACGGAAATTCTCCGGGAAGTAAAGTGAAAGCTGGCTGCCCTGCAGCGCGCAGTTTTCCAGCTGAGCATTGTTTGGCAAAAGTCCGCGCACTCCCTGCACCGGCTCGTTGCCGATCGTCATCAACCGCAGAACCTCGGCTACCTTCTGGTTTAAATCCAGCCCTTCCTCAATCCCCAGCGTATAGGGAATCAGCGTCGCGTCTTCGTCCAGCAAGTAGACTTGAACCATATCCCCACTCGTATCGGATCCGCTGACGGTCTGAACCGGCTGCGAGCGGGAAGGCCACAGCACGGTAGTGAGATAAGCGGCCAATGCGACCGCGCCGAACATCAGAGCCGCGCCCTGCTTCAACGTTTCAGGTTTGATTTTCATGAACATCCCCTCCTGTCACAGTCTATGCACCGATGGCATTCAAAATGATGCCGCAGGGAGTTGAATTTTCGGCATTGGAAATTGGCCAGGCTTTCTCCTTCAACAAAAAAAGAACGGGTTTTCCCATTCTTCTTCCAGCTTATTCCAAAGCAACAGGGGCTCGTTCGATTCTCCTGATCCCCCGACAAGACTTCGCTCAGATTTCAATCTGGACATGTTCGCAGGGAACATCCCAGTTCATCAAGCCACGCAGTTGCCGATTTAACAGCTCGACACTGCCGGTCGTCGCGATCCGCAGCGTGCCCTTTCCGGGCTGGGCCGGCGCCTCGAGCGCGATGCTTTCCGAATCGATCAAAGGGATTCCCAGCACCTTCGCAAATTGATCGCGCGCGAAAGGAAAATGCGTGCAGGCCAGAACCGCAACGTCGTAGCGATCTCGATAAGCGTTCAGTTCACCCTTCAGATACGCTTCAATTTCCTGCTTCGGACAGAGATGCTCGATCATAAACGCCAGACAACTCAAGCCGACTTCCTTGACCTCCGCCTGCGGAAGCTGCCGCGCCAGAACCTGCTGGTAGCGATGCGACTGGGCGGTAAACGGCGTCGCCAGCACGAGAATCTTCGCAGTCGAAGCCGGAATTTGTTCACATGTCTTGGAGATAATCTCCACGATCTGCGCCTGACCGCGATAACGGCGGGCGATGCCGGTCGCGCTGGCCGTGTTGCACGCGACCACGATCCGCTCGGCTCCCTGTTTTTCCAGCCAGTTCAGATTCAGCTGCAACAAATCCAGTAATGTATCGCGGTCCAGCGAACCGTACGGGACGTGTGCCTGATCCGCCAGGTAAACAAAATCTTCCTGCGGCCACCGCTGGCGAAGCTTATCCAATAACCGTAGCCCGCCGATTCCTGAATCAAAAACGCCGATCATTCTGTGCCTTCTTTCAATGTGTGATGTTCCTCAACCAGCTGCCGGGCCAGCGCCGGGCCGACATACCGGTAGTGTTCCGGCCGGGCCAGCTTGTTGGTTTCCGTGACCTTGTCTTCCGTATAGGACTGGACGAAGCCAAACCGCCAGGCGTTTTCCTGCAGCCATTGAGACTGCACAGTCGTGCTGAAATCTTCCGACTGCTTGCCTGTTGCGGCAAAATCGACAGCCAGACCGAGCTGATGCTCGCTGTGGCCGGGATAATCGACATACAGGATCGCCGAGGAACCATATTGTTCCTTCGCCTGCTTATACAATTCTTCCTGTTTTGGATAACTGACGTAACCTTCGGTGACGATCAGCCCGCCGCAGGCCCGCGTGCTGACCTCCGCCTCCGCCGCCTCGCACAGCTGCCGCAGCGGCTGCTGCAGCCGCACGTCTACCAGAATCGGCTTTTCCTCGCCGTTAACTTCGACAGTCAGCTGCGGGATGTCCGCTAACGCTTCCAAATGCAGCGGCACATGCGTGGCGATCGTGTGATCGTCGTCCACCAGCGTATCCAGCGCTGACGGATCGAGCACCAGCGTGGCGCTGCGGTAATACGGATCGCCGCGGTCCAGCCAGTCCTTGACTTCCTCGTAGCTGTACACCAGCATCAGCTGCGCCAGATCCTGCACTGCGATCTGATCGCGCGTTTCCTCTACCATCTTGACGATGAGGGCCGGCGCGTAATTGCGGTAGGAGAATGCCTCCTCCATGTAGTTGTATTCCGGGGCATGATAAACGCTGAACCGCTCCGCCTGGATATACGGTACAAATGTCGAAGGGGCAATCGAATATTCGATGATATACTCGATGTCCTCATCGCTTAAGTATTCGTCGATCAGCGCGCGGCTTTTCGGATCCTGATACGGATAGCGGGAAAGCCGGTCATAGCGGATATTCATCACGATTAAACACCCGGCGCATAACGCGGCAACCGCCGCGACAAAAAGCAAGCGTTTGATTTTCAAAAAAACCACCTCATATCTTAGTATAACATAAATCGAAAAGAATAGCCCCCTCTTGGGGGCTAGATTTCAATTTCGCGGCATCGGATCAGCTCCACCACGGCCTGCGCCCGCCCTTTGACGGCAAGCTTCAGGATCACGTTGGAGATGTGGTTGCGGACGGTTTTCTCACTGATGTTCAGCTGTTCACTGATCTCTTTCGTATCGTAATTGCTGACCAACAGATCAAAGACTTCCTTCTCCCGCCGGGTCAGAATCTTTTTCATCGCTGTCCTCCTCTTGGTTTCTAAACCATAGTATGCAGGACAACGGGGTTAAGGTTCCACATGCAGCGTCTCAAAAATTCTTTCCGCGACTTCCTGCGGCACAACCTGGGCGATCTCCTCAACCGTCGCTTCTTTTAACCGCTTAAAACTTTTAAATGTGTTCATCAGCTTCTTCTTGCGGACTTCGCCGACCCCGTCGATTTCATCCAGAATCGACTTTGTCTGGGCTTTCTGACGCAGCTTGCGGTGATAGCTGATCGCGAAGCGGTGGACTTCGTCCTGCATCCGCATTAATAAGAAGAACAGCGGCGATCCCGGTTCGACGTCGACGATCTCCAGACGTTCGTTCATCAGACTGGACGTCTGATGTTTGTCGTTTTTCACCAGGCCGCAGATCGGGATATCCAGATCAAGCGAACCGAGAATTTCCTTCGCCGCTTCAATCTGAGTCAGACCACCGTCGACTAAAAGCAGGTCAGGAAACCGTCCACCTTCGTTCAACAGCCGGAAATAGCGCCGGTACAGCACTTCCTTCATCGAGTCGACGTCGCTGTTTTCAGTATGCAGCTTAAACAGCCGGTAATCGTTTTTACATGGCAAGCCGTCCTCGAATACGACCATGCCCGCAACGGTGAAGGCGCCGGAAATATGCGAGTTATCGAAGATCTCAATCCGGGACAAGCCGGGTATCCGCAGCTTTTGCGCCAGCTGCCGCATTGATTCCTCCGTCGTTTCATTCTGCCGCTCCATCACTTCAAATTTTTGAAGCAAATTGGTCTTGGCGTTATTGGACGCCATATCCAGCAGCTTTTTGCGGTAGCCCTTGACCGGCTGGATCAGCTTGCAGGTGATGACCTCCTGCAGCGCTTCGATATCCAGCTCCAGCGGCACGATCACTTCCTGAGGCAGCGGGTGATTCTGATAATACTGCATTAAAAAGGAAATCAGTTCTTCCTCCGGATCGCCATACAGCGGCGTCAGCGACAGCTGGCGTTCCAGCAGCTTGCCGGAGCGGATGAAGAAGCCCTGGATCGCAAGGTAGCCCTTATCCGCGTAACAGGCGAATACGTCGCGGTCCTTGTTGTCCTCAACCTGAACCTGCTGCTTGTCGGTGATGTGCTCGATCGACGTGATCAGATCGCGGTACTCGCGGGCTTTTTCAAACGCCAGTTCTTCTACCGCGGCGTTCATCTTGGACTTGAGCTCGCTGACCAGATCCTTGACGTCCCCGCGCAGAAAGCGGGTGATTTTCTCGGAGATTTCCTTGTAGATTTCCGGGTCGACGTTCAGCTCGCAGGGCCCCAGACACTGTCCGATGTGATAGTACAGGCACAGCTTCTTCGGCATTTTATCGCACTTGCGCAGCGGATAGAGCTGGTTGAGCAGCTTCATCGTCTGATGCGCCGCCGAAGCGTCCGGGAACGGACCGTAGTATTTCGCCTTGCGGTCTTTCTTGGCGTCGCGCACAACCCGCAGCGTCGGATAGGCTTCATGGGTCAGCTTGATATAGGGATAAGAGGAATCGTCCATGAACATGATGTTGTAGCGCGGACGATATTTCTTGATCAGATTGATTTCCAGCACCAGCGCTTCCTTCTCGCTGGAGGTGACGATGTAGTCGAAGTCAACGATGTTGCTGACAAGCTTGGTCGTCTTGTAATTGTGCGCGCCTACAAAATACTGGTTGACGCGGTTTTTCAGTTTCTTGGCCTTGCCGACATAGATGATCGTGTCATTTTTGTCCTTCATCAGATAGCAGCCGGGCTCTAACGGCAGCGTCTGCAGCTTGGCCTTCAGTGCGGAGCTGATCATTTCGCTTTCCCCGTCTTCAGCGTGACGACGGTTGCTCCGGCGCCGCCTTCACCCGCACCGCCGATCCGCCAGCTCTCGACGCGCTTGTCGCGGTTAAGCTTCTCCTGAACCGCTTTGCGCAGCACGCCGGTGCCCGCGCCGTGGATAATTCGGACGGAGCCGATCCGGGCGACAACGGCGTCGTCGAGATATTTGTCGACAATTTCCAGCCCATCCTGAACATGGCAGCCGATGATATTGCATTCCAGATTCACGGTCTTCGCGCGCAGCGCCTTCATCGACATGCCGGAGGGCGCCGGCTTGTTTTTCCGCCGCTGGGTCGGCCGCATGTCTTCCAGCTTGACAGTCGTGCGGATGCCGTTGAGATCGACGACAGCCTGATTGCGCTTCAGCTGCAGAATCTCGGCGATCTGACTGGATTTTTTCAATTCCACAAAGGCGCCGACCTGAAACTGCGGTTCCGGCTCGTCATTGGCTTCCTCTTCCAGCTGGGCTTCGCTTTTGCCCAGGGCGTTAAGCTGATGCTGCTTCTCGATGATCTCATGCAGCTTCATCGTCTTTTGACTTTGACGCAATTCTTCCAACAGCGCCTCGCCTTCCGCTTTTACCTCTTCCAGCTGCTTCTGCGCCTGTTTTTCCGCCGCGTCGAGAATCCGCTGTTTTTCTTCGCTCAGCTTCTGCAGCTCGCGCTCCAGGTGCTGCCGCTGCTGCTCCGTCTGCGCGATCAGCGCTTCCTGTTTTTCCTTCAATTGTTGATTTTCCAAAATCTGGGCTTCCAGCTTCTCGATCAGCTCGTCCTCCTGGGAACGCTGCTGGCGCTTTAAAAACTCCGCTTCCCGGATAATTTTCTCTTTCAAACCGAATCGACGGGCAATTTCAAAGGCGTTCGACTGACCGCTCAGGCCTTCGATAAAATGATAGGTCGGCATCATCTTCTCCACGTCGAACTGTACCGACGCGACCAGAATGTCCTCATGCCGCTTGCCATAAAGCTTTAAACGTCCATAATGGGTGGTGACAACGCTTAAGCAGCCCTTCTCGCGCAGATCGTTCAGTACGGCGATCGCCAGACTTTCGCCTTCCTTCGGATCGGTGCCGGAGCCTAATTCGTCCAGCAGAACCAACGATTTTTTCGTTGCGTGCTGAGTCACGTCGGCCAGCTTCGCCAGGTGCGCGGAAAACGTCGACAGCGACTGCACGATCGACTGATCATCGCCGATATCGACAAACACCTGATCAAACAGCGGGATTTCCGCATCCTCGCAGCACACCGGAATGCCGCAGTAGCTCATTAACACAAACAGTCCGATAATCTTTAACGAAACAGTTTTACCGCCGGTATTCGGGCCGGTGATCATCAGCATTTTCTGCGGTTCGATAATCCGATACGTGTTGGCGACGACCGTCTTCGGATCGATCAGCGGATGGCGGGCCTGATTCAGAACCAGCGTCCGCCCTTCCGACAGCTTCGCGACGACGCCGTTATGACGCTGGCCCCACTGAGCCTTGGCGAACAGCGCGTCCAGGATCGCCAGCGTTTCCAGATTAGCTAAATACGGTTCGGCAACGCTTTTTAACAAACGGCTGCATTCGACGAGAATCCGGTCGATCTCATCCTGTTCGCGGGAGATCAGCGTCTGCTTGCGGTTGTTCAGCTCGATCAGACAGCCCGGCTCGACATACGCTGTCGCGCCCGAAGCACTCTCGCCGTGGACAAACCCACCCAGACTGTTTTTCTCCGAAATTTTTGCCAGGACCACGATCCGGCCGTTGCGGGTCGTCGTGATCGAATCCGTCAACAGACTCGCATGCGACTGAACGAAGCGCTGGCTTTCCCGCACCAGCTCGGCTTCCGTCTGATGCAGACTGCGGCGGATCTGCTTCAGCTCCGGCGACGCGCTGTCGAGCACTTCGCCATAGGGCGTAAAACAGCGTTCCAGCTGTTCGGCGACTTCCAGATGCGGCTCCATGGTATCCGCCAGCTCATGGATTTCCTTGCAGGGCAGCTCCACGGATTTCAGATACCCTTGCGCGCCGCTGACACCGCGGGCATGATCGGCCGCCTGAATGAGTTCCTGAGGCGTACAGACGCCGTCCCGCAGCACCGTATGCAAGGACCGCGAAAGATCGCGGATTCCATAAAACGGCATCGGACCGAATTGAATTACAGCCTGCAGCGCTTCCGCGATCCGCCGGTTTTCCTTCACAATGACCAACGGCGAAAAGCTTGGCTGCAATTCCTCAATTTTTTGTTTTCCTAACGAAAAGGCGCAGAGCTGAGCGATTTGCTGCTTAATCAGCGCCAGCTCCAGGCCGTTGCTACTGTTCATCGTTATTCTCCTTTCAGTGAATTCAGTAAAGCTTGAAGATTTTGAAAGGTCAGCTGATTGTCATTCAGCCAGTCTTTTATCAAGGTGCGGTCCTCGTCGGTCAGCTGATCCCAGCCATCCACCAGCTTCTGCAGCTGATTTTCATCCTGCGGCATTTCCAGCAGTTTTTCATTGATTACCGCCGCGGCCTTGCCAGGCATCGACAACAGCGTCGCGTCGATCACTTGCTGCCCGTTTTCAAAAAACGGAAGCATCAGCAGGATCGAAAAGACGACCAGCCAGATCCCGGTATTGACCAACCCGAACAAACCGCCTAACAGCTGATTGGCCTGTTTGACCAGCGGGATTTTCCCCAGCATTTTCACCACCGGACGAACCAGCAACAGAATCAGCTTACAGATGATAAACACGGCGATAAACCAGACGATCTGATTCATCAAGCCATACACCCAGGGTCCCAGCACCGTATCCCGCGCCGGATTCAGCGACGCTGGAACGATCGCGGCCCACTCCGCCAGCACCGGCGAGAACAGCCACGCGGCAAACAGCGACAGAAGCAAACCCACGCAGTCCATCAGCTGGATTAAAAAGCCCCGTTTTACCCCGATCAAAATCTGAATCGCCGCCAGGATCAGCACCGCGGCGTTAATTACCATATAAGTCTGGCTCTCAATTACCATTTTCCATCACTCCTACCTGAGGAACATGATACCGAAAAACAAGCGATTTTGCAAATCCTGTGTTATCATAAGTACCAGAGGTGAATCCATGAACACGATAACACTGCTGCTGACAAGCTCCCAGATCGAGCGTTTGTACGCTGCCTGGAGCGAGTTTGAAGTCAAAGCCCCGGCCTATGCGCGCTATCAGCTCAAGCCGGAAAACTGCACGATTACCGCTTACCAATCCAATAAAGTCGTCTTTCAGGGAAAGGACGCGATGATTTACGCTGCGCCGTTTCAGACCGAAGATCGACTGGAAAATACCAACCTCAGCCAGGGAAAGTCTGATTTTCGACGTTTCGCCAAACAAACCCATGCCGGCAGCGACGAGGTTGGCACCGGCGATTATTTCGGTTCCGTCTGCGTATGCGCCTGCGCCGTCGAGCAGCAGGATCTGGCATGGCTGCAGGAATTAAAAGTCAACGACTCCAAGCAGATCAACGACGAAGTGATTCTGCAGACCGCGCCGCTTTTAATGGAACGGCTAGCGTATTCCTTGCTGATTCTGCCGCCGGTCAAATACAATCAGATCCATACCCAGTGCAATATGAACCAGATCAAGGCGATCCTGCATAATCAGGCGTATGGGCATCTCAAGCGTAAGCGCGGGAGTCTGCCGCAGGCGGCGATCGTCGATCAGTTCACGCCCCAAGCCAGCTATTATCGGTATTGTCAAGGGCAAAAAGAAATCGTCCGCGGCCTGCATTTTGAAACCAAAGCGGAAAGTCATTATCCTGCCGTCGCCTGCGCTTCCATGATCGCCCGCTGCGCATTCCTCAAAGCCTGGGATGCGATGGAGAAACAATGGGATATGTCGTTTTCCAAAGGCGCCGGCAGCGTTGTCGATCAGGATGGTGCGGCCTTCGTCAAAAAACACGGCGAGCAGCATTTAAAAGAAGTAGCGAAGCTGCATTTCAAAAATACGGAGAAAGTCGCCGATTTGTTATAAAGAAGAAAATCGCTGAAGCAGGAGAAATTCTGCTTTTTTTTTATGCGCTGCTATTGAAAAAGACCCGGAACGGGTCTTCTCATGAAAATCAATTTTTGCGATCCTCTGCTGTCTGCCTCTGAAAAGCTCTAATTGATCATCCGATGTTCCAGATCGTAAAATACAGCGGACTAACCGTAACACAGGTTACTGATTTTTTCACCTGATCCCCCTCACTATTTTCAGTCGCTTGCCAGATGGGATTGCTCTGAGTCGTCCTCGATTTGATTGAAACCGGGAACGATTTCTTTCTTTAACTGTTCCAGTTGTTGAAGGCTGATCTTGGTGCAGAGCTGGATGAGCTGATCATCACAATGATTTCTCAACATTTCCCTTGCGGTTTCTAATCGTTGCTTTTCGATGCCTTTCTCAATGCCTTCTGCCAAACCTTCCTGTTTGCCTTCATAGCGCAGCTGCGCCATGTCCATCATCCGCCGGTTATGCTCAAACGCCGCATCCCGCATTGCCGGATCACTGCTCATTCTC
>NZ_JADNPO010000043.1:0-19330 GCF_015558105.1 Holdemania sp. 1001095H_141210_F2
TCTGCGTCTTTCTTGTTTCGGTTTTTCTCTCACCAACACTATTTTTGAAAGAGCCGGTTTTTTCATGATTTAAAATTAATCGCGGTTTTCGCGGCGGCGTCCGCGCTGACGCGCCCCTTTGGCGGCTGTCCGGCGCTTCGGCGGCAGATTGGAGTAATCCTTACCTTTGCGGACCATCAGAAGTGGGTGGACTGTCTGGCCTTTGATCGGCGTATTCTTCATTGCGTCGGCGATCTCGCGGTCAAACTGACGCGGAATCTGCACGGTCGTTTCCTGCGCGCTGATCCGGATCTTGCCGATGTCTCTGCCCGGCAGCCCGGTTGCGGTCGCGATCGCGCTGACGATGATCGCCGCGTTGACGTCCTGATCAGAACCGATATCCAGAATCAGTTCGCTCATGCCTTTTTCCGTCACGGTTAGCGCCGGACGGGCGGAAGCATTCCAGGCCGATTCATCGAACATCTCCTTGCCGGCAATCTGATAGGCCAGGGCTAAAGCCATTTCCCGATAAGAATAGCCGTCATCCTTCATGGCGTCGATAATCGCCGCCAGCGGCTCCGGGACATCGCGGGTCATCCGGTGTTCCAGATCTTCGCGTAAGAAGTCCAGCCGGATCTTGCGGACTTCTTCCAGCGACGGCAGCGGCTTCTGCGTCAGCTTGGAGCGGGTTGTGCGCTCCAGATCGCGCAGTGCGTATTTCTGACGCGCAGTGATCAGCGTGACCGCCAGACCTTCCTTGCCGGCACGGCCGGTCCGGCCGATGCGGTGAACATAATATTCAGATTCCTGCGGCAGATCGTAGTTGAAGACGACGTCCATCGAATCGACGTCGATCCCGCGGGCTGCGACGTCGGTCGCCACCAGAATGTTGATCTTGCCTTTTTTGAAATTTTCCATGACGCCGGTGCGCATTTCCTGCTTCATGTCGCCATGCAGCGCGGCGGCCGGATAGCCTTTGGAGACTAAATCCGAGGTCAGCTCGTCGACCATTTTCTTCGTGTTGCAGAAAATCATCGCCAGATGCGGATTCTGCATCGAGATCAGCTGCATCAGAATTTCTTTCTTGGCTTCCTTCGGGCAGACGTAATAGACCTGCTCGATCTTCGGTGTGTTGATCTGTGTCTGCGGCGTTTTGATATGAACTGGATTGGTCTGATATTGCGAAGTAATCTCCAGAATCGGTTTGGGCATCGTCGCGGAGAACAGAACGGTCTGGCGCTGCTGCGGCAGGGCGGCGATGACGGTTTCGATATCCTCGCGGAAGCCCATGTTCAGCATTTCGTCCGCTTCATCCAGTACTAATACGCGGCACTGGTCAAAGCGCAGCGTGCGGCGGCGGATATGATCGAGTACACGGCCCGGGGTTCCGACGACGATGTCGGCGCCTTTTTTTAATTCCAGAATCTGCTTGCTGATCTGCTGGCCGCCGTAAACGGCAACGGTGCGGATGCCTTCTTTATATTTGGTGAACTTGCGGATTTCATCGCAGACCTGCATTGCCAGCTCGCGGGTTGGGGATAGAATCAGCGCCTGAGGCCGCTTGCGGTCCGTGACCTCCAGCATTTCAATGATAGGAATCGCAAATGCGGCGGTCTTGCCGGTGCCGGTCTGGGACTGTCCGATGACGTCGCCGCCGTTCATGACGACCGGGATGCACGCGCTTTGGATATAGGTAGCCTCTGTGTAGCCGCAGTCTGCGATGGCGCGGCTCATCTCAGGGGATAGGTTTAGTTCGTTAAATTTCATGTGTTTCTCACTTTCATCTTAAAATCGCTCGCCTAGGAGTATATCATTATTATGGACAAAAGTAAAACGAATTAAGCAGGCAGATTCAGAAGTATGATATAATAATCCTAATCAAAGAACAAAGGTGAAAACAATGAAAGAGAAACGTGGTTTTACATTATTGGAAATGATCGTGACGGTCGCGATTTTATTTACGCTTTTGAGTATCTTGGTACCGACGATGTCAGGCTTCGCGAAATCCGCGGGCGATCAGATTTCAGATTCTAATTTAGAGCTGTTGAATTTTGCCACGCATTCCTACGCTTCGTTTCATGAGATCGAAAATAAAGATATTTTTGAATCGGTCGAGGACGACGCCGCGCGGCAGCAGGTGCTGGTCAGCGACGGCCTGATTGAGCAGCCGGTGCATCCTAGTGGGGAAGGGGATTATTGTTGGAACATTACCGATCAGAAATGGATCCGCTATGTTCAATCCACGGAAGGCTGCGGCGGCAGTTATAAACCTTCATCCAATCCGGATGGTTCGTTAACGCCGGATGACGTAAAGAAGCCGGAACCGACGGTGTACCCGTCGTCCAAACCGATGCCGACCTACATTCCTTCGCCTTACAAGGCGGTTTGTGAAGCCAGCAAGGGCCAGTTTGACATCGTTGCGGAAACCTGTTCATGCCCGGCCGGTTACGTTCTGGAAGGAACGGAGAAGAAAGACGGCGTTGAATATAAGGTCTGCATCCCGGTCGAACAATATATGTGCATCAGCAGCGGCGGGACATATGACAAAACAACCCAGACCTGTACATGTTCCGGCGATCTCATCCTTGATGACAACACCAAGATGTGCGTGTTCGATCAGGAAAAAGCCAATCAACAGAAATGTGTGGCTAATGGGGGTGAATGGATTGTAGAGAATGGTTCCGGTTACTGCAAGAAAGAAGAAACGAACACCTATCCGATCGTAGTGGATAAGAATAATCCGAACTTTGTCCATGCGGCCTATATGTTAGGCGGAGAAGAGGGCGATGGTTTGTTTGACGTGTTTAACAATTTGGACAACCTTGAGGATCTGGTTAAAACTGGAAAGAGTTTAAAAAGTGGAGATTATTTTTATTACAATGGTAACCTATATCGAGTGAGTTATGGTTTGTATATAAATCAAGGCAGTAAGCCAAATGATATAATAAAACAGTTAAGTTCAAGTTTATTTAATGTTTCTGCATCCGGAAATTATGTGAAAGGAAAGGAATATCATTCTGGTGAATATGTTTTGCTGGACCAAACATGGTATACTCCTTCGAATGTGACGAATTCAACTCCGCCGAACAACGAATGGCATGAATGTGGAACAGACCCTGCAAAATTTGAGGGAGCATGCAAGGTTGATAATAAAAAATGATTCAGTAGGCTATAAGTGAATTCTTATAGTCTTTTTTCTGTGCAGAAAGAATGTTATGCTTTTTTGTAAAATTTTCAAAGCCCGAGTATTGAGTATTTGAATTAAAAGGTGTAGACTAAGAATCGTATACGCTTAAAGAGGGTTGGTTATGAATAAGATTGCGAAAGATCATGTGATCTATGCGATGTCTTCTGAGAATAAACCGGTACTCAACGTACATTCAGGAGATCGGATTACGTTTGAAACGATGGATTGTTACAGTGACGAGGTCACGCCGGACGAGCCGGACAGGCGCTGTCATCGGATTAATCCGGCAAGCGGGCCGGCGGCGGTGGAAGAAGCCATGCCGGGCGATACGCTGAAGGTCACGATCGAGAAAATTACACTGGGAAGCCGGGCGTTGGTCGGCAGTTATCCCAACAGCGGAACGATGAAAGAACTTGTGACGAGGAGAATGATCCACTTTCTGCCGGTACAGGAGCACCAGCTGGAATTTTGCAGCGATCTGATCGTCAAGGCGGATCCGATGATCGGCGTGATCGGCGTAGCCCCGCAGGAAAAAGAAGTTGGCTGCGGAACTCCGGGTGAACACGGCGGCAACATGGACTGCCGTAAGATCCGCGAAGGCTCAGTGGTCTATCTGCCTGTTTTTCATCCAGGCGCGCTGTTGGCGCTGGGCGATGTGCATGCGGTCATGGGCGATGGCGAGGTGATGGGCAGCGGCGCGGAAATTGCGGCTGAGGTCACGGTAAAGGTCGAAGTCCTCAAGCAAGCCTGCGAAGGTCCGTGGATTACAGATCAGGATCAGCTCTATGCGCTGGCTTCCGCCAAGACGATGGAGGAAGCGCTGAAACGTTGTTGTCAGAAAATGAATTGCCAGCTGCAGCGCCAGTTGGGATGTACGCCGGAAATGGCGGGCATGCTGATGAGCCTGGAGGGCAATAGTGAAATATGTCAGGTTGTGAACGATTTGGTAACGCTGCGGTTTGGAATGCCGCTGGTTCGATTCCTTTCCAAGGAGGGAAATAGATCATGAACTTCAAACTGCCGATCAGAGATAAGCTGCTGCGGTTTCTGGGGCCGACCCGGATGATCGCGCTGAGCTTTGTCCTTGTTATCCTTGTAGGTTCCTTCCTGCTGTGGCTGCCGTTTTCGCAGAATCCCGGCATGCGGGCCAGCTATCTAAACAGCTTATTCGTCGCCACCTCGGCGACCTGTGTGACGGGACTGATGCCGTTTGCCGTGATTGACCAGTACAATCTGATCGGCCAGACGGTCATCATTTTCCTGATGCAGATCGGCGGATTGGGCCTGATGTCGCTGCTGGCGCTGTTTCTGACGCTGATGCGGCGCAAGCTGAACTTTTCTGAAAAGAAAATGCTGCAGGACTCGTTAAATAAAAACGACGCTGACAACATTCCCAACTTTCTAAAAAGCATCTTCCGCTATACCTTTATTTTTGAAGCCATTGGCATGGTGCTGCTGGCGCTGCGCTTCATTCCGGAATACGGATTGACGCAGGGGCTTTACAATTCGGTATTCCTTTCCGTTTCTGCGTTCTGCAATGCGGGTCTGGATAATCTGACGCGGTCGTCGTTAATGGCGTACGCTACCGATCCGCTGATCAACTTTACCGTCTGCGGCCTGATCATCACCGGCGGCCTGGGCTTTGCGGTCTGGTTTGACCTGCGGCGGGTACTGCCGGAGAAGAAGACATTCAGCTGGAAACGGCTGTGGACGCGGCTCTCCCTGCACAGCCGGCTGGTGCTGGTCGTGACCGGAGCGTTGTTGGGCAGCGGGACGCTGCTGATCCTGTTAGTGGAATTTACCAATCCGGATACGCTCGGATGGATGAGCTTCCCGCAGAAAGTGATGGCGGCGTTCTTCCAGTCGACGACGCTGCGAACGGCGGGCTTCAGTACCATCGACTTCTCGCTGCTGCGGGGTGCTTCCCTGTTCATCATGCTGTTCTATATGATCATCGGCGGTTCGCCGGGCGGTACCGCGGGCGGTATCAAAACGACGACGTTCTCGATGCTGTTCGTGCTGATCGTGTCTGAGATCCGCGATGCCGGCAATATGACGCTGTTCAAGCGGACGCTGCCGGCCGGCACCTTCCACAAGGCGTTCGCGATCACGCTGACCTATGCCTGCGTGTTGATCATGGCGATCTTTCTGCTGACGCTCAGTGATCCGGAAATCGGCTTCCTGCCGATCGCATTTGAAGCGTTCTCCGCGATCGCGACGGTCGGGCTGTCCGCTGGGGTGACGCCGCTGTTGTCAGCGCTGGGCAAAATTGTGATCATCGCGCTGATGTATATTGGCCGTGTTGGTCCGATTACGATCGTGCTTTCGTTGATGCGAATGAAACAAAACCGTAAAACAAACAATCTCGTTTATCCGCACGGGGACGTGCTGATCGGGTAGGAGGAATAGGAATTATGTCGGAAATGAAACAGTATGTTATTCTGGGCTTAGGGATCTTCGGATCGACGATCGCCAAGACCCTTTCGCAATACAACCACGAAGTCATCGCGATTGATAAGGATCTGGCGTGCGTCGACCGCGTCAGCGATTTTGTCACGCAGGCGATTCAGGCTGACTTCACCGATATCGACCAGCTGCGTGCGATCGGCATTCAGGACTGCGACGCGGCGGTGGTGGCGACGGGATCGCACCTGGAAGAAAGCATCATGGGCGTCATGAATCTGCGCGAGCTGGGAATTCCGTTTATCATGGCAAAGGCAAAAAATAAAAAGTACATGCAGATCCTGCAGAAGATCGGCGCGGATTACGTCGTTCGTCCGGAAAAAGAGATGGGCGAGCGGGTAGCGAAGAAGTTGGTTTCACGCAACATCATTGATTTGATCGACATCGACGACGATTACAGCATCGTTGAGATCGCAGCCCCGGCCAAGTGGGTCGGCAAGACGCTGAAAGCGCTGGAACTGCGGACCAATTACGGCATTAACGTTTTGGGGATCCGCAAGAATCCGAAGGAACATCTTTCGATTTCTCCGGACGCGTTCTACACGATCGAGGCCAACGACCAGCTGCTGGTTATCGCGGATAATAAAATCTTCAAGAAATTTGAATCACTGTTCAGAATTTGAATCGAAGCCGGAAAATTCCGGCTTTTCTGTATTTTTGGACTTGTGAAGGAAAATGAACCATGGTATCATGATAACCATAGTCGACAGGAGGTTTTTTATATGACAATGACAAAAGATAAATTTACATATATCCCCCAGGGCGTTTGTTCCAAGCGCTTTGATTTTGAGCTGGAAGGCGACGTTATTACCAACGTCGTGATCACCGGCGGCTGCCCCGGCAACCTGTTAGGCATTTCCAGAATCGTCAAGGGGAAAACAGTCAAAGAAGTAGTAGAAGCTTTTCAGGGAGTTCATTGCGGCGCGAAGCCGACGTCCTGTCCTGATCAGATCGCAACGGCGTTAACCAAACACTTCCAATCAAACTAAAGGATAGTTTCAGCGCGGAACGCTCAGCCTAAGAACAGGTGAGAGTGTATGAAAAAACCGCAGATGGAAGTTGCGAAAACGCTGGTGGAGATCGGTTTGTCGTTTGACGTCATCGAATTGATGACGCAGGTGACGCCGGTCGAGTATCTGGCAGAAGTGATGGATGAAAATGAATCAGAAACAAATGAAAAGCACTGCTGAGCGTGCTTTTTATTTTGGATTCCGGAAGGAGGGGAAATCATGCGGAAGTTTCATTTTATTTGGGAGTTTTTAGAAGGCAACCGGAAACGGATGGCGGCGATGATCATTTTGGTGTGCGTGTACGCGTTTCTGAATCTGTGTTCACCGCTGTTGTTCAGTTTTATGATCGACAACGTCATCCATGCCCAGCCGGCTAACAATCCGGTTCTGGCGTGGCTGTTGGATCATTTGGGCGGGGCGGCGTATTTACAGCGGAATTTGTGGATCGGCGCCGCGGCGATTCTGGCGATTAATGCGCTGATCTGCGTGTGCGTGTTCTTGCGGGGGTATTGGAACGCGGTGATTTCAGAGGAAGTGTGCCGCAAGGTCCGCAACCGGCTGTACGCGCATCTGCAGTCGTTGCCGTTCAGTTACCACGTGCGGATTAAGACTGGCGATCTGGTGCAGCGGTGCACGAGTGATGTCGATCAGATCCGGCGCTTTCTGGCGGGACAGATCTCAGAGGTCGTCTATTCCGTTGCGACGGCGCTGGCCGCGCTGTTGATTCTGTTTTCCATCTACCGGCCGCTGGCCTGGCTGGCGGTGATCTCGATGCCGCTGTTAGTGATCTACGCCTATGTCTTCTTTACCCGCGTGCAGAAGGCGTTTTTAGCGTCGGATGAGGCTGAGGGGGATCTGAGTACGGCGGTGCAGGAGAATTTATCCGGCATCCGCGTCGTCAAGGCGTTTAATAACGAACGGGAGGAAATCCGGAAGTTTGAGCAGAAAAATGCCCGCTACCGGGATCTGACGTTTAAAATGATTCAGTATCTGGGCGCGTACTGGGGGACAAGCGACTTGATCTGCCTGACGCAGATCTTCGTGATCATTTTGGCCGGGATTTTTGCCGCGGTTCGGGGTGATCTGAGCGTTGGCAGCTTCTTCGTGTTCATTTCGTATGAAGGCATGATCCTGTGGCCGGTGCGCAACCTCGGCCGGATTCTTGCCGATATGGGCAAAATGAGCGTGTCAATCGGACGTCTTCAGGAAATCCTTGACGAAACTCCGGAAGATGTGGCCAGCGGGGAAACGCCGCCGATTGAGGGCCGGATCGAGTTCGATCACGTTCAGTTTCAATATGAAGGCGACAGTCAGCCGGTGCTGAAGGATCTGACCTTTACGATTGAGAAGGGCATGACGGTGGCGCTGATCGGGCCGACCGGCGGAGGCAAAAGTACCTTGGTTCATCTGTTGATGCGTCTGTACGATCCGACGTCCGGTCAGATTCGGATTGACGGACATGATATTACAGACATCCAGCGGACATGGCTGCGTCAGAACATCGGCATCGTCCTGCAGGAACCGTTCCTGTTTTCGAAAACAATTTACGATAACATTCACCTGGCCCGGCGCGGCGCGCATCGCGAGGAAGTGGAACAGGCGGCGCGGATTGCGTCGGTGCATGAAGTCATCGCGGAGTTTGACCGCGGCTACGACACGTTAGTCGGCGAGAAAGGCGTCACGCTTTCCGGCGGACAGAAGCAGCGGATCGCGATCGCCCGCACGGTGCTGTCGCCGCAGCCGATTTTGATCTTCGACGATTCGCTGTCAGCGGTCGATACCCAGACCGACGCGAAGATCCGCGCGGCTTTAAAAGAGGTGCAAAGCCAGACCACGACGCTGATCATCACCCAGCGGGTGGCTTCGGCGATGGATGCCGATTTGATCCTGGTGCTGGAACAAGGCCGGATCACTCAGGCGGGAACGCATGGTCAGCTGCTTGAGCAAGACGGGCTGTATCGCCGGATCGTCGAGATCCAGACGGCCCGGATGAATGAAGGAGGGGAGGAAGCATGAGTCAGATTCGTTTTGAGGAACAACAATACAATACGGAATCGCTGGATGCCGGCCTGTGGAAGCGGATCTTCGTGCTGATGAGACCGCTGCGCAGGGAGTTGGTGCGGCTGCTGATCCTGATGGTCGCTGTCGCCGGCTGCGACGTCCTGTTTCCGATCCTTAACAAAATCGCGATCGACACGTTTGCCGCAGGCGGTCAGCCGGACAGCTCGCTGTGGATGTTTTCCGGAGTTTACATGGCGGGTGTGCTGTTTCAGGCGTTCAGTGTCTATCTGTTTTTCATGCAGGCGGGCAAAATTGAAATGGCGTTCTCCTACGATGTGCGCCAGAAAGCGTTCGCCAAGCTGCAGACGCTCTCGTTTTCCTACTTTGACCGGACGCCGATCGGCTGGCTGATGGCGCGGATGAACAGCGATATTGCCCGGCTGGCGGAAATTCTGTCGTGGAGTCTGATGGATCTGATCTGGGGCTTAGCGGTGATGCTGGGAGTCAGCATCGTCATGCTGATCGTCAACTGGAAGCTGGCATTGCTGGTGCTGATGGTCGTGCCGGTGCTGGCCTGGCTGAGCGTGTGGTTTCAGGTTCGGATTCTCAAGAATTACCGCAGCGTGCGGCGGATTAACTCGCGGATTACCAGTGCGTTCAACGAAGGCATCACCGGCGCCAAGACGACGAAGACGCTGGTCATCGAAGATGATAACTTAAAAGAATTCAATGAAGAAACGCTTGAGATGAAGGCGGCCAGCGTGCGCGCGGCGACGTTGTCCGCGCTGTTTATGCCGGTGGTCATGGGTCTGGGTGCGATCTCGACCGCGGCGATCCTGTGGTCGGGCGGCCATCAGGTGCTGATGCAGACGCTGCAGTTCGGCACGCTGATGATGTTTACGCAGTACGCCACGCAGTTTTTTGAGCCGCTGAGGCAGATTGCCCGGCTGATCGCCGAGCTGCAGCTGGCACAGGCCAGCGCGGAGCGGGTGCTGTCGCTATTGGACAGCGAACCGCAGATTGTCGATACCCCGGAAGTCATTGAAAAATATGGAACGGAGCTGGAGCCGAAGCCGCAGAACTATGAACCGTTAGCCGGCGACGTGGAGTTCCGGCATGTCGATTTTGAATATCTTGAGGGCGAACGTGTGCTGACCGATTTTAACCTGAAGGTGAAAGCCGGCCAGACCGTTGCGCTGGTCGGAGAAACCGGTTCCGGCAAGAGTACAGTCGTCAACCTGTTATGCCGGTTTTATCAGCCAGTGAACGGACAGGTGCTGATCGACGGGAAAGACGTGCGCGTACGCTCGCTGGGCTGGCTGCACTCCCATCTCGGCTATGTGCTGCAGGCGCCGCATCTGTTCTCCGGCACGGTAAAGGAGAACATCCGCTATGGCCGGCTGGATGCCAGCGACGAACAAATTGAAGCGGCGGCAAAAATGGTCGACGCGCACGAGTTCATTCTGCGTCTGGAAAACGGCTACAACACGGATGTGGGCGAGGGCGGCTCACGATTGTCAACGGGGCAGAAGCAGCTGATTTCGTTTGCCCGCGCCGTGCTGGCGGATCCGCGGATCTTCGTGCTCGACGAGGCGACCGCTTCGATCGACACCGAAACGGAACAGGTGATTCAGTATGCCATCGAACACCTGATGAAAGGCCGGACAAGCTTCATCATCGCGCACCGGCTCTCGACGATCGTCAACGCCGATTTGATTCTGGTCATGAAAAAGGGTAAGATAGTAGAACAGGGAACGCATAGCGAACTGATGCGGTTGAACGGCTATTATGCCCGGCTGTATACCGCACAGTTCAACGAAGACCTGGAGAACCAGCTGCTTAACCGCGGCCGCAGTTAAAGGAGAGGAAGTCAAACCATGAAACTGGAAGTCGGAACGCGTTGTCCGTTCCATATTGAAGAAGGCGTGATGATCGATTTTGTGGAGGATCAGTGGCTGATCTTGATCAAAGACGCTGTGTGGCAGGATGAGGAAATCAAGGCTTTCCGCCGCAATCCCGGTCAGCTGGCATTTCTGCCACTGGATACCGTCGTGTTCTTTACCGTCAACATCATCGACGTGCTGGAAACCTCGGATCTGCCGTTTGTGATTCAGGAAAGCGAAAGCGCGGACGCCATTCTGGCTCAGGCAACAATGCCGGTGACGCTGGCGCTGATCTCAAGACAGGACGAGGTGCTGGCGCTGCGGCAGCTGACGCTGGGCAATGCGGAAAGCTCGCAGGTGAAAGCGCAGCTGAAACGGATTCTGGAAGCGGGTTATGAAGCGGAAGTGTCAAACCATCAGATCGACAAGACGCAGGCTCGCTACCAGCCGTATGAGCTGGAAGAAAAGGCGCTGTTTACCGCGGCGTTCTAAACTTGAAAAAAGGAAATGAAAGAAGCATGGAAGCGATGAAAATTGACACCGCTTCCATTTTCATTTCTGCTTGACAACTTCGCCCTTGCGACGTATTCTGAAAAAGTTCGCTTTCAGGGGGAGTATATTTATGGAAGTTCAAACACATAAAATGTCGTTATTTCATTATACGTGGCCGATCTTTATCGAGCTGCTTTTGCAGATGTTAGTCGGCAATGTCGACCAGATGATGATGAGCCAGGTGTCGCAGAACGCCGTCGCGGCGATCGGCAATGCCAATCAGATCGTCAATGTTCTGATCATTACGTTCAGCGTGATCTCGCTGGCGATGACGATTCTGGTCACCCAGTATTTCGGCAGCGGCAACCGCGAACGGGTTGGAGAAACCTATTCTCTGGCGCTGTTTGTCAATTTTGTTTTCGGGTTGGGAATCAGCGTCGCGCTGGTGTTCTTCAACCGTCCGATCTTTGCCTGGATGCATGTGCCGGCGCAGATTCTGGACGACTGTGCAATCTATATTACAATCATCGGTCTGGGCATGGTACTGCAGGCGCTGTTTATGACATATGTCGCGATGTTTCGCACACAGGGTTGGATGAAGCAGACCATGGCGGTGTCGGCGGTGATGAACGTGCTCAACATCATTGGAAACTTTCTTTTGATTCAGGGCGTCGGACCGATCCCGCCGCTGGGCATCGCGGGCGTCGCGATCTCCAGCACGGTGAGCCGGCTGATCGGCCTGGGCTTGCTGATCGTCCTGTTTAATCTGCGCACAACGATTGAGGTCCATCTGCGCAGCCTCAGCCCGTTTCCCTGGGGCCAGCTGAAAAAGCTGCTGGCGATCGGGATTCCTTCCGGCGGGGAAAGCGTATCCTACAATCTGTCGCAGATGGTGATCACCAAGATTGTCAACGGCTTCGGTACGGCGGTCATCAATACGCGCGTCTATGCGAACATGTTCGCCATGGTCTCGTATATGTACGGCAGCGCGGTGTCGCAGGCGGCGCAGATCCTTGTCGGCGTCCTGATCGGCGGCCGAAAACTGGAAGACGCGCATAAGCAGGTCATGCACACGATCATATATTCCCTGATCATCGGCGTCGGCGTGTCAACGCTGCTCTATATCTTCTCAGATTCGCTGTTCGGGCTGTTTACTGACGATTTGGCCGTGCTGCGCTTAGGCAAACAGGTGATGTTGATCGAGATTTTTCTGGAAGCCGGCCGGGCGGTCAACATGACACAGGTGCGGGCGCTGCAGGCGGCAGGGGATATTCAGTTTCCGATTCTGCTGGGCATCGCTTCACAATGGGGCGTCGCGGTCACGCTCTCGTTTGTCTTTGCGATCGGCATGAATCTGGGCGTGGTCGGCGTCTGGCTGGCCATGATGATCGACGAAGTGCTGCGTGCGATCTTGTTTCTTCTGCGGTGGTACTCGGGCAAATGGAAAACCCGGAATCTGATTGAGAACTGACTGACACGTCAGTTTTTTTATGAAAGTGATTTTCTTATCTGATCGGGTTCTATGGTAAAAAATCCTATCGGGAACATCGTTGTTTTCAATCGCGCTTCATCCGACTGCCGCAAAAGAATCAGAAGCCAAAAAGCCGGCGTGGGATATGCCGGGATAAACTATATGGCGGATTGTCTTGGGGCATGAAAACCGGGATTTGACAAAGTTTGCCGATCCGATCTGGGAGGTGGAATTATTTTTTTCAGTTTTGTATTGACAGGATGAATATAGCGTATATACTGTATATATACAGTAAGAAAGGGTGACGGCATGGAAATCTTTATCAGCAACACGAGCGACAAGCCGTTGTATGAACAAATTACCGCCCAGATCAAAAATCTGATTCTTAACGGCGCGTTAAAGGAAGGGGACGCCCTGCCTTCAATGCGAATCTTGGCCAAGGAGTTAAGAATCAGTGTGATTACAACCAAGCGAGCCTATGAAGAACTTGAACGTGAAGGCTTCATCGTGACGCAAAGCGGTAAGGGCAGCTATGTGGCGGCGCGCAACGTGGAACTGATTCGCGAGGAGAATTACCGCCGGATCGAGCAGCAGCTGCTCACCGCGGTGAATCTGGCGCGTTTAAGCGAGATTTCCCTGGATGAAATGATTGAGATTCTGACCCTGCTGTATAAGGAGGAGTAATCATGGACGCCATTTTATCAATAGAACATCTGCATAAACAATATTCCGGTTTTGAATTGAACAAGATCAGTCTGCGGCTCAATCCCGGCGAAGTCATGGGCTTCATCGGCGAGAACGGCGCGGGCAAGACGACGACGATCAAGTCGATTCTCGGCTTAATCCGCCACGATGGCGAGGTTCGTATTTTTGGCAAACCGTTCGAACAGTTAACCGAGCGGGAGCGCGGGCAGATCGGCGTCGTGCTGGATGGCTGTCACTTCCATGATCCGCTGACGGTCAAACGCGTTGAACAGATTTTATCCAACATTTATCCTGAGTGGGAAAGAACGAAGTTTCTGCAGCTGTGCGAACGCTTCGGGCTGCCGCTGAATAAGAAGATCAAGACGTTCTCGACCGGCATGAAAATGAAGCTGTCGATCATCGCGGCGCTCTCGCACAACGCCCGCCTGCTGATCCTCGACGAGCCGACCAGCGGTCTGGATCCGATCGTCCGCGACGAGATGCTCGATTTGTTTTATGACTTTATTCAGGATGAAACGCATTCGATTCTGTTTTCCAGCCACATCACGACGGATATTGAGAAGATCGCCGATACGGTGACGTTTATCCATCAGGGCCGGCTGCAGTTTTCGCTGCCGAAGGACGTCCTGCATGACGAATATGGGATTGTCAAGGGTTCGCGTTCAGAGATTGAAAAGATCGATTCCGATTCGCTGCTGGCGATTGTGCCGCAGAGTTTGACCTGCCAGGGGTTGGTCCGCAACCGTGAGGAAGTCCGGCAGGCGTTCGGGAAGCTGAACGTCGAAGCAGCGTCGCTGGAAGAAATTATGCTTTGTATGGTGAAAGGAGAAGTTCGATAATGAAAGGCTTATTGTTAAAGGATGTCTTTGTCGTCTCTGAATTTGTCCGTGTGCTCTCGCTGATGGCGATTGTCTTCATCGCTTCGATGATGGCGATCGACGGTTTTTCTGTCATCGGCGCGATGATTTCGCTGCTCGTCGTGTCGCTGGTCATCTCCTCGTTCAGCTACGATGATCTGGCGCATTGGGACAGCTTTGCCGCGACGCTGCCGATCAGCCACAAAAAGCTGGTCGCTTCCAAATATCTGTTTCTGCTTCTGCTGGGCGTGCTGGCGATTGGGGTTAACGGGTTGTTGTCCTTGTTTTTAGTTGCGATGCAGCCGGAAGTCAGTTTTGCCGAACAATTTGTCACCGGAATTCTGATTTCAATGACGGCGTGTGTGATCGACTTCGTCTTAATCCCGATGATTTATAAATTCGGCGCGGAAAAAAGCCGAATGATGATGATGATGGTGATCGTCGTGATCTTCGGAGTCTGCTACGGCGGGGCAGCGTTGCTGGAAATGGTGAATCTCAGTACAGACTGGATCACACTGCCGGTGATGATCGGCGGAGTTGCCGCGGCGTTTCTTGGCAGCCTGTTGATTTCCTGGACCTGCTCTGTTAAAATCGTAGAAAAGAAAGAATATTAAGAACTTTGGCAGGAGGCGGTCAGAATGCAAAAAATTGATGGGCACGTGCATTTGGAACACGGACCTTTGAGTGTGGCGTATGTTGAACAATTTGTCGCGGCCGCGCAGAAAGCCGGGCTGGATTGTCTGCAAATCTTGGATCACACCCATCGCTTCCGCGAATTCCGTCCGGCCTATCAAAGCGTAATCGACGCTGATCCGCTGCAGGCGCAATGGCTGAGCGGAAAAGGAAAATTCAAAGATTCTTTAACAGAATATCTGGAGTTGGTCCGGCAGATGAAGCAGCACGTCTGGCCGCTGGAGGTTCGGTTTGGTCTGGAGGTCTGCTACACGCCGGAAAGCGAGTTGTTCTTACGGGAGATCTGCCGGGGATTGCCGCTGGATTTTCTGGTGGGCAGCGTTCATTCGATTGACGGTTTGTTGTACGATATGCCGTTTTCCCAGCCGCTGCTGTGGCAGAAATATGCGCATCAGGTGATCGTTGACCGCTATCTGGATTGTGTGCTGCAGTCTGTGCAAAGCGGATTATTCGATCAGATCGGCCATCCGGATACCGTGAAAATGGCGGCCTGGGATGTGACGATGGATCCGGCGCGAATCCGTGAGATCGCTGAGGAAGCGCAGCTGCGGGGGATCGTGCTGGAATGCAATACCGGCTGTCATTGGCGCTACGCGCATTCAGATCTTGGCTTGTCCGATACCTGGCTGGAAATTCTGGCCGAGGCAGGCAACCGTGTCATAACGGCCAGCGACGCCCATGATCCGGAAGATGTTAACCGTGATCTGGAACAGGCACGGGCCCGGCTGGTTCAGTTTGGCGTGCGCTGCGCTTAGGCTGGCTTCCATCCTGTTTTGACATGAAGTGAAATCAAGAAAACCGCTGACCAGCGGTTTTCTTGCATTGCGGATTTTCTGGATTCTGCGGCTTCCTCCGGCTGATCTGTGTAATTGAGAACCAGACTAAGAAGCAGGAGGTTTTTAAATGAATCCGAAAATTTATGAGTTTGACGCTGTCATCCGGAAGGTTGAAGGGCTGGATGGGGCGTATATTGAATTTCCCTGGGATGTGCGGACTGAATTCGGCCGCGGCCGGGCCGCGGTTTCAGCCGAGTTTGACGGTGTCCCGTACTCGGGCAGTCTGGTGCGGATGGGCACGCCCGGACACATTCTCGGCGTGCGCAAGGACATCCGCGCTCAGATCGGCAAACAACCCGGTGATTGGGTGCATGTGCGGCTGTGGGAGCGGACAGTTGAAAAAAAGCGCTGAATCCATTTAAAAAAACACAACAAAGGCACGCAAGTGTAGGCTTTGAAAAACATATCGGCGTATGGTACAATACTAGCGTTATAGAAAATGGTGGAAGTTATGAAAGTAAAAGAAATTGTCTTGCTGGCAGGGGTGCTGGCGCTGGATATGCTGACGAAGTTCTGGGTGCAGTCGACGATGACGCTCGGCCAGAGCATTCCGGTCATCCGCGGTTTTTTCAATATTACCTACGCGCAGAATACCGGTGCGGCCTGGAGTCTGCTCGAAGGGAAGATGATGTTTTTCTACATCATCACTGCCGTTGCTGTCGTTGGCTTCTCCTGGTATTTATGGAAGACGGACAAGAAAGAGACATGGACGCGGATGGCAACGGTGCTGGTGATCGGCGGCGCGCTGGGCAATCTGATCGACCGCGTGGCGTTTCACTATGTTCGGGATTTCCTTGATTTTATTATCTTCGGATATGATTTTCCGATTTTTAATGTGGCGGACATGGCGCTGTGCGTCGGCGTCGGATTGCTGATTCTGATCACGCTGATCCAGCCGGAAGGAGAGAAACACTAATGGAAACACGCATTTTGATCGTTGAGGAACAAGACCAGGGCGTGCGCCTGGATAAATACTTGAGCACAGCGATGGACGATTGTTCGCGTAGCCGCGCTCAGCAGCTGATCGACCAGGAAGCTGTGCGGATCGACGACCTGCCAGTCAAAAACAGCTATAAAGTGAAAGCCGGGGATGAGATCGAGGTCACGCTGCCGGATGAGGAAGCGCTGGAAGCGCAGCCGCAGGAAATGGCGCTGGACGTCGTGTATGAGGATCACGACGTGATCGTCATCAACAAGCCAAAGGGCTTAGTCGTCCATCCGGGACCAGGCAATCCGGATCATACGCTGGTCAACGGTCTGCTTTGGCACTGCCATGATCTTTCGGGGATCAACGGCGTGCTGCGGCCGGGGATTGTGCATCGGATCGACAAGGATACCAGCGGGCTGATCGTCGCCTGCAAGAATGACAATGCGCATCAGTCGCTGGCGCAGCAGCTGGCGGAAAAGACCGCCGGCCGGCAATATTATGCGCTGGTGCACGGCGTGATCAATCACGAATACGGAACGATCGACGCGCCGATCGGACGGGATGAAAAGGATCGTCAGAAAATGGCGGTCACGGAGAAAAACTCCCGGCCGGCCATTACGCATTTCAAGGTTGTGGAGCGGTTTGACAATTACACGTTGGTCAGCTGCCGTCTGGAAACCGGGCGCACGCATCAGATTCGCGTGCACATGAAGTATATTGGCTTTCCGATCGTCGGCGATCCGAAGTATTCGCTGCGCAAGACGCTGCCGACGCAGGGCCAGATGCTCCATGCTTACCAGCTGTCGTTTACCCATCCTTCCACCGGCGAGCGGATGACGTTTGAAGCGCCGCTGCCGCCGGAATTTGAAGCGCTGTTAACACAGCTGCGCCAGGAGAGGAGCGGGCTATGAATTGTACTGAAAAAGACGTGCAGTTGCTGCAGCTGGCGTATTACTTTATATCCGTCTGCCAATATCAGTTTATCTCTCTGCGCGAGGCGCAGGACGAGATCTGGCTGGGGAATCCCAAGCATCCGGAATACCCGGTCATCCGGCTGTCGCAAACCCGTTTGAGCACGGTGTTTTTCGATAAGACGCGGATTTTGAAGATCCATCAGTCGATCCGGAATTTATTCCGCCGCAACTGTGATTTGCTGGATATCCATATCAGCGACGAAGCGGTGCAGGATCAGGAGGAACAAATCGATCTGGTGACGATTTCGCCGCAGACGGTATCTGATCCGCAGCTGACGGCAGTCTTCCCGGGGCTGGACCACGCGGTTCAGCCGATCCAGGATCCGCAGCAGGAATACAATAAGATCACCCAGAAGCTGGCCGAGCTGCAGCGGCAGCGCGCGCAGAGTCCGCAGACAAAATCACCGCTGGCACCGCCGAAAGCGACGATGATTCTGATGGGCATCTGCCTTGTCATTTATTTGTTAAGCGTGGTGTTCTCCTGGATGTTCAGGGAATTGGGCGGCTCAGGGGAAGTGAGCGTTTCCGTCGCGATTTTGCTAGGCGGCTACTATAAAGCGTTTGTCGTCGGTGCGCACGAGTACTGGCGCTGGCTGACGAGCGCGTTCGTCCACGTCGATCTGTGGCATCTGTTGATGAACATGATGGCGCTTTACAACATGGGCATGCTTTGTGAAAAGCTGATGGGCGTGCGGAATTATCTGATCATTCTGTTCGGTTCGATTTTATTCGGCTCGGCATTTGTCTTCTTAGGCAGCGGCAACGTTGTGGCGATGGGCATCAGCGGCGGACTGTACGGTCTGTTGGCGGCGTTTCTGGTGTACGGCATTCAGACGCGGATTCTGTTTCAGCCGCAGCTGCGGACGCAGTTCCTTTTGATCCTGATGATCAACCTGATGATCAGTCTGATGCCAGGTGTTTCGCTGGCCGCGCATTTCGGCGGCTTTGTCGGCGGCTTGTTGATCAGCGTTGTGCTGACCCGCAATGATTCGTGGGCGCAGCTGCGTAAGAATACGATGGTGGCGCTGTGTGTAGCCGTTGTGTTCCTCGGCCTGAAGACGGTTCAGCCGCAGGCTCGCGAGCTGGATACAATCTATCCGGGAACGGACCGGATGGTGGTGGAGATGCTGAAAGATCTGCATCTGGACTTCTACGGCGATCATTTAAGCAGGAAGATGGTCGAAACTTACGTGGGATCGTCACTTTAGGAGGAAATGAACGATGAAGCGAGAACATGTTTTAAGCTGGGACGAGTATTTCATGGGCCTGGCGCATCTGTCGGCGATGCGGTCCAAGGATCCTTCAACGCAGGTCGGCGCGGTCATCGTCGATCAGGAGCACAAGGTGGTCGGAATCGGTTATAACGGTCTGCCGATCGGCTGTTCCGACGATGAATTTCCATGGGATCGGGAAGGCGGTATGCTGGAAACGAAGTACGCATTCGTCGTTCATGCCGAATTGAACGCGATTCTCAACAGTACGCGTAATCTGCACGGCTGCACGCTGTATGTGTCACTGTTTCCCTGCAATGAGTGCGCCAAGGCGATCATCCAGAGCGGAATCCGGAAAATCGTCTATGAAGACGATAAATATGCGACGGCAGATAACGTCATCGCTTCTAAAAAGATGCTCAACGCGGCGGGCGTGGAACTGGTGCGGTTGGGGAAACGCGTGCGGTTAAACGTCGAAGTGATTTCCGACTAAACTTGAAAAACGAGAAATCTGAGGTTATAAGCGGACAAAAGAGCTTGTTGTTCGCTTTTTTTGTGTTAAGAAGAGTCTTCATTCTGTGAAAAAATGATGAAAAATGAAGAAATAGCGGGGCTTTTCGCAAAAAAGCGCAATAGGTAT
>NZ_JADNPO010000044.1:0-19045 GCF_015558105.1 Holdemania sp. 1001095H_141210_F2
ATACCTATTGCGCTTTTTTGCGAAAAGCCCCGCTATTTCTTCATTTTTCATCATTCTTTCACAGTATGAAGGTTCTTTTTCACAAGCTGTAAGGTACGGGTCCCGGATAGAAATCGAAAGACGAAATCAGCCTGTCAAAACAGCCCAAGATAAGAAAGCCTGAGGCGTAAAAAAAGAAGGTTGATCCAACCTTCTTGCTTTGATATTGAAATCTGAGCTATTCAGCCTGGGGTACAGGCATGGAAGCCGTGTCAGTTTCTGCTTTTTTCATATTTTCCCGCGCGATGGACAACATCAGCTTAATCCGATTTTCCTGATTGACCTGCGTTGCGCTTGGGTCATAATCAATCGCGACGATGTTGCAGTCCGGATCCTGTTCGCGGATTTTGCGGATCATGCCCTTGCCAACGATATGATTGGGCAGACAGCCAAACGGCTGGGTACAGATAATATTCTTAAATCCCGATTTATTCAGTTCAACCATCTCGCCGGTCAATAACCAGCCCTCGCCCATCTTCGCGCCCAAACCGATAATCTGCTCGGCGCCTGCTTTCATTTCAGGGAATGAGCCTGGCACGTCAAAATCGGAATAAGTGCGGATCGCGTCGATCGTCATTTTCTCCAGTTTCAGCACCAGTGAATAGACGAAACTCATCAGCTGTTTTTTGACGAAACCGCCGCCGTACAGCTTGACGTCTTCAACGCCGTTGTAGACGCAGTACAACATGAACCCCATCATCCCCGGCAGCTTTACCTCACATTGCTGCTCCGCCAGAAACTTCTCCAGGCTGTTGTTGCCCAGCGGCGAATATTTAATATAGATTTCACCGACGATGCCGACTTTGACTAAGTCCCGTTTTTGCCGCTCAATCGCGGCGTAAGACATGACGATATCGCGCATATTGCGCTTCATATCGCCGATGGATAAGCCCTGACGGTGATCAAACTGACGGCTGAGGTCGTCGATCCAGTGCTGGCAAAGCTGATCGGCAGTGCCGGATGCCACTTCATACGGCCGCACCTGATTGGTCAGATCCATTAACAGATCGCCATAGACCAGCGCGCACAACATCTTCTGCAGCATCGACAGGCTTAATTTAAAACCCGGCTGGGAATCCAGTCCCGATAAATTCAGAGAAATAACCGGGACAAAACCGAGATCTGCTTTTTTCAAGGCTTTGCGAAGCAGATAAATATAATTGCTCGCACGGCAGCCGCCGCCGGTCTGCGTAATGATCAGTGCCGTTTTGTGAACGTCGTATTTTCCGCTTTTCAGCGCGTCGATCATCTGGCCGATGACCAGCAGTGCCGGATAACACGTGTCGTTATGGACATATTTCAGACCCTGCTCGACAACTGAAGGACCGGTGTTTTCCAACAGCTCGACGTTGTACCGGCTGTGGACCAGCACGTTGCGCAGCAGCTGAAAGTGGATCGGCGCCATCATCGGAATCAGGATCGTGTAATCCTTCTGCATTTCTTTTGTGAATAAAACTTTATTGTCAGTCATGATGTTCTTCCTCCTGCTTCAGCGCGGCGAACAGGGAACGCAGACGGATTTTGACCGCGCCCAGGTTAGTGATTTCGTCGATTTTGATCTGCGTGTAAATCTTGCCGTGTTCCTCAAGAATCTCCCGCACTTCGTCGGTTGTGATCGCGTCGACGCCGCAGCCGAAGGAAACCAGCTGCACCAGATTCATCTTTTCCTGCGTCGCAACATAGCGGGCTGCGGCATACAGCCGGGAGTGATACGTCCATTGGTTCCAGACGCCCAGCTCCTTCTTGCCGACTTCCTCGTTGATGACATCCTCGCTGATGACCGCCGCGCCGTAGCTGGTGATCAGTTTGTCGATGTCATGGGAAACCAGAGGATCGGCATGATACGGCCGGCCCGCCAGCACGATGATCTGACGGTCGTCCAGCTGGGCCTGCGTGATGATTTCCTGACCCTTTTGCCGGATTGTTTCCAGATGCTGATCATTTGCCTCATACGCCTTCTTGCTGGCCTTGATGACCTCGCGCAGACCGACGCGGAAGTGCTGGTTCAGAATCTTATGAACCTTGATCGGGAAATTTTTCTGACGATGGATGCCGACATAATCGTAGATGAAATCGCATTGCGTCACCTGCTGCATATTGGCGGCGATGACTTCCGGATAGTAAGCGACGACCGGACAGTTATAATTGTTGTCGGCATTTTTTTCACGCATGTTGTAGGTCATGCACGGATAGAAAATCGCCGGGATCTGTTGGTCGAGCAGCGATTGGATCGCGGCGTGAACCAGTTTGGCCGGGAAGCAGATCGTGTCGGAAGGAATTGAGTTCTGCGCTTTCTGGTATTTTTCCAGCGAAGCGAAGCCGGAGGTGACGACCTCGAAGCCCAGCTCCGTGAAGAAGGTGTGCCAGAATGGAAGCAGCTCCATCATATTTAAGGCTAACGGCAGGCCGATTTTCCCCCGCGGTCCGGGAACCGGCTTGTACTGGCCTAACAGCTCGCGTTTGACGGCGTAGATATTCAAGTCCTGAGCCGTGCTTTTTTTCGTAACCGGGCGTTCGCAGCGGTTGCCGCCGATATATTTGCGGCCATCGGAAAACTGGTTGACGGTCAGCCGGCAATGGTTGTTGCACAAACCGCACTGGACATAGCGGATCTCGTTGCGGAAATGTTCCAGCTGATCGAGATTTAACAGCGACGACGCATCCGGGCAATGGCGCAGGGCGTGCAGCGCGCAGCCGTAAGCGCCCATCAGGCCGGCGATATTCGGCCGGATAACCTCGGTGTCGAGTTCCTGCTCGAAGGCCCGCAGCACTGCGTCGTTGTAGAAGGTGCCGCCCTGGGTGATGATATGTTTGCCCAAAGACTTTGCGTCAGCGGTCCGGATAACCTTATATAAAGCGTTTTTAACGACGCTGATCGACAGGCCCGCGGAGATTTCGTCAATCGTTGCGCCGTCCTTCTGCGCCTGCTTGACTGAGGAATTCATGAAGACTGTGCAGCGGCTGCCCAGATCGACCGGATGTTTGGCGAACAGGCCGAGCCGCGAGAAATCCTCAATTTCATAGCCCAGCGCGTTGGCGAAGGTCTGCAGGAAGCTGCCGCAGCCGCTGGAACAGGCTTCGTTAAGGAAGATGTTGTCGATCGTGCCGTTATGAATTTTAAAGCATTTGATATCCTGACCGCCGATGTCGATGATGAAATCGACGTCCGGCATATATTTGCGGCTGGCGGTGAAATGCGCCATCGTTTCCACGATGCCGGCATCGACGCCGAAGGCGCTGCGGATCAGATCTTCGCCATAACCGGTGACGCAGCTGGACACGATTTCCATCCGCGGGTTGGCGCGCATCAATTCGATCAGCGCTTCCCGGACCAGCTGCAGCGCGTTGCCCTGATTGGGCTGATACATCGAATACAGGATTTCTTCCTGCTCGTTGATCAGCACCATTTTGACCGTCGTGCTGCCGGCGTCAATGCCCAAAGCGCAGCGGCCGATAATTTCTTTCGGTTCATGAACCCGGACCTGATTGCGCTGATGCCGCTCGCTGAACCGGCGGTATTCGTCCTCATCCGCAAACAACGGCGGCAGGGAACGCACAAAGCTGGACGCGTCCATCGTCTGCAGCTGTTCGATCGCGTCGGCGAAATTCACCGGATCTTCCGCTAATAACGCGGTGCCGATCGCGACGTAATACAGGCTGTTTTCCGGACAGACGCCGGTGAGCTTCAATGTTTTATCAAACGCCGCGCGCAGTTCGCTGTTGAAGGTCAGCGGTCCGCCCAGATAGACGACGCGGCCTTCGATTTTACGCCCCTGCGCCAGTCCCTGGATCGTCTGATTGACGACCGCCTGATAAATACTGGCAGCCAGATCTTCTTTATCCGCGCCCTGGTTGATCAGCGGCTGGATATCCGACTTGGCGAACACGCCGCAGCGGGAGGCGATCGTGTAGAGTTTTTCCGCCTGTTTGGCGGCTTCGTTCATTTCTTCCGCGCTTAAGTTTAAAAGCGTGGCCATCTGGTCGATAAACGCTCCGGTGCCGCCAGCGCAGGTGCCATTCATCCGGACTTCCAGACCGCCGCTGAGAAACAAAATCTTCGCGTCTTCGCCGCCCAGCTCGATGATGCAGTCGACCTCCTCGAGTCTTTTCGTCGCGGCGATCCGGGTCGCGTACACTTCCTGCACAAACGGCAGGCTGCATTTTTCCTGCAGGCCCATCGCGGCGGAGCCCGATACTGCTAACGCCATGGCCGGCTGATTGTATTTGGCGGATACTTTCTGCAGCACCTCGATCAGCTTTTCCGTGATCTGGCAGCTGTGCCGCTGATAATCCTGATCAATGCAGCGTCCCGCGTCATCCAGGACGACATATTTGATCGTCGTCGAACCAATATCTATTCCTAATCGCATGCTTTGTCCCCCTGATTCTGTTTCATCATAACGGCGTTTAACAACCGCAGTCCCTCCATTATCTTATCCATATTTTCGGGATCGGTGTATTCCAGCCGGCGCCGGATCATTTCATTAACGTTTTCCTGAACCTGATGGATCAGCTCGTGACTTTTGGCGGTGTTGATCAAAATCACGCTGCGCTGATCCTGCGGATCCCGTTTTCGCTTTAAGAAGCCGCTTTTCTCCAGCCGCTGCGCAATCAGGCAGAGATTGCTGGTAGTCATGCCCAGCCGCTGCGCCAGAAGGCTGAGTGTGACCGGACCATTTCGTTCAATTTCCGAAAGAACCATCGCCTGCGGGCGTGTTAAACCGTAGGGCGAGTAGAACTGATTCAACACATGATTCATGTGATTGTTCACGCTTCGTACAAGATTCATAAGCTCATTTTCATCAGCTTCATAGTGCATACCATCATCTCCAATTCAATTCTTAATTCTTGAATAATTAATGCATTAAATATTAACCGTTTAAATAAAAAAGTCAATTCGATTGACTGAAATTCTTTTTCTTTTCATCTTATTTTCACTTTCAAAATTCTATTTGCCGGGGAATTTGATATAATAAAAACAGTTAGGAAGGATAAGTATGAAAAAACGGCTGGATACTTCGCTGCTGGTCTGGATGAACCGTCCGTCCCTTTGGACGATCGGGCGCAGCCGGATCATCTTCAGCACAGAACCGGCGACGGATTTCTGGATCAACCAGGCCCGTCAGCTGAATAAATTCAACGGGCACGCGCTCTTGCTTCCAATCCGTCAGGATTTTACGCTGACGGTGACGATTCGCGCGCAGCTGCATGAAGTTTATGATCAGCTGGGGATTTTTGTCATGAGCGATCCTTCCTGCTGGTGCAAGGCGGGAATTGAATATCGCGACGAACAAGCGTCGTCGGTCTGCTCGACGGTGACTTATGGCGGTTTCTCTGACTGGGCCGGCATGCCGATCTCCAGCGGCATTCATACGCTGACGCTGCGGCTGCACCGGTGGCAGAATGAATTCCGCGTCGAATTTTCGTTTAACGGCCAGAAATTCAAATGGCTGCGGGAGTTTGCGCTGCCGTTGACCGAGGGTGTCGCGCAGGTTGGGTTTTATGCCTGCAGTCCCAAGAATTCGACGTTTGACGCTGAGTTTTTTGATATGATGATTGAAAGCCTGCAATGGGAAGAAAAGAGGAATAAATTATGACCCCAGAAGAGCGTTTAATTCGCTATGCGAAAATCAACACGGTTTCGGATCCGGAAAGTCCGACCGTCCCCAGCTCAGCCTGTCAGCTGGATCTGTTAAAGGTATTGAAAGAAGAAATGGAACAGCTGGGTATCCAGGAGGTTCGGGAGGATCAGGGCTATCTGTACGGCAGGATCCCGTCAAATCTAGACTATGAGGTTCCAACCGTCGGCTTTATCGCGCACATGGATACCGCGCCGGATTTCTGCGGCGAAGGCGTCAATCCGCGGATCATTCCTCAGTACGACGGCAAGGATATCGCGCTGAACGACAAAATTACGCTGAAGGTCAGCGATTTTCCGAATATGGCACGTTACACAGGCCAGGATCTGATCGTTACCGACGGCAATACGCTGCTGGGGGCGGACGATAAAGCGGGCATCGCAGATATTCTGACGATGGCGGAAACGCTGCTGACGCACCCGGAGATCAAGCATGGCGAGATCCGGATCGGCTTTACGCCGGATGAGGAAATCGGCCGCGGCGCAGATTTGTTCGACGTTGCGAATTTCCACGCGGATTTCGCGTATACGGTCGACGGCGGCGAGATGGAAGCGATCAGTGATGAAACGTTTAACGCGGCCAGCGCGAAGGTCACGGTTCAAGGCTTCTCGATCCATCCGGGCAGCGCGAAGCACAAGATGATCAATTCTCTGAACGTCGCGATGGAATTCCACGCGATGCTGCCGGTGTTCAATCGCCCGGAATATACCGAAGGCATTGAAGGTTTTAATCATCTGAACAATATGGAGGGCAATGTTGAACAGACGGTGATGGAATATATCATCCGCAATCATGACAGCGAGCAGTTCCAGGCGCAGATGGCCACGATGAAGGCAGCGGAGACGTATATGAATCAGAAGTACGGACAGCCGCTGGTGCAGGTGGAAATTAAGGAATCGTATCGGAATATGAAGGAAATCCTGAAGGATCAGGAATGGATTGTAGATCTGGCAAAGCAGGCGATCACGGAAGCAGGGTTGCAGCCATGGGTGGAAAAAGTCCGCGGCGGCACCGATGGAGCGCGGCTGACGTTCATGGGGCTGCCATGTCCGAATTTGGGCACGGGCGGGGCGAACTGCCATGGCCGTTACGAGGTATGCAGCGTGCAGGAGATGCACAAGGTGGTTGAGATTCTGCTGAACATCGTAAAAGCGACGACGAATTTGAAGAAATAGAAAATGAAAAGGCTGAACTGGAATAGTTCAGCTTTTTGCACGATCAGCTAAAGAGGGGGAGTGTCAATGGAACCGGATCGTTTGAAAAGGGTTCTCCGGCAGTGGCTGCCGGGAGAAGAACCAATGATAATAGAAGAAATTCATAGTGGTATTTCCAGTCATGCCCGCAAGATCATGTGTGGTGAAACTCAGGGAATTTTCAGGGAAATCGCGTCGGAAGCTCATGCCAAGACGGAAGCGGAATTCGCCGCTGTTTTGGCGCCGCAGGGAATTGCACCTGCTTTGAGGCTCACAAAAACACACGCTGCTTATGTGCAGGATCAGGGACGGTTCTTTAATTTTCAGGAATATTTGCAGCCTTCGCCGGACAGACCACGGGGCGTGGAGCTGGCCGCGCATATGGGAAAGACCGTTGCGCTGATGCAGAAAGTTTTGTTTCAGGAGCGGATGACTCTGCCAGTTGTTCCTGATCGGTTTGCTTTAGGACAACTGAAGCAGAAAGCACAATGCCGGTTCGCATGGTTTCCGACTGCGGTCACAGCTGAGCATCAGGCTGCAATTCATAGTTTGCTTCAGGACAGCTTGATAATCAATCTGCGTGAAGATCAGCCGATACACGGAGATTTGGGATTGTGGAATATGCTTTGGACAACCTCGGGTCTGCGAATTATTGATTTTGGCGAAGCCCGGCTGGGCGACGGTTATTTTGATTTGGCCGCCAGTCTTTCCTCGTGTATTCAAAGCGAACCCGATCACGCGCTGTATCCTTTAATGATCGAAGCCTTTTTGCACAGTTATAGCGAAACATATCAGGCGATTGACAGAACCAAACTGTCAGCCGTAATTCGCTGCTGGTTATTACGAGGAATTTTAGCCGTCATCAGCTTTCAAGCTCCGGAAAGTTGGAATGCACTGATCACAAAGTATCTGGATTTAATCAGTGAATTGAACACGATTCTCATTCCGTGAGTTTGTTTTCTTTTCTTAATCTGACTCGTCGTGGATAGACCTATCTTCTGGTTGACGAGAAGTTGGATTTCAGGTCTGCCTATTCTGATAAGATCAAGAAATAAAACAGGAAGTCAATCTGACCGCTGAGGCAGACGTGGACTTCCTGTTTTTTTGAGCATTATCTTCTTTTACAATTTCTTTTCAAACAGGATGAAGTCAGTATCGTACATCCGGCAGCTGCCTTTCTCTTGAAAATCAGCGCCGCGATACAAGGCCAGGGCGGGTGCGTTTTCTTTGGCCGCCAACAGCTGAATTCCATCAGCGCCCCGTTTACGTACTTCTTCTATTAAAACTTGCAGCAGGAGCTTGCCATATCCCTGCCCCTGAAACTGCGGATCTACGGCTAAACGGCTTAATTCCAGAGGGTGAAGCAAAGCCGTGCGGTATTCTAAATCTTTCAGTTCATCCGCCGGCGTGATCGCACCCGCCGCGACGATCTCGCCCTGTTCGTTTTTCAAAGTCATTAATCCCTGGCGAAGATAATCTTGTTCCACAAAATCACGGGTCGGGTATTCGTCATCCCAACTGCCGCGGCTTGTTTCAACACAACGTCGGTACAGCTGGTAAATAAGATCAATTTCTTCTTCGAAAGCGGCTTGAAAAGTAAGCATCAGGCGTTCTCCTTCTTTCAATAATGAATGGAATGGGGATTTTTTACAAAATAGGGGATTCTTACAATGTGTCTTGTTTATCAACTAATGAATAGGAAGCAAATAGCCGATAAAGAGAATCGGGTATCTGAATTGCTACGGTTCTAAAACGCCGCAGATCGTTTTTCTTTGTCCGCCCGCAGTGTCAATCCAACAGAGTTTTCCGCTTTGAACGTCCGGTTTGGCATAAACGAAAGCGTACAGTTGACTCAACTGCCAGGCTCGCTGCCAGTCCTGTTCATTTGCCGCAGTTTCGATCGCGTCGGTTAGCACATCGCCGAAGCCGCCGCCACTGGCGAAGTCATTCTCCCATTCCTCAATGACGGACTGACTGAAGTGGAGTACGGGAACTTCAAATTGAAAGTGAACAAAGGCGATTCCAATTAAAATCAAGCTTAAAAAAATATTCAGAATCCGTATTTTCTTATTCATGATCAACGTCCTCCTGCAGCTGGCCATGATTGAAAACCAAGGCTTGATCTGCAATCACACGCGATTTAAGCTGTGATTTTAATTGAGGATCGACCAGCCAGAGAAGGCGGATTTGATCATTTTCATGGAGTTTTACGGATTGCCCGGGAAATATCACCTGTAACGGATGATCGTTAATTGACGCAAGCAGACAGCTCCGTTCGCCTAATGTCTGAAAAAACGTTTGTTCCTCATAGGAATAGGGCTGAAAGATGATTTCCGCTTGTTCGTTGTCAGCGTTTTGTATTTGAATATTCCAGAAATCCTGCGGCTGGATGTCGGCAGGGGCAAACATCAGCTGACGGATGCTGCGCATCTCCGGCAGAAAAAATAAGCAGCCTGAAATCGCCGCGATCAGAATTACCGAACATTTCCAGCTGTCCACAACCCGTTTCCACTTTGTCATGATGACGCCTTCTTTCTTTTTCTAAGGGCATTGATAGTCCCTTAGCTTAAGGCTATTATAAAGGAAATCCCGGTCGACAACAATCGTCCCGGAACAATCGTCATGAATTTGTCAGTTTCAAAGTGACGAACTCGTCATGTGCTTGGCAGAGAGATCGGTTATAATAAAATCAGGTGATAAACATGAATAAAATTTGCTGCGTAGAGGATGACAGCGCGATCTTAACGGCGCTGCAATATACGCTAAGTCAGGAAGGCTACCAGGTCATGACTGCGATGACCAAGACGCAGGGGCTGGAGTTAATCCAACAGGAGAGCTTTGATCTGGTGCTGCTGGACGTGACGCTGCCGGATGGCAGCGGCTATGAGATCTGCAAGCGGATGCGCGAGGACTCCCGGCTGAAAGAAATCCCGGTGATTTTTCTGACGGCCTGTGACGATGAGGTCAATATTGTCATGGGGCTGGACCTGGGGGCGGACGATTACATCACGAAGCCGTTTCGCGTGCGTGAGCTGATTTCCCGGATGAATTCCGTACTGCGCAGGGCCGGAAAAAAACAGGCCGAAACGACGATCAATTATCAGGATTTAAGCATCAATACGATCGCTGCGCGGGTGTTTAAGAATAATCAGGAAGTCTTTCTGACAGGCATGGAATACCGGCTTTTATTAATTTTGGCGACGCACCGCAATCAGGTCATGACGCGCGACCAGCTGTTTGAAGCGATCTGGGATCTGGGTGGGGAATACGTCAATGACAATACGCTGACGGTTTATATTAAGCGGCTGCGGGAAAAGCTGGAGGATGATCCGGCGCATCCGCAGCTGATCCGGACGATCCGGGGGTTAGGCTACAAACTGGGGGAATGACAGATGCGAAATCGTGAGATCAAAATTTTTATCCTGGGCTGCATCGGATTATGCCTGCCCTTTTTTCTGATCGCCGCGGCGGCGTCCCGGGAGATGCTGATTGTCTGCGTCAGTCTGGCCGCTGTTTTGATCAGCGCGTTCTGTCTGTTTACGGCGTGGCGCTACCGCCGGCTGCGGCAGCTGAACGATCAGATGCGCAGAGTCCGGGAAGGTCTTTATCAAATGAATCCGCAGGATTATGAGGAAGGCGAACTGAGTATTCTGCACAGCGAGATCTATAAGGTGACGGTTCAGCTGCGGGAAAGTGCGGAACAGCTGCAGGCGCAGCAGCAGTTTCTTTCCGATTCGCTCAGCGATATTTCTCATCAGCTGAAAACGCCGCTGACCTCGATGATGATGATGGTCGATCTGATGCAGCAGCCGGACATGGATCCGGTTCGGCAACAGGAATTTCTGCGCTTGATCGCCGCCCAGCTGACGCGGATGCGCTGGCTGATTCAGTCGCTGCTTAAAATGGCGAAGCTGCAGGCCGGGGCGGTGCAGTTTTTACCCAATTCCATAACGATCCGTGCCCTGATTAACAAGGCGTTGTCCCAAGCGGAAGCGGAGATGCTGCGGAATAATGTGGAATGGGTGCTGGAATGTCCGGAATCGTTTGTTTTGACGGTCGATGAAAACTGGACGGCGGAAGCGCTGGGGAATATTCTGCGCAACTGCGCCGAACACGCGCCCAACGGACAGATCCGGATTCTCTGTACGCGCACAGCCCTGGTCGATCAAATTGTGATCGAGGATAATGGGGAAGGGATCGATCCGCAGGATCTGCCGCATTTATTTGAACGATTCTATCGTGGCAAAAATGCGAAGCCGGACAGCGTCGGTATCGGCTTGGCGATGTCTCAGCAGATTCTGGCCGCGCAGGATGGGACGCTCAGCGTGGAAAGTACGCCAGGCCGGGGATCGCGGTTTTTAATCCGGTTTGTCCGCCAGGTGATTTAACATGACGAATTTGTCATCCACGGTTTCATCGGCGTGTCATCCGTTTCGTTTATATTGATTGTGTCAGGAGGAATACTCATGGAAATATTAAGCGTGCAAAACTGCAGCCGGTTTTATGGCCGCGGGGCGCTGCAGATCACGGCGTTGGATCATGTCAGTTTTACGGTGAATAAAGGCGAGTTTGTTGCGATTGTCGGACCTTCCGGATCAGGAAAATCAACGCTGATGCATATTCTGGGCGGCGTCGATCAGCCCAGCGAAGGTCAGGTCGTCGTTGACAAAACGGTGATCACGGACTTAAAGGAAGATAAGCTGGCGGTGTTCCGCCGCCGTCAAGTTGGTCTGATCTACCAGTTTTACAATCTGATTCCTGTGCTGACGGTCGAGGAAAACATTACGCTGCCGCTGCGTCTGGACGGACGCAAAGTCGACCGGGACACGGTCGATCAGCTGTTAGAGCAGCTGGGATTAACCAAGCAGCGGAATTTTCTGCCCAGCCAGCTTTCCGGCGGGCAGCAGCAGCGGGTGTCGATCGGAAGAGCACTGATTCATCATCCGGCGATCCTGTTAGCGGATGAGCCGACCGGCAATCTGGACAGCCGCAACACTCAGGAGATCATGACGCTGCTGAGAATGTCGAACAAGCAGCGCAATCAGACCTGCATCGTCATCACTCATGATGAAAATATCGCGCTGCAGGCCGACCGCATCATCGCGATTGAAGACGGACGGATCAGTTCCGATCAGGTGATCCGGCAATGAATATCCTGCATCAATATACCTTTCAATCGCTGAAGGTTAACCGCCGGCGCACGTTGTTCACGGGGATGGGGATCGTCATCTCCGTCGCGATGATCACTGCCGTCAGTGTGTTCGCTTCCTCGTTTCTTGATTATATGGAACGCAAGGCGGTCTATGAAACGGGCGACTGGGAGCTGGCTTACAGCGATCTCAATGAAACTGAAATTCAGTATTTAAATACGGATAAACAGGTGGATCACACCTTTATGGTTGATGATCTGGGCTACGCCGTCTTACCGGAAAGCCAGAACGAATACAAGCCGTATTGGTTTATCCGGGCCTGCGACGAGGAAGGTTTCCAGCGGCTTGGCCTGCATTTAGTCTCCGGTCGGCTGCCGGAAAATGAAAACGAGCTGTTGGTTTCCGAGCATGTTGCCTACAATGGCGGTGTTGAAATTGAATTGGGTCAGACGATTACGCTGCAGACAGGCCAACGGGTACTGCAGGAAAGTCCGGATCAGCCGTTAAATCAAAACAATCCTTACGATCCGGAACAGCCGGAAACGATCGTTGATCTGCAGCCGCGAAATTACACTGTCGTTGGAATCATGGAACGTTCGGATCTGGAACCGCGCTGGTCGCCGGGCTATACCGCGATCACGGCCCGTTCCGAAACCGATCCCGGTGTGGATCCGGTTGTGTATGTTAAATTAAAACATTCCGGTCAGCGGCCGCAGGAAGATTTTCCACAGCTTCAGATCAAGCTGTATCCGGCCACAGGGGTGAATAACAACGTCCTGCGGTTTCGCGGTCCATTCTGGGAAAACAGTTATTTCGCCATGGTTGCCTCAGCGGCGACGCTGACATTGTTGATTATCATCACCGGATCGGTATTTCTGATTTATAACGCATTCGCGATTTCACAGACTGAACGCAGCCGGCAGTTCGGGATTCTGGCCAGCGTCGGCACGACTTCCCGTCAGAAATTCTGGTGTGTGGTTCAGGAAGGGCTGATGATCGCGCTGGCGGCCATACCGATAGGCGTGCTGGCGGGGATCTGCGGAATGGCGGTAACGCTGCGCGTGATTAATCCGATGCTTCAATCGTTGGAATTCCTTTCCGCCGATGTTCCGTTTCATACGGTGGTTTCCTTTCCTGCGGTTGCTTTGACGGTAATTTGTTCCGTAGTGATGATCGTTCTTGCCTGTTGGCTGCCGGCCTTAAAAGCCGCGCGGATGACGCCGATCCAGGCGATTCGTCAGCCGCAGAAAGTGAAGCTGAAACGCCGCCATCGCTTTTTATCCTTCGCTGCGGGAAAATTGTGGGGCATCGAGGGCGAACTGGCTGTCAAAAATATCCAGCGCAGCGGCCGCAAAGCCGGACTGACCATTTTATCGCTGGCGGTCAGCTTAATTCTGTTTACGACGGTGACCTCGGTGATGACAATGATGATTCAGGCCGTCGGCATGACCAGTCAGGATGAACTCGCTGACGCCTGGGTTACGGATTATTCTTCGCATTCCTTCCTCGAAGAAAAGCCCAGCTTCACCCAGCTTCGCCAGCTGACTTCAGTCGCCGGCACCCAGCGGATTACCCAGGTGTATGCCGCCGTGCATACGCAGAATCTTGACTTCGACGACTACTGGTCAGGGATTGGGGAAGAATATCCGGCGCTGTTGTTTGCGGTGGATGACGAAACATACGCACGAATTCTGACTGAAAATTCGATTTCGGAAGCGGCAATGGCGAATCCTGCTGACGGCGCGATCCCGGGGATCCTCTTTAACCGTTATCGAGCGCAGATCGCAGAGAACGGGAAAAAACGGTATGCGGACGTTCCGTTCTTGAAAAGTATACCGGACACCCTGAAGATCTCGATCGGCGACGCGGGAGAAATGCTGACGATAAAACCAATGGCGCTCGCCGCGGATATGGATCTGTATTCCAGTGAAATCGTTTACGGCGGCAATCTCGCGGTGCTGATTCCGGTTTCGGATTTGAATACGCTTTTAACAGAAGCGAAAGGTTCGCGGTCTTACAGTGATAAGCTGTATCTGCGGGCAGTCCCAGGGCAGCAGGAGACAATGCTCCAGCAGATTGATGAAATTGGCAAGCAGAATCTGACGCACAGCTTCAGCTGGTACAGTCCGGTTCAGAATCAGCGGGAAGATAAAACGCTGCTGACGATTGTTTCCATCTTTATCTACGGATTTATCACCTTGATCTGCATGATCTGCCTGGTCAACGTTATCAATACGATCTCGACCAACATCGCGCTGCGGCGCAAGGAGTTTGCGATGCTGCGGTCAGTAGGCATGGATGAAAAGAAGTTCAACCGCATGATCCGGCTTGAAAGTCTGTTTTACGGACTGGGCGCGGCAGCCATCGGCATTCCTGTCAGCTTGTATCTGATCACCTTGCTTCACTACAATTTGATGCAGGGAAGTTTCTGGTTTTCATTCGCAATGCCCTGGCCGATGATTCTGGGCGGGGTCGCCGTGCTGATGCTGATGGTCATGACGATGATGAGCTATGCGACGCGGAAAGTAAGAAAAGAAAATATCATTGAAACGCTGAAGGAAGAAGAATAGCGAGAATAAAAAACGGAGTCCGCATGGATTCCGTTTTTTTCAGGTTAAAACTGGAATTCAAGAATCAGGAATTCCGAACAGGATAACCCGGCTGATCTTCCAGCGACTTCAGATCGCGGAAATTCTGAATCTGGGCGGAGTGCTGCGAAGGAAAGGGAAAGGCAGATCTTTCTGTTTTTGAACCTGCCGAAGGAGTTGAAGCATCTGCGGATTCTCCTGGGCTTCGATCAAGGCTTCAAGATCGTCGTTCAGCTGATCCTCTGGAAGCCGTTCAGGCGTGACGATCAGATCAGATTTCAGACACACAAGCTTGTCGGGCATAAAATCGTCATAAACATACCCATACTGATGGGTGCGGGTCGCGCAGAGGAACACATATTGCTGGCCGCCCCATTCCTCTAAAATCTGACCGCAGGCATATGGCGCAGGTTTGCGGACATAGGCGTTCTGTTTGTGTTTGGGCGGCGAAGTCCGCGACCGTGCTTTTCTGTTTTCCAAACGGATCCGGGAAAGAAGCTCCCAATCCGCCAGTCCGGCTATATCGTTGGCAGCGAGCTCGGATAACGGGAGCGTCTGCGTCTGGAGGGCATTGAAATAGAAGACTCTGTTGTTAATCCTGCCGCCGACAGCGCCCTCTGCGTTGGGGTTGCAGCGGGGAACAATCGTGCAGCTCTGTTCGCTGCAGTCCAGGATCAATCCGTGCGAATGCAGAAGATCCCCGGGCGCCGGAACGAGCGGAACAGGAAACCGGAAGGCCGGCCGGTTTTGATTTTGACGATGCTGCAGAATCAACCGTTTATTCGCCTGAGTTTGCACGACGGCGGGAACTGAACAGATCGGCTCGATCAGATTCGCAGCCGGAATGCGGAAGATCCGCCGCAGATCGACATGGGTATCACGGATTTGCGTCACGGCATTGGAAATAACGAACTGAGAAGCGGCGGGACACTTTTTAATCGGCTTGGATGAACAGTAAAACCCTGTTACATGATCTGTTTTCACCGCTGCGATCCAATAAGGCCGAATCTGGTGACCTTCCGGAATCTGATCCAGCTCTTTTTGAGGCAGCGGCATTAAGCACCAAACCAGATCTCCGCTATGAACCGGAAACGGAAAGACCGGCGGAGGCGGCAACGGGGCGGCCGCAGGTGAAACAACAGGCGCAGCCGGTTTTTTCCAGTGCGTCCGAAGCCTGCGGAACAGCGCCTGGAAAATGATCTTTAACTTTTTCATATTAAAGAATTTCTGCGATGACGACGTTTTTAACGATAAACAACACTTTCATTTTGACCCGGTTCTCGAAGGAATCATAAATCCGTCCGGCGGAATGGCAGCCTTTTGCGACCGTATGCACGCTGTTGGCAATGTAACCGCAGGGCACGTCGCTTTCTGTAACGACTTTGATCGCTTCACTGTCAAAACTGTTTTCTGGTTCCTTGACGCCGGTCAGGATTTGACCAACCTTGAAGATATCAGTTCCGAAGAATTGGTGTGTTGCGACGATCGTGATGTAATTCATGAATTTCACTCCTTTTTGTATTTACAGCGTCATTATAGTGCTTTAACTGTACAAAAAACCTGCCAGCTTTATAATAAAGACAGAGGTGAGTAGAGCGATGGAAAAGAAAACGAGCGTGCTGGCGGTTCTGGAGATTCTGCAGCGGGAAAGCGACCGCGATCATCCGCTGACAGCGGCGCAGATCCAACAGAAAATGGAGCAGCTGTATCAGTGCCCGATCGAACGGCGGACTCTGTACGCCAACATTCAGATGTTGAAGGAATTTGGTTATGAAATCAGCACCTATCAGGAAAATGGACACGGGTATTATCTGGATAACCGGGATTTTGAAGAATCGGAAATCATGCTTCTGTGCAACGCCGTGCATGCGTCCAATTTTATTCCCCGCAAGCATTCCAACGATCTGATCAAGAAACTCCTGGCGACCCAGAGCCACTACACCGCTCAAAAATATCGCAATATGGTTTATATTGATAATCTGCGCAAGAAAGACAATCAGGATTTCTTCTTCAGTCTTCAAATTTTGTTGGAAGCAGTGGAAGAAAAATGCGCGGTGGAATTCGATTATGTTCAATATAATGAAAAACTGCAGCTGGTTCCCCGCCGCACCGCACCCTATGTCGTTCAGCCAGTTTATCTGGTCTATGAGAATGAAAAAACATATCTGATCGCCCGCCATGAAAAGTACCGGGATTTCAGTCATTACCGTGTGGATAAGATCCGCAATATCCAAAAACGCGAGGCGCTGAAGGAACCGCTGGGGCCGCTGTGCGATCCTTACGAATACGCCAAGACAAAAGTTTACATGTACGGTGGGGAAGTGCTTGATTTTATTCTGTTATGCCACCGGCGGATTCTGGATGACATCGTCGATCATTTCGGCAGGGAAATTCAAATTGTCGTGCAGGATCCGGAGCATTTTATCACGCGGGTGAAGGGCAGCCGCGAGGGCGTGATTTACCTGGCGATGCAGTATGCGAAGTGGATGGAAATCCTGGAACCGGCCTCCGTCAGGGAAGAAATGAAGACAATTTTCAGCGCCGCGCTGAGCCGTTATGAGAAAAAATAAAAAAGTTTCTAAAACTTGTATACAAGTTAAGAAAAATGCGGTATGATAGGGACAGAAAGAAAAAGGAGGACGCGATTATGGATATTCGTTATTCTGTTAACCAGCGGGATTTCAAGCGCTACACCACAGATGAGATTCGGGATGAATTCCTGATTACTGATCTGTTCAAGGCGGATGAAGTTACCGCGGTTTATTCGCACGTCGACCGCATGGTCACTTTAGGCTGCATGCCGGTCAACGAAACGGTTTCAATTGACAAGGGCATCGACTGCTGGAAAAATTTCGGCATGCATTTTTTCCTGGAGCGCCGGGAAATCGGGATCTTCAACATTGGCGAACCGGGCGTGATCACTGCAGACGGCGTCGAATACAAAATGGGGCATGAAGATTGCCTGTATATCACGATGGGGACAAAGGAAGTCACCTTTGCGAGCGATGATGCCGCCCATCCGGCAAAATTCTATATGGTCAGCGCGCCGGCGCATAAGCCGTGCAAAACGACCTTTATCTCAATTCAGGATGCGAACAAGCGTCCGATGGGCGATTTAAAAACATCCAACGCAAGAACGATCAATCAGTTCATTCATCCGGACGTGCTGGAAACCTGCCAGCTGTCAATGGGCTTAACGCGGTTGGAAGAAGGCAGCGTCTGGAACACAATGCCGGCGCATACGCACGAGCGCCGCATGGAAGTTTATTTCTACTTTGACATCCCGGAAGACAACGTCGTTTTCCATATGATGGGCGAAGGTAAAGAAACACGCCATATCGTCATGCAGAATGAAGAGGCCGTGATCTCTCCGTCCTGGAGCATTCACAGCGGCTGCGGCACAAGCAACTATACGTTCATCTGGGCGATGGGCGGCGAAAACAAAGCGTTTGACGATATGGACAATATCCCGACGACAGAATTGCGTTAAACGCGTTCAACTCATACGAAAATGAATAAAAAAGGAGAAATAAAAATGGAAAATTTCATGAACAGCTTCTCTCTGCAGGGCAAAGTCGCCCTGATCACCGGCGCTTCCTACGGCATCGGCTTCAATATTGCCCGCGGCTTCGCAGCGGCAGGCGCAACGATCGTCTTCAACGATATCAACCAGGAACTGGTCGATAAGGGGCTGGCGGCTTATAAAGAAGAAGGCATTCCGGCACACGGATATGTCTGCGACGTTACCGATGAAGCGGCCGTCAACGAGCTGGTAAAGAAAATTGAAGCCGAAGTCGGCGTGATTGATATCCTGGTCAACAACGCGGGAATCATCAAGCGGATCCCGATGCTGGAAATGGCGGCTGCGGATTTCCGCAAAGTCATCGACATTGACCTGAACGGTCCGTTCATCGTTTCCAAGGCTGTCATTCCGGGCATGATCAAGAAGGGTCATGGCAAGATCATCAACATCTGTTCGATGATGAGCGAACTGGGACGCGAAACAGTTTCCGCTTATGCGGCAGCTAAGGGCGGCTTAAAAATGCTGACGAAGAACATCGCTTCCGAATACGGCGAATACAATATCCAGTGCAACGGTATCGGCCCGGGTTATATCGAGACGCCGCAGACCGCTCCGCTGCGTGTTGAAGGTCATCCGTTCAACAGCTTCATCATTTCCAAAACACCGGCTGCTCGCTGGGGCAAACCAGAAGATCTGATGGGACCGGCGGTATTCCTGGCTTCCGATGCTTCCGACTTCGTCAACGGTCACATTTTGTACGTTGACGGCGGTATTCTGGCTTACATTGGCAAACAGCCGCAGTAAGGTTTCTCGATCGATCATCAGAACGCTTTCCTGAAAAGGGGAGCGTTTTTTGTCGTGTGCCGGGCATGGCATACATCTAGTTGGTGAAAATCCAACCACGGGTATTTAC
>NZ_JADNPO010000045.1:0-16354 GCF_015558105.1 Holdemania sp. 1001095H_141210_F2
TTTAAACAAGCTTATGAATTTGAATAGGAAGAATGGCATTTTCTTTTACGAACTAAATTGTTCCAAAAAGCGCTAAGCCATTTCTTCTCTATGAGCTTCTTAACTTAGGTTGGCCTACAAAAGAAAAGAAGCTAAGAATATTATATCCTAACTTCTGATACTCTCGATGAGATACTAAGATTAACTGAACATCACCTGTATGATTTCTTCTCAATCTCAATATTTTATACTCATCTAATTCTATATTGAGTAGGATACTTTATTCCTACTTCTATAATACGAAAAAGGGCTGAATCAGCTTGGTCTTCACTCTCAGGCTGATCTAGATCTCATTTTTTCCCATATCAATTCGTATCCACGTAAAGAACGATATGGGAAGTCACCGATTGAAGAATTCACTTTCTATCATCCTGAATCAGAAGCTATCTTATTAGCACTTCACATTCAATGCGTTGATAAAGATAAGATCATACTTAATCCGGCTTTAATCAAAAAATAGTTTAATATACCACAGTAAGAGCAGCTCATCTATAAATAGAAAATCGAGTAGAGAATTTAGTCTTACAGTTTAAAAAAAGTCTGAATTAACTACTCTCTTCGTGTTTGTAGAATTAACTCTTACAATAGCAATAGTAGTATATCATATTGTATGAAAACTAAGAATATGAAAATAAAAAAGTTCTTATATCCTCTCCTACTATCGGATATAATGAACTTTTGTAAGACTTAAATCAACCGTTTGTTTTCTCTTCATTGTTGTGGAATTTAATTTTTCAATTTACGTTTACAACTTTACACTAACTATAGAATTTCTTGAATAAATTGTGTATTATTTTTTTAAGAACTATATCGGGGATTTATTTTTACAGGGGAGAGGAAAATGAAGAAAAAGAAATTCTATCCTTATTTCATTTTTTTACTTGTTGTCATGGCCATTGAAGTTTTCATTTTTAACTGGCGCACTTGGGAATCACTTACATTTCCTCAAAGTAAACCTGGCTATCGAATTTCTATCGACGGAAATTCTATGTCCGATAAATTAGTATTCCCAGATCAAAGTTTACAAACAATACAATATAATTATTTAAATCAAAATGTCCAGAATATAAAAATCAATCTGCACTGTGAAGGAAATGGCTGCCCGACTACGCTCGATTTAAAAATCAATTATAGCGATGAAGGTCATTCCCAAATGAGTTATAAAGGGAATCAAACTTATATTGAATCTCTGGAAGAAACTCACATCATTAGAATACACCCCTATGGTGATGTAAAAAGTCTACGTATTTCTTTCTATAATCCAGATAACGCCAAATTTACTATAATCGCTTCTGAAATAAATGTTCGAGTTCCCTTGAAAATACAAACATTGAGAATTTTAACGTTGTTCATCCTCTTCATCCTTATTTATCGATTATATCAGCATCGCAGCTTTTTTACTCTCTCTTTTAAAGGAAATTCAACAAAACGGAAGACTATGATTATTGTAACTGCTTCATGCCATATTCTTTTATTTGTTCTTGTGCTTTTCTCTAATCCCTTCTTTTGGAAAGATACAGCCTATCCTCATCCTCAAGAATATCATTATTTAGCTGAAGCTTTAGCTAAGGGACAGACATCTTTACTCGTTGATCCTTCAGAAGAATTAAAACAACTATCAAATCCCTATGATAGTTCGCTCCGAATCCAGGAAGATGTCTATTATTTCTGGGATTTTGCTTATTATAAAGGTAAATATTTTGTATATTTTGGAATTGGTCCGGAACTAGTCTTCTATCTTCCCTATTTTTTAATTACAGGAACTCATCTTCCTAATCCCATTCCAATTATGATCTCTGAAATTTTCTTCATTCTTGGAGTTTTCTTGTTTTTTGAAGAAATTGTTATTCGTTATTATCAAAGAAAAATACCACTCGGTTTAAGTCTATTACTAAGTTCAGCCACGATATTGGGCAGCGGAGCTTTTTTCATAGCCAGACGTCCTGATATTTATTCAGTGCCCATTATGATGGGATTGGCACTTACGATCTGGGGACTATTTTTGTGGCTAAAATCCAGGCAAACTGATCAGTCGCTTAATTGCAAAACTTTGTTTATAGGATCTTGTTGTATGGCCTTCGTTGCCGCCTGCAGACCGCAACTGATTCTCGGTTCTTTCTTAGCATTCCTCTTTTTCCTACCCGAATTAAAGAATCTAAGAGAAAAACAAAACCAAAAATATCTTATGATCGCCTTACTCCCCTATGTCATCATCGCTGCAGGATTAATGATCTATAACTGGATACGCTTTGATTCTCCTTTTGATTTTGGATCAAGCTATAATTTAACGACCAACGATATGACTCGAAGAGGATTTGTTTTTGATCGATTCTTCATAGGAATTTTCACTTATTTATTTCAGTTTCCGAATATACAATCTGTCTTCCCGTATCTTCAATACGTTGAATTTAATACGAATTATATAGGGGAACTTACTCGAGAATCAATGACCGGGGGACTCTTATCCTGTAATCCTATCCTTTATTTCTCATTTTTATTACCAAATTTGAAACGAATAAAAAAACATAATACTTCAATTAGCTATCTTACTTTTCTAATCCTCGGTATTCTTATTATGTTTATTGACATTCAATGTGCGGGGTTATTACAACGTTACATTTCCGATTTTGCAATTTTTATCTTTATAGGAACCACGCTTATTCTCTTTTCTCTTTATATTCAAATGAAAGATAAAGAAGTAAGAAAAATATTCATATATACAGTTTTATTTCTATGCCTGATTGGTATTTTATATAATTTATCTTTATTTTTTCTTCCGGACTCAGACAATATTGCGCTCACTAATCCTCAGTTGTACTCGCAGTTCTATAGATTATTCCATTAAAGATAAGGAGAACAACCATGCAGCCTACCTCATTAAATTTTGCAGCTTTCTTAATAATCAATTTAGTTATTTACTATATGATACCTAAACGGATTCAAAACTATTGGCTCACTCTGATTAATTTATTTTATGTCAGTTCATTCGGGCTATTGAGCGTTGTCTATTTATTTGTAGTAAGTCTTGTTGTCTATATTCTTGGGCTGCGCCTAAGTAAAACAAAAAGAAAAAAGCAAAACTCCGAATTATTAATTGCTATTGTGGTGTTAGCAGCGGGGTTAGTTATTTTCAAATATTATAAACTTATATTTCCTTTCTTCCATTTTTCCTGGCTAGCGCCCGTTGGCATCTCCTTTTATACCTTTAAAGCAATCAGCTATTGTATTGAAGTTACTAAAAAAAGGATGGACGCAGAAACCAGTTATCTAAATTGTTGGCTTTATCTTTCCTTTTTCCCAGTTTTTACGGCTGGACCGATTAATCGACCAAAATCCTTTTTTTCGCAGTTAAAAAAGCAGCGTCCCTGGAAAACATCCCGGATTGAGTCAGGGTTGATCCGTACAGCTTTGGGTTGTTTTGAAAAAGTAGTGATCGCTGATAATTTATTAATATTAGTCGATTCCATTTACTTCCAATGGCAAGAAGCCTCAGGAGGTTTACTATGGATTGCCATGATCTTATATTCTTTTCAAATTTATCTAGACTTTGATGCCTATTCCAATATGGCAATTGGTATCTCGAAATGTTTTGGATTTAAGATTGAAGAAAACTTCAAAACATCTTATCTTGCCGAGAGTATCTCTGAGTTCTGGCGGCGTTGGCATATTTCCCTTAGTTCATGGCTGCGGGATTATATTTATATTCCCTTAGGTGGGAATCGCAAAGGGACGGCAAAGAAATACAGGAATTTGATTGTTGTCTTCCTGATTAGCGGTTTATGGCATGGCGCCTCTTGGTCGTTTGTTCTCTGGGGACTCTTCCATGCCCTTTTACAAATATTTGAACAAATCATACATTTATCGAAGAAAGCTTCGAATTCAATAATTCGGTTTTTAAAGATTATACTTAACTTTGTTTTAATTACTATCTCATGGGTATTCTTTAAAATAACAGATGTTAAACAAGCACTGGTAATATTACAGAAAGCGTTATTTTTCCCTTCCTTTAAACTCAACTTAGATTTACTTAAAATCTCTCCAAAAGAACTCTCCATCGCTTTGTTCTTCATCTTGATTATTGTAATTTTAGATCTCCTGCGAAATCATTTCGATATGATCAAATGGTTTAGAAAAAGAAATTTTGTATTTCGTTTCTTAATTTATATTCTCTTATTCTCCAGTTTCCTTATTCTTGGCGTGTATGGAACAGGATATGATGCGAATCAATTTATTTACATCCAGTTTTAATTAAAGAAGGTAATGACAATGAAGAAAACAATACAGTTTATATTTAAATGTATATTATTAGTGATCACAGCTTGTCTGCTGATGACTTACTTTTCAATTGTTTTGCGTCCGAAATACTATGAAGCGCCGGATGATATGACGAATAAAACAGAAGGTTTCTATGCGCTCGAAACGAATTCGTTAGATGTTCTTTTCCTTGGCTCCAGTCATTCTTACTATGCCTTCAATCCAGCAATTCTCTGGAAGAAAACAGGAGCTTACAGTTATGTTTTCGCAGGCGAGTGTCAACCCTTTTCACAGACCTATTACTATCTCAAACAAGCGATAAAGACACAAACACCTCAAGTTATTGTCCTCGATGTCTTCGGTCTTCTGGAGAGCTCTAAGGCCTGCCAGACAGACGGAATTTATAAAAAGAACTCTGAAGGTTTGCGAAATGAAATCTATCGAGCTCAATCTCTGAAAGAAATAAGCGATAAATCACTGAAATTGGATTATTTGTTAGATTTAAGACTCTATCACTCGCGATGGAATGAAATGACACTGGATGATTTTAAATTTCCTTTCAAAAAGCACTTCAACCCTTTTTTCGGTTGGACTATGGGCTATCCTGAATCTGATAAAAAAATAGAACGAGATACCTACCATCAAACAGAAACTGTAAAACCCGATGAAACCAATCTGCAGTATCTTGATAAAATTATTGATCTATGCAAGAAAAAAAATTTACCGCTCTTATTAGTCAAAACTCCGTTCTATGTCACCCAGCACGAATACAATATGCTTCAATATATTAAGCAATATGCACAAAGCAAAGGAATTCAATTCATCGATTTTAACGATCTCTATGAAGAAATGAACTTTCATTTTGATCAGGACGGCGATATTTGGCACACTAATATCCGCGGTTCTACAAAACTCATGAATAAGTTGATTGAAGTCTTAGAACAAGATTATCACTTAAGCACTTCAAAGCCGAAGAAAATTGAATCGTACGAAACTGCTTTAGATCAACTCTATAATGATACGATGGAGAAGTTATTACAGAGCTTTTATGATATTTACAATTACTTTGATTATATTCAAGAATCAGGATTTACATTTGCAATTAGCTATAATGGAACAGAAGGACGATCTTTTATAGGAGAATATGAAAACCAAATGTTAAATAATGCTGGAATTCAATTTAATTTTATCAATAATAAAGACAAAAACTTTATTATGGTAACCCAAAATGATCAAGTATTATTTTATGAAGAGGATAACAGCTTAGTAAAAGAGTATAAATCTAAGAATGCAAGTATAAAATTTGAAAATAATAATATTATTATTAACGAAAAACAAGAAACGCAGGAAGGTCTAGGACTTAAAATTGTCATCGTCGATACCCAAGGACAAGTACTGGATTCGCTCTATATTAATTATGAAACCGTGTTCTGGTTAGAAGGTAGGTAAGTTAATCGATTAATAGAAGCTGTATAGTTCTTTATAAGGTTTTAACACAAATCAAATTAGATTCATTATCTTGACTTCTATTTCCTTTTTATCTAAATAACTTAATTTAATGTTATTGGATCTTAATTTCTAGGAATCTATTAATAACTAAATTTTCTTTATCCTGCAAAGTGTTAAACTATTAATGACTTAATTTACTTATCTTTGAAAAATCATAATAATTACTAAGATTTCTCAACCTATTCCATTCATTTGCTTATAAATAGTTTATATATATCAATTATATCCAAAATTTGTCTATAGGAGGATTTAATGATATATCAATGCAATCACTTCCAATTAAATTGTATATTTTCCCAGCAAAATAAACATCTTGCGCAGCTATTCCAATATTATAAACAATAATCCTCTCAGTATCATTCTGTCTGCCTAAAGCCTTCCCCCTTAAAACATCTGTTACTTCTGCAAAACACTCATATTTCTCAAAATTTTTAAATCCTCTTATATGTTCCATATCATCACCATATATTCTATCAAAAAGATAATCAAACTGAGTAAATCCTCTGGTATGTATTGGAACTATTAGAGTGCCTTTATCTACACAATTAATATCACAAATATCGTTTTTAAGGTAAGTTGCTGCTTCCACAACTATATCCGTCCCTTTAATTACATCTTCATAATTATCAACATACTCAAAATGTATATTTTCATAATTTTCAAATCTAGTGGAAAACAACTCATGCTGATTTTTGTATTTCTTTAATTTCACTTTAATATCTCGATTAGGATATAAATTTAGGAAAATCTGAAGTGAAGCACGAGCAACATTTCCTAATCCTATATATCCAATACTTTCAAAATCTGATTTCGCAAACAATTTCATTGTATGAGCAGCTACGGCACCAGTTCTCATTGCAGTTATCCAATTTCCATCAAGTAGCGCTATACATTCACCACTTTGTAAATTATACAGTAGTATTTGACTATCCAAACTTGGTATTCTTTCCGGATATCTGCTGACTACTTTTACTCCTCCCAAGTTAGAATTAGGAATTAATACCGGCATAGTATTATAAAATACTCCGTCTCTTGGTTTTAGACTTATTTTAGGTGGTAATAACATTTCTTTCTTTTGTAGGATAACATCACATGCCCATTCATAACAATCTAGGGGACATATCTTAGCTGCTAAAATTGAAGAGTTAGAAATAATTTTCATGTGTACCTCCAGTTAAGTTTTTATATAAACTTTTTGTTAATGTTTTCTTCTATCATTCTATTTTTTTAATATTTATTGCTATAACTTGAATCTATTTGTTTTAACTCTGCTACAGTGTCTATTTCAACAACTTGCCCAACACTTACAGGATGAATCGTCATATTAATTTTATTAATTTCTTGATCAACTATTTCATCCCAAAATTTCTGTTCGTACGTTCCTGGATATTTATACATTTCAATAATCGCATTTCGAATAATTTTTGCATCATTTGCTCTCAAAAAACAAATACCACACATATTGTATTTATCATAGCCTTTTTTTCCTATATGAACAATTCTTCCCTCTTCATCCAGATCAAATACCCAGTCTTCAGAAAATCCCTCTCTTAGCTGTCCAAAATAACAAGAACTTTGAAAATCAGTTTTAAATACATTATAATCTGATACATAAATGTCTGCTTCACAAACAAAACAATCTTTTTCTCCCATAAAGTCCCTAACAGCATAAATCGAAGATATATTATTTTTATATACATATTCCGGATTATAGATTAAAGTTATGTTTTTATATTTTTCTTTTAAATACAAAAACTGATCAGCCAAATAGCCAACTACAATATATATATGCTCGACATTACGTTTCTGTAAACTAGTAATCATTGTCTCAATCATTGGTATTCCATTGACTTTTATCAATGGTTTAGGTGTATTCATCGTTAAGGGTAACATCCTTTCTCCCTTCCCTGCTGCAATTAATATTCCAATTTCTTTGCTCATATATATCTCCTTATTTTCACTAAGTTGTTACTTTGTAGTCTAATTAAAATTTATACTAAATTATTTCCTAGTTTCAGAATTCCCTGCAATAACTATATCATATTTTTCCTTAATTATATAAAATAATAATCCTAAGCCGCTCCATAAGTAAAACATGATATAACTTTCTTTAACAAAATTAACGCCTGAAAGACCTTTAATAGGGATTAATTGCAAAATTACGAACGCAACAGAGAATAAAATTCCCAGTATAGACATTGTTTTTAAAAAGAATGTTCCATCTTTGTCTTTTTTCAAAGTTACTAGTGTCGATAAACAGGTAAAAAAATAACCAATAGAAGCTCCGATTGCAGACATATCTACAAACCAGCTCAAAGCTTCTCGGCCAAGAAATGGTCCCAATAAAGAGACTATTAAGCAAAACCATATCGCATTTTTTGGTATACCATATTGATTATCAAGTGTTCCAAAAAATCGCGGCAAATAACCATCCCGACTCATTGAATAAATTAATCGACTAGACGCTAGATAAAAGCCCATAATTCCTGAAAGAACTGCAGAAGAAACTGCAATTCCTACTAAACACTTGCCAGGTAAACCAAGTAATTTTTCTGCAGCTATTAATAATAACCAAGGAAAAGTTTCTGATTCTAGGATTAATTCTGGCCAGTTATCAAGAACTATAGCAGCAATTGTATTATTTGCAATATATATAAAACAGCCAAATACTATAGCAACAATCATAATCACACTAACTTTTTTATAAGAAAACTTAAATTCTTCTGCGACTTGAGGAATTGTATCAAAACCAACATACGCCCAGGGAGCAATTGCAAATGTAGCAAGAACTGCAGATGTCATACCCGCTATTCCGTGATGCGAAAAGGCCTCTATACCTGTATATTCTCCGCTATTATAAGCTATCAATGCTTCTGATTTTGAAAATCCCCAAAAGGGTTTTATACTTTCCAAAGAAATCTCTTTGGAAACAATCGTAGCTATGACAAGAGCAAGTACTGATAACCCAAGCATAAGTGTTAGAATAATTTGTACCACTCCGGCTTTTTTTACTCCCTTCATATTAATAATAGCAAAAATAATTAGTATAAAAACAGCAAAAAGTATTTCTCCTAAATATATTTTAGATCCTGCAATAGTATAATGAAACCCCCATTTTAGAATATTCATTGATCCATCAAGGCCATCAACGATCAATGGAACGGCTGTGGAATTCATAGGAACATTGGATAAATATGCAGCAATAAGAAACCAGCCACAAATATAAGCTGGAAACTTACCTAAACAAGCTTTAGTAAATGTAAACTCACCACCAGATTTAGGATATTTTGGTACCATATAAGCATAGTTGAAAGCAATTATAATCATAACCATAGCACCTAAAACCATGGCTATTGCTGTACCTAAAACTCCGGAATTTGGTAAAAAACGCTTACCGGGATTAACGAACGAACCCCATCCTACAATGCATCCCAGGGCAATAGCCCAAACATGTATAGGTCTTAACTGTCTCCTTAATTTTGATGGCTTTAAACTCATAAAATTTGTCTCCTTTTTTTATTATTTATAAGTTAGCATAATTACAATCATTTTAATGGTCTAAACAGACTTAAAGATCACTGTATAAATAAACTATATATTTTTAAAACGTACATATACAATTTGATAGCACAATTTGATTCTAAAATATATTTATTATTAAATGTAAAACCTTTCTTCAAATACCATTTTAAACAATATTTGGCATTTCTGAATATCTTAATTGGTTCATTTTTGAACATACGATATATAGTTCCTATTAATATATGATAAAATGCTAAATACTCCAGTTCATCCCAATACTTTTTTATTAAATTTTTTTCTTCAGCATATTGATATATGGCATCTACTATTAAAAATATATCCATTATTTTGATACTTTTTTTTGTCATCGTACTATTCTTATGTATATAGTAATTATATAGTGCCTTATTTGAAGCTTTAATAATCGGGTTATTCATTAACAAAACGGTTGTAAAATACATATCTTCATAGATAAGACCTTCACTAAAAAATATATTATTTTTTATTAAAAAACTTCTACGATATATCTTAGAATAAGGTGCATTAAATATTTTAACTAGCAATGAATTATCAGAATAAGCCTCCATCTGTTCTAAATCTAAACCAGTCATATACTCAAAATTTTTTTCTAAAAATGTTGGCTTATATTCAAAAACACGTCTGTAGGAAAGCATACCTAAATCTACTTCTTCGTTTACAATATTCATTAAGCACTCAATATAGTTAGTTTCTACATCATCATCCGCATCTATGAAAGTGATATATTCAGTACTGCTATTAATTACTCCTATATTTCTAGCTCTTGCTTGTCCTGAATTTTTTTGATGAATTACTCTTATAAACAATTTACTTTCATAATTTTTAATTATATCCATAGATAAATCATTAGAACCATCATTAATACATAAGACTTCAAAACCCTGAAAAGTCTGTTTAGTCAAACTTTCCAAGCATCTACCTATATAGTGTTCAGCATTAAACACAGGTATAATTACAGTTAACTTCATTTTTTTTCACTCCTTGGCAATAAATTCTTTAAAGTATCTTTTATTATCTGTATAACTTTCATATCAAAAATCAACATAAATAACAATAAAATTACACATAATATCACGCCAATAGCGATCATCACAAGAAACCAATCCCTTAGCGAAATAATATTAGTTAATAAAAGTCTGCTTTTTTCGGAAATAATAAGTAATAAAAAATAGAAAATACCATATTTCAGTTGATTTTTTACAAACAATAAAAAATCAATTTCCAATTCTCTGCAAACAACAAAAAGGCTTATTGGCACATTGATTAATAAAAATGAAATTATTGTTGCCCAATAGGCTCCGGTAACATTAGTATATCGAAGGAAAACTATTGTTAGAAATACATTAAGAATAGCTTCTGCTAAATAAACTTTGAACATATATTTCCATAACAATTTTATTTCTACTATGATTTTCAAATAAGAAAAGCTGATTTGAAGAAATAATATCAAACTAATGGACAAAGCTAGACCATAAAACAAATTAAATCCACCATTAGGATAATAAAAAATAGAAATAAATGAATCTGCACCTATAAATACTAATAACGATAGGAATGTTGCTATATAAAATAGTAATTTGACAAAAGCTATAAAATAGTCTTTGAAATAAGGTACTTTATGATATAACATATCACCCAAAGTTGTTTTGATTACATTTCCAAAACTCCAAAAAACATTATCCAAAGAACTCATAATATAGAAATACGGTGCTACTATACCTACACTAGATATACCTTTAAGTGTCCCTATTAATATATTGTCAGTATTTTTATTGATCAAATCAGCGACTTTCACACCTATCATAGCTCTGGGAAATTCAATATGAACAAGTTTGTATTCATAATCCTTAATACAAACTCTTTTATTTTCCTTATTTGCTATATTTAAGAAAATTATTAATAAAAAAATCTGAAACATTGATTCAGATACTAAGAAAATAAATGAAGGCACATATTTCATAATGAAAATTGAAATTATGAATATGATACCTTTTCCAATCATCAATGGAGCCAAACATTTATATTGTCTTTGTGTAGCTGCTAAGTAAGCGAATCTTGATGTAACTAAATGATTCAACAAAACCGGAATAGCTGTAACAAATAAAACAAAAGCTATACTAAGCGACGAAAAATCTTGATCTCTAATCAGTAAAATAATTATTAAGATTATTAATCCTAAAGAGACCAGCATAATCTTTGTAAACTGAATTTGCCAATAATTACAGCTTTTTATTAAATTTGTTATTCTTTTATCATCGCTTTTAGAAATAGCCTCATATAATAAAGAAATAAAAATTGCGGTATAACCAATGTCAGCCATTTCAACATATCTAACAAACTGTAATGCAAACTGATACAAACCATTGAATTCTGTTCCATAATACATGTTAATATATCTAATACGAAAAACGCCTATAAACACCAAAAATAAATTTGCAAAGACAAGCATTACGCTGCTTAATGTGCTTTTCTTTAATCTATTCATCGTTACACCTCAATACCTATTAATGATTTTTCCAGTTTCAAAATAACTTAGTCTGTTCGAGTATTCTTTTCTTTTAATGCAATATATTGAGTTAAATTTTTCACTTTATCTTCTAAAGCAGATATTTTTATAAACAAATAGAAAACTAAACAGTATAATAAATAAATCATTATCAAAAACAAAGCATTAATAGTTGTTGCGATTCCCAGAATATTAGCTATATATTGCATCAAGATAGGAAACGCACTAATAATAATCAAACCAATTCCCCAAAGAATCCAAATAATCGCAATATCTGTTGTTAACTTAGATTTTTTTATAAATTTAATAATAATAAACAAAAATAAAATAGAAAATGTTAAAAGAATTAATTGTAATTTCCATGCCATATTTTAATCACCTCATTAACTAATATGTTCGAATACTTCAATGCTTAGGCAAATTAGAAATTTATCTTTACTTATGTATTCGTTAAAACGAAACTTCTTTAACTATATGCGAGCTTTGTCTTTCTTCAACAGGAGGAGGCGTCATATAATCACCATAAATTCCCCTCAAATAGCTATCATATTCTTTAAAACAAGAATATAAATTGTCTTCAAATTCTATATCTATCAAGTTTTCGATATAACTTCTTGGTATAACATTTTTAATGCTAGCACCGCCATAACAGTCAACATATAAAGTTTCTTCATCTTTATGTAAAGTTAGTAGATGATCTAGACTATCTATTAATTTTTGTTTAGGAACAAATATTAATAAAAGCTTTGCTAATAAATATATAGGCAGCCACCAATTGCTCATATATTCTGGCATTTTATAGCCGCATTTTATAATATAAAGATTTTTTAGTAATTTTATTTTTAATTTTTCTTTTTTCCTTTTGTTTAAATCATCTGATATATTATCTAATATAAAAATATCAACCCAAATTCCTTGACTCATTTTTATATGTGCTGAATATTTTTCATTCATTAAAGTTCCTTTCTTACGAACTTTAGCAAAGATCAGCCCACATTGAGGTTCTGTATGATAGTTTTGCAAAATATAAGCATCACTCAAATCTTGCTTAGCTGCTATAATAAATTTTTCATAATCATTTCGACTCATTCCTAGATCAATATCATCATCCCAAGGAATCATTCCTTTATGACGAATGGCGCCAATTAAAGTACCATAAATAAGAAAACAATTGATATTATTTTTTTTACAAATCCGAAAGATTTCTTTCATAATTTCGATTTCCACCAATTGAAGTTGTCTTAATCTTCCTGATTCTATTTCATTGTAATCCATAATATTACCCTCCTAAATAGTATTATTATAGTGCACTATCATCTATGTTAGCAATTTTCACTTGTAATAAAAGTAATGAAAACAAACTCACTCCTAATGCTTTATATGTAAAAAGCCATCCATGTATAGCTGAATGATTAATTGTGAATAAATACCAAAGAAATGGTAATAAGCTCACCATAAAATAAGGTAGAGACATTATTAATATTTTATTTAATTCAGTTTTTTTATCTATTACTTTTTTTAATATTTTATACAAATTATAACAACAAAATCCGATGAAGAATAAAGTTAGAGGTGTATTAAAAAAAGTACATACATTTAATTTTATTGTACTTAAGAATGTATAAGAAACACTTCCATTAGAATGAGATGTCCTAAACAATATTGTTTTTAAAGCATCCAAAATGACATTTTCTTTAGTTAATAAACTACCTATAACCCACTTTAAAGACCACATTCCAAAATACCCGCACCCCCAAGAAATCAATAATCTCGTAAAGTCATAAATCGAATTTTTGATACTACTTGCATTTTTTATATTAAAATACAAAATACATGGTATTCCAAATGTAATAATTGGATAAGTTAAAAAGTCAAAAAAAGCCGTAGAAACTCCCGTGATCATTAGCAAATAAAATATACAGTCAAAATTTTTTAGAAACTTTTTATTAAAAACCAATATTAGCAACACTGAAAAAGAAAAAATATAGTAACATGTTGAATATTGCAAACTCTTTGCTAAAACAACTGGCATTAGAAATCCTTGCAAAAAAAGATATGGGATAATGCTTTTTTTCATATTTTTGTAATATAACAAGATTATTATTATGAAATTAAGCACTAATTGTAAAACGCCGTTTATTAGCCGTATTTGATTGTAATTAAAGAAATATAATAGCGGTTTAATGATTACTAAATAGCCATGCCAATACCTTGGATAAGAAACTATAGTATTCAACTCATAGTCATGGTTATAATGGTAAACTAAAGAATAATCTGCACTCCAATCATCTATTGCCTTATGTTTAACTAATAAAGCTTTTTCTAAAATTGATTCATTCCCTCTATATGTAGATTCTAATAACATAATAGAATCAGTCCAATTGTCTAAGTTACTTGAACACCATGGAAATAGTTTAGGATAAGTCCCTTCATCTTCAATTAAGCCTGCAGATAATGATACATTACGCTCAATATTTTCTGTGGGAATCAAATAAACCAAGCATAGGGACAAGCATGCTATAAATGCGGATACAAAGAGTATTCCTAACATAAACTTCAATTTTTTCGTTATTCTTCTAATCACATTACTACTCCCTCTAACATAAATAAGCTAAATTTGACTGTCCTTTAATAACTTAAAAACAATATTGAAACGATCATTTTAATCATATATTTAGCCGAACTAATAAATCCATTATACATACTGTCCCCTGCAGTTCGCTCATTCATTTCTGTTTGTATTTCTATTATCGACGCTCCATGTCTTATTTGATAAACTAATGTATCAGGTTCTGGCTTTCTATTCATATTAATTGCATAATCGTATATCATCTTACGATTTAACATTCTCATTCCACTAGTTGGATCATTAATAAGTTTGCCAGTTGTCAATTTAATAAGTGATGTTAGAATACGACTTCCCATCATTCGTAAAGAATGATTTTTTTTTGAATTGATAAATCTAGATGCAATAACAATATCTGCGCCTTTTTCTATCTCTTTGGCCATCAAATTAATATACTTCGCTTGATGTTGACCATCCCCGTCAAATTGAATAGCGCAATCAAACCCATTTTCATACGCAAATTTATAACCTGTTTGAACCGCCCCCGCTAATCCTAAATTAACAGGCAAACTTACATGCGGTATATCATTTTCTTCTAAAATTTTTTTGTTTTATCTGTAGAACAATCGTCAATTACAATATAATCATAATTGCACAAATTTTTTTCTAAATCCTCAATAACCTTTTTTATATTCTCAGCCTCATTATAAGCTGGTACAATGACTAGTGTTTTCACAGCACACCTCCTTATTAATTTTAGCATATGCTTAATACTATCCTATAAAATATTAATATTGTAAAGGGTTGATTGATATACCAACCCTTTACAATGACAATTTTCATTTGTATTTATTCATATTTTTCTTTTTGATGATATCCGGATAATTCTTATAACAATAGCTCATATCTACTCTGCCACTGATGCCATTCACATAACCGCTATTAGTATACTGCCACATTTCATAATGTCCTTGATAACCAACATATCCCCGCCAATCCGCAATCCATACATCATAGTAATTAATTTGATTAGAATTCATCCACAAAGCATTATTGGCAAAGTTAGTGTAAGTATAAATTCCAGCATAATATCCATGCATGGACAACATCCCCAATGCGTACTCTAACAAATACGTATTCCAGCTCGGGTCAAAATTAAAGAATGAAGAATCTTCAATATCAACATAAACCGGATAATCAAGGATGATGCCATAATTATATTCTAAATCTTTCAAAGCTTCAAACAAAAGTGATAATTCCGCAATAATATTATCAGTACTTTTAGAATACGTGTAATAATATGCACCAACTTTAATGCCTGCTTTTCTTGCATTTATCACATTAGTCTTAAAGTAGGGATCAATATAAACACCATTGGTATTTTCAGACATTGCGCGAATAATCGCAAAATCAACACCGGATGCTTTTACAGCCTGCCAATTAATATACCCTTGGTATTTCGATACATCCACTCCCCATTTCCGATAAGTAACATAAACAGTACAAGTTACTTGATGACCCGTAATCGTTGTTGCACGAATTGTAGTTTCGCCTTCATTGACACCCGTAATAACCCCACTGGAATTTACCTGCGCAATTGACGCATCATCACTGGTCCAAGTAATATTTCTCAATCGGCTGTCTGTATTCGAAGGAACAAAGGAAACAGATAGTTTCAATGTTTTGCCCACTAGGATATTTGCCTCAGTCATATTCAGCTTAATCGCCTGCGGTTCAACGATATTCGCCGCATATACCGTCAAACTGAGCGTTCCTAATCGCTGCCCTTCTCCTTTGGCATAGATAAGAATCGTTCCCGCGCCCTTCAGCGTGACTCTTCCATTCTCATCAACACTGGCCAGAATCTCATTCCCGCTGTACCATACCACTTCCGCTTCCTGCTCGCCATCCCAAGCTTT
>NZ_JADNPO010000046.1:0-15602 GCF_015558105.1 Holdemania sp. 1001095H_141210_F2
ATCATGGCGGAATTGGAAAGAGCGGATCGTCAGCGGGAATGGCTGGAACAGGGCAAACGGATGGGTAAGCAGGAAGGTTTGGAACAAGGTTTAGAACGAGGCGAATTATGCAAAGTCATTAAACAGGTGCTGAAAAATATGAAAAAAGGCAAGCCCATTTCAGAGATCGCGGAGATTTTAGATGAAGATGAAACTGTAATCCGTCAGATATTTTCCTGTCATGAAGAACATCCTGAATGGACTGCAGATCAGATTGCAACGAGAATAAGAAGCTAGAATTGAGTTTCCTTTTCTGATTTCTATTTATGAAAATTGTTGATGAAATTGATCGGCGGAATAGACGAGGCAGCTGGATTACTTTTGTTGCTTAAGCTGAGCGTTGCTTATGTATGCCAGGCCGGAATACGTCCCAAGGAAGGCATAGATTCCGGCTTTTTGTAATTTAGGCCGAAGACATCGGCAACACTGCCAATACAAAGCGGCTGATTATCTAAAAGGCATCGCTTAAGAATTTGAGATCAGGAAAGGTTTCTGAGACAAGAGAAAATCAGCAGAAAGAACAGAGAAAAATGAAGGAATCCTTAAACCACAGGATTAACCGTTGCGAATTAGAACGGTATTCTTTAAAATGAGAACAATGAAACATCGCAAATCATCCGAATCTTTCTCGCTTATCAAATCTAAGCAGAACTTTGGATGAGCTTGCGCAAGGAGGCTGCCATGTTTAATTTATTTAAGAAACCTGTGTATTGCGACATCCTGTCGCCGGTTGACGGTGTCAGTTTGCCCTTGGAAGAAGTGCCGGATCCGGTATTTGCGCAGAAGATGATGGGCGAAGGAATTGCGTTTCGTTTTGAAGGCGAAAAGATTCTGTCGCCGCTGACCGGCACAGTGCTGCTTGTAGCGGCAACGCGTCATGCGGTCGGATTAAAAGGCGCCAATGGCGTTGAGGTGCTGCTGCATGTCGGCATGGACACGGTGGAGCTTCAGGGCCGAGGCTTGGAGGTTTACGTTCAGCCCGGTGCAAAAGTTCGAGCGGGAGAGCCGCTGATCCGAATTGATCGGGGCATTATGGAAAAAAATCATATTGATCTGACGACGATGCTGGTCGTAACCAACGGCAGCGGGTATCAGCTGGAAATTGCCAAGCCCGGGGTGGTTAAGACCGGCGATCCTGTCATTCGTGTGACGCGTTGATAAATCCGGTCAAAATCGAAAATATCCCTTGACTAAAGGGTTAAATCCGCTTAGAATAGTAATGCTGTCGAAAGCAGCAAGTTTTATTATGCGTGGGAGGACGGTGTTGCACCTGTCCACTAACCACAGCACAGACAATCAATTTTAAGGAGGAATGTCTTGTGAGCAAGAAAGTTGCAAAGATTTGTAAGCTCCAGTTCCAGGCCGGCGGAGCCCGTCCGGGACCGGCGCTGGCCTCTGCAGGCATCAACATGCCGCAGTTCTGCAACGCATTTAACGATGCGACCAAGGATCGTGCAGGCGATATCGTCCCTGTCATCATCACTGCGTATGAAGACAAGAGCTTTGATTTCGTTCTGAAAACGACACCAGCCTCAGTTCTGATCAAGAAGGCTGCCGGTATCAAGTCCGGATCGGGCAGTGCCAAAGCCAACATCGTCGGAAAGATCTCTCTGGAAAAGTGCAGAGAAATCGCTGAGTACAAGATGCCGGATCTGAACGCCAATGATGTAGAAGCAGCAATGCGGATTATCGCCGGGACAGCGCGCAATATGGGCGTTACTGTCGAAGGCATGGAATAAGAGAGGGACATCACGATGGCAAAAAGAGGTAAGAAATACACAGAGGCCCTGAAGCAGGTCGACGCAGCGAAGCTGTACAGCCTGACGGAAGCGGTAGCTCTGGCGAAGAAAATCAACACAACAAAGTTCGACGCATCTGTCGAAATCTCCTTCAACCTGAACGTTGACCCACGTCACGCTGATCAGCAGATCCGCGGCGCGATGGTTCTGCCAAACGGCACAGGCCGTTCCCAGAAGGTCTTAGTTGTGACTCAGGGCGCGAAGGAACAGGAAGCCAAGGATGCCGGCGCAGATTTTGTCGGCGGCAAGGAAATCCTGGAAGATATCAAAAAGGGCTGGTTCGGATTTGACGTGATCGTCGCAACTCCGGATATGATGGGCGAACTCGGTAAGCTGGGTAAGATCCTGGGCCCTAAGGGCTTGATGCCGAACCCGAAGACGGGCACCGTCACGATGAACATCGCCAATGCCGTCAACGAAATCAAGAAAGGTAAGGTTACTTACCGTGTTGACAAAGAAGGCAACATCAACGTTATGATCGGCAAGTGCTCCTTCACTGACGAACAGCTGGCGGAAAACGCGAAAGCGCTGTACAACGTGATCGCGAAGGCACGTCCGGCGGCAGTCAAGGGTAACTACATGAAGAGCATCACGGTTTCCACAACGATGGGACCGGCGATTCGTGTCGCTGCTGAGTAATTGCTTGACAATTACGCAAACCCTGTTAAAATTAGTTTGTTATCAATATACCATAGACAGCAACGGCCTAACGGCTTAATCAGGTTGCCGAGGTAGGAAGATCAACTTTGAACTTTCAAAACCCGTGCTGTCTTGAGTGCGGGTTTTTATATTCAGGTATATTGTGACAGTATAAAATGGAGGTGTACGGAATGAAAGATGCGGTATTAGAATCGAAAAAGGCAGTCGTTTCCGAAATTCAGGAAAAAATGACCGCCAGCCAGTCAACAGTCGTTGTTGAATACCGTGGTCTGACAGTTGCCGAAGTCACTGAGTTGAGAAGAAGCCTGCGGGCTGAAGGCATTGAATTCAAGGTTTACAAGAATTCCATGTCCCAGCGTGCCGCTGAGGCTGCCGGATTCAACGAACTGACAGAACAGCTGACCGGACCAAACGCAATCGCATTCTCTGATGATGCTGTTGCGCCAAGCCGCGTGCTGGCGAAGTTCGCCAAGAAGCACGACAAACTGGTTCTGAAAGGTGCGATCGTCGAAGGTAAAGTCGTCGGCGTCGATACGATTAAAGAACTTTCCAGCCTGCCGAACCGTGAAGGCATGCTGTCGATGCTGCTGAGCTGCCTGCAGGCGCCTGTCCGCAGCTTCGCTTGCGCTGTGAAAGCAGTCGCTGACAAAGACGGAGAAGCTGCTCCTGCTGAAGAAGCAGCTGCTGAATAACAAAACTGACCAAGGAGGAATAAGAACATGGCAAAGTTAACAAATGCTGAAATCATCGAATCTCTGAAAGAGATGACAATTCTGGAACTGAACGAACTGGTAAAAGCGATCGAAGAAGAATTCGGCGTAACGGCTGCGGCTCCGGTTGCAGTTGCGGCTCCGACTGAAGCTGCAGCGCCTACAGGACCGACTGAAGTTTCCGTATTCCTGAAGGAAGTCGGCGCTTCGAAGGTTGGCGTCATCAAGGTTGTTCGTGAAATCACTGGCTTAGGCCTGGTTGAAGCGAAGGGCTTAGTTGACAAGTGCCCAAGCGCAATCAAGGAAAACATCAAGCCGGAAGAAGCGGAAGAAATCAAGAAGAAACTGATGGATGCCGGCGCTTCTGTCGAAATTAAATAAGTTTCGCACAATCCGACAACAGAACAATTCCGTCATGACGGCGGAATGCAATTAGCCCATGGGAGGCGATCGAATGAGTCATTACTTTACTGACAATCGTCAACTACCACAAAACCGGAAGGAGATTTCTTTCCGGTTTTCGGGCTTTATTATCCCTTTGATCACGGATAACGGCGTGTTCTGTAAAAGTGAAGTGGATTTTGGATCGTATGTCCTGTTGAAAACGATCAAGGAAGAACCGCTGGGAGATCACATACTGGATCTGGGCTGCGGCTACGGCGTGATCGGCATCACCGTGAAAAAAATGTTTCCGGACGCTGAAATGCTGATGGTGGATGTCAATCCCCGGGCGGTTGAGCTGGCTGTTCTTAATGCGCAGAAGAACGGCGTGGAGGCTGAAGTTCGGGTATCGGATATCTTTGGGAATGTCACTGAAACGTTGAGCGATATTCTAACCAATCCGCCGATCCGGGCGGGCAAAAAAGTAATCTATGCGATGTTTGAGCAGGCGTATGATCATTTGCGTCCGCAGGGACATCTGTATGTGGTGATCCGCAAGCAGCAGGGCGCGCTCAGCGCTAAAGCTAAAATTGAGGAAATATTTGGCAACTGTGAAGTGATCAACAAGGAAAAGGGATATTACATTTTAAAATCGACAAAAACAGATTGACAACTTGTGTTAAGTTTGGTACTATATTAAATTGCAAAAATGTATAAAAGTTAAGGGGGTTTTAGGCCCTTTTAGCCGTTGTTAACACTGTTATGAAAGGATGGCGTACATGGAAAAAATGCAGAACTACCGTATTGAAAAACTGGGTAAAAAGGCAGAACGCCGGAATTATTCCAAGGTCAGCGGCAACCTCGATCTTCCTGATCTGGTTGAAGTGCAGACTCAGTCTTTTGAATGGTTTATCAGAGAAGGCATCAGGGAAGTTTTTGAAGATATTTACCCGATTCAGAACTACGGTGGAAATATTCGCCTGAAATTCGTAGATTACGAATTCGGCACGCCAAAGTATACCGTCAACGAGTGCAAATACCGGGAGGCGAACTTCGCCGCGCCATTGAAAGCGAAAATGGAGCTGGAAATGGTCGACAATACAACCGGTGAAGTACTGACAAAGTGGGAAGACGTTTTCCTGGGCGAATTCCCGATGATGACGGAAACCGGAACTTTCATTATCAACGGCGCTGAACGTGTTATCGTTTCTCAGATTGTACGTTCGCCAGGCGCTTATTTTGATATTGCTTCCGAAGACAAAACTGGCAAAGATAGCTACAACTGTGAACTGATCCCAAGCCGCGGCACGTGGCTGGAGTTCATGACCGACGGCAAGAAGGCGGCGTTAGGCCGGATTGTCAACATGTCGGTCGACCGCAAACGTAAAATTTTATCCACAATCCTGTTCAAGGCGATCGGGATGTCCTTGAACCTGGAAAAGAGCGAAGACGGCTTTGATACGGCGGAAATCCGCCGGTTCTTAAAAGCGTTGGGACTGGAAGTGTTCGAAGAGAACATCGTTGAGGGCGAACCTCGCGAATTCCTGAACCTGTATATGCTTTTATATACCTCGTTCTTCGGCAACTATGAAGAAATCCGCAATACGCTGGCCGCTGATAAGATCAAGACGAGCAACGAAGCGCTGCTGGCGATCTATGAAAACCAGCGCTCTGATGAAGTACCGACGATCGACGGTTCGATCAACTTGATGAACGCCAAGTTCTTCGATCACCGCCGGTATGACCTGACCAAGGCCGGCCGGTATAAATTAAATAAGAAACTGTCGCTGACGGACCGGATGGAAGGCACTTATCTGGCTGAAGACGTCCTGAGCGGCGAGGGCAAAGTGTTGTTTGAAAAAGGCACGTTTGTCACGAAGAAGGAAAGAAACGTCCTGCGTGTGGAAATGCTCAAGGGCAGCCATGTCACAGCTTTCCCATTCGTGCATGAATTCTCACATCCAGATACTTCCATGATGGATACGTCCTGGAGCCTGGGGCTGATCGGCCGGATTCTGGCCAATGACGTCGAGTGCGGTGACCGCCTGTTTGAAAAGGGCACCGTTCTGACGGAAAAAGATATTGAAGCCCTGGCGAAGGAAGTCAAAGAAGTCCGCGTCTATTCCGGACTGGTGGCCAAGCCGGTCGCACTGACGGCAGAAAACGCCTCCGCGGTCCTGAATTACGGTCATCGTTTCTTCGTGATCGGCCGGTTGACGGCGAATAACGAAGACATGACCAACAACGGCGAGCTGGTGGTTGACCGCTACATCCCGGATGAGGATTACTCGAAGCTGAGCGCTTCCGAGCAGCAGGTCATCATCGAACGTGCGCATCAGAATCAGGCGATCACAGCCTGGCTGGTCGGCGCGGCTGTGCAGACGATTCAGGTTTCGACATCTGCGGACTGCAGCAATCCGATCAAGATCGTGGCGATCGACCCGATCAACCAGAAAAAGACGATCACGATTTCCGACATGTATGCCTTCTACAGCTATGAGCTGAACATGATGGACGGCGTCGGCAGCGTCGATGATATTGATATGCTGGGCAACCGCCGGATCCGTACGGTCGGCGAACTGATCCAGAATCAGTTCCGGATCGGTTTAAGCCGGATGGAACGAGTCGTTAAAGAAAGAATGTCGATTGCCGAGGCCGCAGGTCTGACGCCGAAGCAGTTAACGAATATCCGTCCGCTGACGGCGGCGATCAAGGAGTTCTTCTCCTCCTCGCAGCTGTCGCAGTTTATGGATCAGCAGAATCCGCTGGCCGAGCTGACCAACAAGCGCCGTATTTCCGCGCTGGGTCCAGGCGGCTTAACGCGTGAGCGCGCCGGCTTTGAAGTCCGTGACGTTCACAACAGCCATTACGGCCGGATCTGTCCGATCGAGACGCCGGAAGGCCCGAACATCGGTCTGATCTCCAACTTGACAACGTATGCCAAGATCAACGAATATGGCTTTATCGAAACACCGTACCGTCTGGTCAAAGAAGGCGGCGAGGTTACTGAGGAATATGTTTATCTGTCAGCCGATGAAGAAAACGACTACATCATCGCGCAGGCGAACGAAGTGCACGAAGGTCGTCTGATCAACGACATGGTCGTTGCCCGAAAAGCGGGAGAAACAATCATGGCTCACCGCGATCAGGTCGAACTGGCGGACGTTTCGCCGAAACAGATCGTTTCGGTTGCGACCGCATGTATTCCATTCCTGGAAAATGACGATGCTTCCCGTGCCCTGATGGGCGCGAACATGCAGCGTCAGGCCGTACCGCTGCTGAATCCGCATTCTCCATATGTCGGAACCGGCATGGAGCACCGCATAGCGCGGGACTCCGGCAGCGCGTGCATCTGCACCGGCAACGGGGTCGTCACCTATGTCGATGCCAATAAGATCGTCGTTACGGAAGATGAAGGCGAACAGCGCGTTTACGAGCTGCAGAAATTCCGCCGTTCCAACGCCGGCACCTGCATCAACCAGCGGCCGATCGTCAAGCATGGCGAACGCGTGGAACGCGGCGATATTCTGGCCGATGGTCCTTCGATGGAAAAAGGCGAGCTGGCGTTAGGCCAGAACGTGACGATCGCGTTCATGACCTGGCACGGTTACAACTACGAAGACGCGATCATCATGTCCGAGCGGATGGTCCGCGACGATGTCTACACTTCTATTCATATTGAGGAATATGACATTGAATGCCGCGAAACGAAGCTGGGACCTGAAGAAATTACCCGCGATATTCCAAACGTCAGTGAAAATGCCTGCCGTCACCTCGACGGCCGCGGCATCGTCATGATCGGCGCGGAAGTCAAGGAAGGCGACATCCTGGTCGGTAAGGTTACCCCGAAGGGCCAGAGCGAAATCTCCCCGGAAGAAAAGCTGTTACTGGCGATCTTCGGCGAAAAGTCCAGAGAAGTCCGCGACAATTCGCTGAAAGTTCCGCATGGCGGCGCCGGCATCGTCCATTCGATCCGCATTTTCAAGCGCAACGAGGGTCACGATCTGCCGCCGGGAGTCAATGAAGTCGTTAAAGTCTATATCGTTCAGAAACGTAAGATTTCTGAAGGTGATAAAATGGCCGGCCGTCATGGCAACAAGGGCGTTATCTCCAAGATCCTGCCGATCGAGGATATGCCGTATCTGCCGGATGGCACACCAATCGACATCATGCTGAACCCATTCGGCGTTCCATCTCGTATGAATATCGGACAGGTTCTGGAAATCCATCTGGGCATGGCCGCGAAGACGTTAGGCGTGAAGTTTGCGACACCGGTCTTCGACGGTATTTCCAATGACGAATTGAAAGCGATCATGGAAGAAGCGCAGACCTCGCCGGATGGCAAGCTTGTGCTGCACGATGGCAAGACCGGCGAGCCGTACGATGAACGGATCTCTGTCGGCGTCATGTACATGATCAAGCTGGCGCACATGGTCGACGATAAACTGCACGCCCGTGCAACCGGCCCATACAGCTTAGTCACGCAGCAGCCGTTAGGCGGTAAGGCGCAGAACGGCGGCCAGCGTTTCGGTGAAATGGAAGTCTGGGCGCTGGAAGCTTACGGCGCCGCGCATACGCTGCAGGAAATCCTGACCGTGAAGTCTGACGATATCGTTGGACGCACCAAGACCTACGAAGCCATCATCAAGGGCAAGGATCTGCCGGAACCGGGCATTCCTGAATCGTTCCGCGTCTTAAAGCATGAGCTGCAGGCGCTGGCGATCGACGTCAAGATGCTGGATGAAGAAGGTCTGGAAGTCGATATGAAGAAGATGGAAGCGGACGAGATTAACGAAGTTGCAGCCCTGGAGAACGTCGTATCCGAAACCTCGGCAGAGATTCCGGCCCAGGTCATCGACGAGGAGGATCTGCCGGAAGAAGCGGCTGTAATCGGATTTGATGACGAAGACGTTGAGTAAAGGAGGCGTAAGCGATGAGTGTCAATAAATTTGCCGCCATTCAGGTCGGTCTGGCATCCCCGGAACGAATCCGCGAATGGTCCTATGGCGAAGTCAAAAAGCCGGAAACGATTAACTACCGTTCTCAAAAACCAGAACGGGACGGCTTATTCTGCGAACGGATTTTCGGTCCTTCCAAAGACTGGGAATGTTATTGCGGAAAATACAAGAAAGTACGCTATAAAGGCGTAATCTGTGACCGCTGCGGCGTAGAAATCACCAAGAGTTCCGTCCGCCGCGAACGGATGGGTCACATTGAACTGGCAGCTCCGGTTGCGCACATCTGGTATCTGCGCGGCATTCCAAGCCGCATGAGCCTGCTGCTCAACATCACGCCGAAGGCGCTGGAAGAAGTCGTTTACTTCGTATCCTGGGTCGTTACCGATCCGATGGATACGCCGCTGGCTGTCAAACAGATCCTGTCAGAAAAAGAATACCGTGAGAACACCGCACTGTATGGTCCGGGCAGCTTTGTTGCCCAGACCGGCGCGGAAGCGGTCAAGACCTTGTTGGAAAAGGTCGATATTGAGAAAGAACACGAGATTGTCATTAAAGAACTGGAAAACGCGAACGGCGACAAGCGCAAGAAATTGATCAAGCGCTTGGAAACCATCGACGCGTTCCGTCATTCCGACAACAAGCCGGAATGGATGGTTCTGACCGTATTGCCGGTCATTCCGCCGGATTTACGGCCGATGCTGCAGCTGGACGGCGGCCGCTTCGCGACCTCCGATTTGAACGATCTGTACCGTCGTGTCATCACCCGGAACAATCGTTTGAAGAAGCTGCTGGAGCTGGGAACTCCGGCGATCATCGTCCAGAACGAAAAACGTATGCTGCAGGAAGCGGTCGACGCTTTGATCGACAACGGCCGCCGTTCCAAGCCGATCACCGGCGCGGGCGGACGGGCGCTGAAATCCCTGTCGCATTCCTTAAAGGGTAAGCAGGGACGTTTCCGTCAGAACCTGTTAGGTAAGCGTGTCGACTTCTCCGGCCGTTCCGTTATCGCGGTCGGACCGGACCTGAAGATGTATCAGTGCGGCATTCCGCGTGAAATGGCAATTCAGCTGTACAAGCCGTTTGTCATCAATGAAATTGTGAACCAGGGCATCGCCGGCAATCCGAAAACAGCGGAGAAGCTGATCGACCGCCAGGATCCGCGTGTCTGGGACGTCGTGGAACAGGTCATTGATAATCACCCGGTCTTCCTGAACCGTGCGCCGACACTGCACCGTCTGGGCATCCAGGCATTTAAGCCGAAGCTGGTCGAAGGCCGTGCAATCCGTCTGCATCCATTAGTCTGTACCGCGTTCAACGCCGACTTTGACGGCGACCAGATGGCTGTCCATCTGCCGTTGTCCGAAGAAGCCCGCGCCGAAGCGGAAATCCTGATGCTCGGTTCCAACAACATTCTGGGTCCGAAGGATGGTAAGCCGATCGTTACGCCGGGCCAGGACATGGTTCTGGGCAACTTCTATCTGAACATGGAAGAAACGGCGGACGAATTCTTCACGAAGGCAGATTTCCTGGATTCTCTGGGCGATCATGAAGCGGCTGAAATGTGGCGCCGGTTCGGCACCAACGAAGGCCATGTCTTCAAGGACACCAACGAAGTCTTAATCGCGTATCAGAGCAAGCAGGTGCATCTGCATACCCGCATTGCCCTGCCGGGATACGCGCTGCATAAGAGTTGCTTCACGGAGAAGCAGAACCATTCGTACCTGGTAACGACGGTCGGCAAGGTCATTTTCAACGAAATGTTCCCGGCAGACTTCCCATATATCAACGACGTCAACAAGGCAAGCTTACAGGCGACGCCGGATAAGTTCTTCCTGCCGTTAGGCACGAACATCAAGGAAGCGATCGCCGCAATGCCGCTGAATCCGGAATTCAAGAAAAAGGATTTGTCCAATGTCATCGCCGAAGTGTTCAACCGGTACAGAACGGAAGGCACTTCCGATATCATGGATAACATCAAGGACCTCGGCTTTGAATATTCCACAGTTGCGGGCATGACCGTATCTCTGGCGGATATCAACGTCGTTCCGAACAAACAGAAATATGTTGAAGAAGGCCGTGCTCAGGCTGACAAGCTGGATAAGCTGCTGAAACGAGGCATGCTGACGCCGCCGGAATGGGAACGCCACTTCTCGAAGCTGTGGGCGGATATCAAGGATGAAATCGGCGATGCCGTTATGAAATCCCTGCCGCGTAAGAACCCGATCAACATGATGGCGGTTTCCGGAGCGCGAGGCAACAAATCCCACTTTACTCAGCTGTGCGGCATGCGTGGTCTGATGGCCCGTCCGACACAGTCGAAGTCCAAGAAAGAATACCAGCCTTCGATCATCGAAGTTCCGATTTACTCTTCCTTCCGTGAAGGTCTGAATGTGTCCGAGTTCTTTATCTCCACTCACGGCGTGCGGAAAGGTCTGACCGATACCGCCCTGAAGACGGCTGAATCGGGTTACCTGACCCGTCGTCTGGTCGACGTAGCTCAGGATGTCGTCATCATTGAGGAAGACTGCGGAACCGACCGCGGCTATCTGGTTGAGGATATTGTTGACCGCAAGACCAACACGATCCTTGAACCGCTGGCTGAACGCTTAATCGGCCGTTACAGCCAGGATGCGATCGTCGATCCGAACACCGGCGAAATTCTGGTTGAAGCGGATACCTACATGGATGAAGCGATGGCGCAGAAGGTGGTCAATGCCGGCGTCACCAAGGCTTATATCCGCAATACGTTCACCTGCGAAAGCGTCAACGGCGTCTGCCGCAAGTGCTATGGCCGCAACATGGCGACTGGCAAACTGGCGGAAGCCGGCGAAGCGATCGGCATCATGGCCGCGCAGTCCATTGGTGAACCGGGCACACAGCTGACCATGCGTACGTTCCATACCGGCGGCGTCGCTTCCGGTAACGACGGCGATATCACGCAGGGTCTGCCGCGAGTCGAAGAATTGTTTGAAGCCCGCTGCCCGAAACATGTCGCAGTCCTGTCCAAGATCGACGGTGAGATCACCGAGATCAGCGAACTGGAAAACAAGAGCGGCATGCGCATCGTGGTCACCAACGAAAAGGAAAGCATCGAACACAAATGCGATCTGACGCAGACGATCCGTTCCTGGCTGAAAGTCGGGTCCCAGGTCGTTGCGGGCGATAAGCTGACCGAAGGTCAGGTTAACCCGAAGGAACTGCTGGAAGTCGCAGGCGTCATGGAAGTTCAAAACTATATCCTGAAGGAAGTCAAGAAGGTTTACGCTTCTCAGGGTATCGAAATTTCCGATAAGCACATCGAAGTCATGATCCGGCAGATGCTGCGGAAGATCATTGTCATCGACGGCGGCGACACCGGCTTAAGCGCAGGTCAGACGCTGTCCCTGAACAACATCACCGGCATCAACCGCGCTTGTCTGTTAGCGGGCAAGCATCCGGCGGTCTTTGGTCCGACGCTGCTGGGTATCTCAAAAGCATCTGTCGAAACCGATTCCTTCCTGTCCGCGGCATCCTTCCAGGAAACCACCAAGGTCCTGACCGAAGCGGCGATCAAGGGCAAGGTCGACCATCTGATCGGTCTGAAGGAAAACGTTATCATCGGCAAGCTGATCCCAGCGGGAACCGGCTCAAAATTCGAGCGTGAAACGACGCGCCTGATCGAAGAACGGGCAGCGGAGCTGCGCGAGGAACGGGAAGAACGTTCCGTCGATCTGGAAGAAGATGTCAAGCTTCCGGAAGAAATGCTCGGCAACCACGCTGAACCGGCGGTCTAAAATGAGCGAGAGAGGGAATATCCGAAAGGAATGTCCCTCTTTTTTTCATTGAATTTTCAGGCCGAGTAGCATATCATAATAAAAAAGGTGGGATAACAATGAATTCATATTGTGAACGTGTTTTACATCAGCTGAAACAAAAAGACGCCTCGCAGCCCGAGTTTCTGCAGGCGGTGGAAGAAGTGCTGACGTCGGTCAGCCTGATTTTTGATCATCATCCGGAATATGAGAAAATGGCGATTCTGGAACGCTTGACGGAGCCGGAGCGGATCATCCAGTTTAAAGTACCGTGGACAGACGACCAGGGCCAGATGCATGTCAACCGCGGCTACCGCGTCCAGTACAGCAGCGTCTTGGGCCCTTATAAAGGCGGTCTGCGGTTTCATCCGGCGGTCACGCTGGGCATGATGAAATTCCTGGCGTTTGAACAGATCTTCAAGAATGCGCTGACGACGCTGCCGATCGGCGGCGGCAAGGGCGGCAGCGATTTCGATCCGAAAGGGAAGAGCGACGCGGAAGTAATGCGCTTCTGTCAGAGCTTTATGATTGAATTGTCCAAGCATATCGGACCGGATGTCGACGTGCCAGCGGGCGATATGGGCGTCGGCGCACGGGAAATCGGTTATTTATACGGTCAGTACCGGCGTTTAAAAGGTGTCAGCGAGCGCGGTGTGCTAACCGGCAAGGGCGTAGGCTATGGCGGCAGTCTGGCACGCAAGGAGGCGACCGGCTACGGGTTGATCTACTTCGTCTTGGAAATGATGAAAGCGGCGCAGATGGATCCGCAGGGGAAGAAAGCGATTGTCAGCGGCAGCGGCAACGTCGCGATCTATGCCGCGGAAAAAGCGCTGCAGAATGGAATTCAGGTCATCGCGATGAGCGATTCCAAAGGCTATATCGTCGATGAACAGCTGGATCTGAATACGGTGAAGAAAATCAAGGAACAGCTGCGCACCTCGCTTTCGGCATATCCGGAAATGGCGGGCCATGGCGAATATCATGAAGGTTCGGTCTATGACGCCAACCTGAAGGTTGATCTGGCTTTCCCATGCGCGACACAGAACGAGATCAACAAGGAACGTGCCCGGCGCTTAATCGAAGCGGGCTGCCAACTCGTTGCCGAGGGCGCGAACATGCCGAACGATAACGAAGCGATCGCTTTGTTTCGTCAGCAGGGAATCCTGTTCTCCCCGGGTAAGGCGTCCAACGCCGGCGGCGTTGCGACTTCCGCGTTGGAAATGAGCCAGAACAGCATGCGTCTGGCCTGGTCGTTTGAAGAAGTCGACGACAAGCTGCGCGGGATTATGATCTCTATTCATAAGCAATGCCAGGAGGCAATCCGGCAGTATGCGCTGGATCCGAAGGATTATGTGACGGCCGCCAACATCGCCGGTGTTCAGAAGGTGATTGACGGAATGATCGCGATGGGCGATTATTAAAAAGCAAATCGCCGCCGTGTTTTTAAGGCCAACGCGAATCCAACATAAAAGGAGAATCACAATGAAACAACCGGTTTACTATACCATCAGGGTTACTGAGGGAGGCTGGCGATGAAGCTGGCCCTTCTCTTTTTCGGCCTGATCGCCGCCTATCTGTTGATCGGCTGGCTCATCAGTTTTCCAATTCAATTACGATCCTATACACTGTCCAGTCCGAAGATCAAAACGCTGGTCAGACTGGCGGTCGTCTCCGATCTGCACAGCACGGTCTACGGTCCGAATCAAAAGCGGCTGTTGGATAAACTGCGGCAATCCCGGTGCGATCTCATTCTCATGCCGGGAGATATCATCGACGATATCAAACCGCTGCGGGGCGCGGAATTATTCCTTGATCAGGCTGCGGCGATAGCGCCGTGTTATTATTGCACAGGCAACCATGAAAATATTGATACTCTGATCACGCTCCCGGAGGTCAAAGCACGGGTGCGTCAGGCGGGAATTACCGTTTTGGACAGCAGGAAAGAAACCATCACGATCCGCGGAACACGATTTACGTTGTGCGGAATTGACGACCCCCGCAAATATGCGTATATTGATCGGGATTCACAAGAGGAAATTGAACTGATGAAGGCGCTGGGGTCGGTGCAGACCTGCCCGGAATATACGATACTCTTAGCGCACCGGCCGGAACGTTCGCCGATCTACGCGCAGTTCGGGTTTGATCTGATCGTGTCCGGCCATGCCCATGGCGGACAGGTTCGAATTCCCGGTTTGATCAACGGTTTGTTTGCGCCCCGGCAAGGCTGGTTCCCGAAGCGGGCAGGCGGTTTGTATCAGGAACAGAACTCGGATTTAATCGTTTCCCGGGGATTATGCCGGCGATGGTATCTGCCGCGAATCTTCAATCCGGTTGAAATTCCCGTAATTGAACTCACTCACAATGACGGATAAAAGAACGAAACGCTTCGTTCTTTTCTTTTTAATCAGCGTGAAATGTGAAGTAAAACGTTTAATTCACATTGAATTCGGTAAAATTGTAACGTTTAACTGGACTTTTGATTTATAATAAGAAAAAAGAAAGGAGTGAGTTCATGAATCAAATTCGGGACGTTGTGAATTTGGACACCAAAGCGTTTATTATGTTTTCAGATTTAATCAAACAGTTTTATGAAGTAAAATCCGATACGCTTAAAGTTTTGAATCTCAAGTTATCCCATCTAAAAATCCTGCATCTGTTGTCTGACCACAATGGAATTAATCAGCAGGAAATTGCGGTCATTTCCGCCAGTAAGCGCTCTACAATTTCAGAAATCATTTCAGAAATGGAGAGTGAGGATCTGGTGATGCGAATCGGCAACGATAAAGACCGCCGAGTAATGAACATCTTCCTGACGGAGAGAGGGAAAACCGCTTCGGATCTTATTCAGTCGGAATTCAGAAAATATTGTATGCAATGTATGGACAGTTTTTCAGACGCTGAAGTTTTGCTTTTCCAGCAGCTGCTCAACCGGTTTCAATTTCAAAACGAAAAAAAATAAACGCTGCGAATCGAAGCTCATTGGAAGTTTTCCTCTTCTGGAAGACTTCTTTTTTTAGTGTTGGTAAGAATGAAGATCAGGATCAAAAAAGGAAAATGACGAAGATGCGGCTTGTCAGACATCGGGGGTGTTTGCTTGTTTCGGTTCTATAAATTTTGGTGTTGGTAGAAACCAACGCCTTTTTTTCTTGAGCATAAAAAAAAGAGACATAGGTAAGAATTTCCGTTACAATAAAATCACCACAAATTACAGAAAGGAAATCTCACTATGTCCATTACTCATTCTATCGTATCTGTTCTCAATTT
>NZ_JADNPO010000047.1:0-15157 GCF_015558105.1 Holdemania sp. 1001095H_141210_F2
TAATGACGGGCATGGTTTTGCCGGTCATGGCGGACGACGACGAAGACGTTTATTATTTGACGATGTGTTCCGGTTCCAATCTGACTGAGGCTCAGAAGACGGAATGTCAGAATTACGCAGCCAAGCGTAACAGCGAGCTGCAGAACGAATTGAATGAAATTAAAAAGAAGCGGAAGGAAATTGAAGCCGATCTGGCGAAGGTCGGTCAGGAAATCAAGGATTATGATTCGCAGATTTCCTCGCTGCAGGGACAGATCAACACGCTGAACGCGCAGATTACCGAAAAGGAAAATTCGATCGCGGCGCTGGAAGAACAGATTCTCCAAAAAGAAAATGAGATTAACGCGCTGCGGGAAAAGGTGGAACAGCGGTTGGTCCGTTCCCAACAGACAATGCACACGAATCAGTTTCTGGATTTCTTAATGGGGGCGGAGGATTTTGCTTCACTCCTGCGCCGGATTCAGGGCGTTAACGATATCATGAATTATGATAAGAAGTCGCTGGAAGAATTGAAGACATTGATGGATCAGCTGAACGCCGATAAGGAACAGCTGAATGTGGAAAAAGAAGAACTGGAAGTCGCGAAGACGGACGTTGAAAGCAAGAAACGCCAGGTTGTCAGCTTAAAGGCGACGGCCGAGCTGGCGCAGAAAGAATATGAAAAGCAGGCGGCTAAACTGGAAGCCGAAGGAAATCAGATTTCCGGCAGCCTGAATGAATTAAAAGGGATGATCAAGTCGCTGGGGTTGGATTCGATCGTGACCTCCAGCGGCTTCACCCGTCCGACCAGCGGCGGCCGGTTGTCCGCGGGGACCTGGCATTATGGCCTGAACGTCAATGGCGGCGTTCATCTGGGTATGGATATCGCGGCTGGGGTTGGCACGCCGATCTTTGCGGCCGGCAACGGCGTGGTGTTGGCCAGCGCTGACGGCTGTTCCAACGACGGCTATATCGGCAACTCCTGCGGCGAAGCTCAGGGCGGCAGCCGCGGCGGCGGAAATCAGGTGTACCTGTTGACGAGCATTAACGACGTCACCTATGCCGTGAAGTATCTGCATATGAGTCCGGGGACGCCGTTAAAAACCGGAACGGTCGTCAACGCCGGCGATCAGATCGGTGCGATCGGCAAGTCCGGCAATGTCACTGGCGCGCATGTGCATATCGAGGTGTTTAAGCTCGGCACGATGTCGCTGGAAAGCTATGCCAGCAGCTGGAGCGGCGATCTGGCTTTCGGCGCAGGCTGGGGCGCGGCCGGATTGAACCGGCTGTGCGCTAACGTCGGCGCGCCGTGCCGGGTTAAACCGGAAACGGTCTTCGGGTATTAAATTCGAATCTGAAGCGCGAAAGAACTAAGCTTTCGTTCACTTACTTATGAAAATTAAAATTTCCTGCTTTCCAGGAAGGATAAAACACCCGGGAGGAATGGCTGAAACGATATTCAGTCATTGTCTCCGGGTGTTCTTATTTTATTGGGAAAGTGCAGCTCAAAGGAATAAAAAAACTCTTGAATAGCTCATGACGTTCAAGCACTTCAAAGAAAAGCCTGTCGGACTTCTGAAAAAGGTTAAAAATAGGATTGGATCACGAAAACAGGGATCTTTGCGTTGTGCTTTCATTTTGCGCCAATGACTTTAACGGTTCATTGCAGTGTTTCTTCCTCAAGAACCCAGTTAAGGATCAGTTCGGTAAGTTTTCGTTTATGAAAAGGTTCAGCGGAATCGCCAAGGTAGATTTCACTGCGGCAATGATGAGAAGCAGTCCAGGTTTTTCCACACTTTTTTGGTCCTTCGATACAAACTGCGCCGATCATTCTGATAGATTTTATAAATCCATTCAGAGAGTTTAATTGTTTTCAATCAGAGCGATTTTACGAGTTCAATCAGAGAGATTAGTCATTTTCAATCAGAGAGATTTCGACTGACTTCAAAGCATTTCATAAGGGTGAACCTCAATACTGTGAATTAGGAAGCATCAAAGAAAGGATTAACATTTAATGATCGGTAACGGTCGTTCCGGTTTTCAACAGAAAATACGGCTGATATTGTCACTGAACACTTGTCCCTGTGAAGCGAGGATGATCCGATTGCGTTCTTCCCGGCTTTGAATTTCAGGTCATCCCTTTTCTATTTCTTACGATTCGCAAAAAAAGCAGGAAAAACATTGATCTCCTTCGGAACAGATCGGATAATAAAGTTAGAAAACAGGAGGTAGTTCAGAATGGCAGACGACTACAAAAAAGTTCAGGAAGAATATGAAAAAATGATGGATACGATGTTTTCCGGCAAATCCAGCGAGGAAGTCGCCGCTTCAATTCTGCAGCAGCAGGAAGCGATGATGCAGCACATGGATATGGATCAGGTCATGAAGGAAGCGATGGGCGCGGCCGCGGCGATGATGAATCAGACGGAAAGCCGGATCCAGGCCCAGACGGAAGCGATGATCCAGAATTTGAGCGCGTCCATGGCAGGCGGAGAAAATCCGCTGGCCGGGCTGACGGATTCCATGGGTGATTTTGCGGATTTGTTCGGCGGCGATCCGGAGGAGCTCACGCGGATGTTCCTGGGCGGCGACGGCGATCCGGAATATGATCTGGAATCAATCAATGAGAAGATCCAGAGTCTGCGGGTTCTGGAAAAAGAACCGGGCGTAACGCTTTCGCGCAGCCATGAAACCTTCCGCACGTTTGAAATCTTGCTTACCGCCTACATGAGCTTGAAAAATGCTCATGAAATGGACGGCTTGGCGATGGAAGAGGATCCTGAGTTTATTGATCAGATCAAGGATATGCTGCAAAGCAGCTGGGGAATCACAAATTCGGCGGAACTGACGGAGAAGCTGCGCGAGCTGACGACAGCCGGGCATCAGGCGAAATATTCACGGTATCAGGCCGCGGCGGATCCGCAGGAACTGATGGACGATCCCGAGGATGAGGATGAACTGGAATCCGTGCTGCCATGCTGGAAGCTGGCGCAGTATTTCAAGGATAAGTTGCCGGAAAATTATATTCTGGGCTGGGATTACGGCCGGGCGGCGACGGTTGTCCGCTGGGGCTATACGGTCGGTTACATCAATGAGGAAGACAGCTGGGCCTGGCTGGATCAGATCGCTGAGAAAATGATCGAAGTCTTTGATTCCTGGACGGAGTTCGGCTTGTCGTATGTCTTTGGTTCGTTGTTCTGGATCGCGGCGTTTGACGGCGAGGAAGGGATCAGCGAGCGCTTTGAGGAAGGCATCGAGCTTTTGACGGAGCTGCTGGATGAAGACGAGGACGGTCAGCCGGGCGTCTGGGCGCAGTGCGCGTGGATCGGCGAACTGACGGATTAATTCATGCTCGAACAATTCAAAGCGGCGCTGGCGGAGAATAACCGGACGCGGCTGACCTTGCTTCTCGACGAGATCGATCCGGATGAAACCGACGACGGTGGCAATACCGCACTGCATTTGGCGGCGGAGCAGGCGGATGAGAAAATGATTCAGGAATTGTTGATCCGCGGCTGCGATCCGTTCGCGGTGAATCGTTACGGCTGGACCGCGCTGCACAGTCTGGTCCGGTTCCGGGATTTTGCCGAATACCCCGGGTTGGTAACCGAATGCTGCGTCCGTCTGCTGAAAGCCGGCTGTCCGAAAGAAAAACGTGACGAATCCGGACTGACGTTTTATCAGCTGGCTGCCCAGCGCGTCAACGTCCCGATCTTTGAAGCACTGCTTCTTTTCCATCTGCATCCTGCGGCGATCGTGCTGTCCGACGGCGATACGACGCTGCATCTTGTATGCCGAAGTCTGAATCTGATTGAGTCCGCGCAAGGCGAAGCCCATGCCCGGCTGGAACAACCCTACGTGCGGATTGTGGAAATCCTGCTCGAACTGGGACAGGATCCTGAACAGAAAAATAACAGCGGTCTGACGCCGCGGCAGCTGGCCGTGCAGTTTGGCGGCAAAGCGGTAGCGGCCTTGTTAAGCGGACAGACGGAAGCCAGCGGTGGTTTGACGCTGTTTGAAGCCGCCCGCCAGAACGATCAGGACAGCCTGCGCTATTGGATCAGCCAGCCGATTGATCTGGACGCGGCGCTGGACGAGGGCGAAGAGCAGGGGATGACCGCGCTGGCGCTGGCCTGCCGGTTTCTCAACGAAGAAGCGGTAAGTCTGTTGCTGGAAGCGGGCGCTGAACCGCTGGCGTTTGAAGGTAAAGTGGAAAACTGCGCGCTTTACCAGTTTCTAACCGCTCTGAAATCCCGGACGCGGATCACGCATTCGGTAACGATCCGTTCGATCAAAAAGATGTTCCGCGGCTTAACCCGGCAGCTGACGATGCTGGATCAGCCGGTAACGGAAAAGGGCGAAACGCCGGTGCACGTGCTGTGCGGCCATATCGACGCCGGCTGGTGGGTGGAAGACCGGGAATTTCAGGAGATTCTGCTGGAAATGATGATCCCCCGCGACGTCTGGCGTCAGCGAAGCGCCGACGGCCGTCAGCCACTGCATTATCTGGCGGAACACCCATGCGCGGAAGCGGAGAACTTGATTTCCATGATTCTTGAGCGCTGCGACGTCAACGCGCAGGACAATGAAGGCAATACCGCTCTGATGATCGCCTGCGGCCGGAAGCTGATCGGCGAAACGCCGGTGGAAACGATGCTGATCCGCGCCCGCAACCGTGTCGATCCTTCCGGCGCGGCGGCGTTGGTCACCCAGCTGCTGCAAGCGCCGGACATTAATTTATCACTCGTCAATAACAAGTCGATGACGGCGTTGGACATCGCCGTGGAAAATGAATTTGAGCTGGTTGTCAATTTATTGCTGAAAAAGGAGGGAGAATGTGGCTGAACTCTTAATTAAAGCCTGCCGCACCGGCCAGAAGGGCGTAGCGCTGGCACTCTTAAAAAAACCGGACCTTGACGTTAACGAACGCGACAGGCAAGGCCGGACCGCGCTGTTTTATGCCTGCGCGCAAGCGCAGCGGGACGTCGTGATCGCCTTGTTAAAGCGGGGCGCGGACACGACGCTGGCGGATAATCACAGCGTTACGCCGCTGCATCAGGCGGCCGCCGTGGGAAACCGGGAAATCATGGGCCTGTTGTTGGAAAGCTGTCCGGCGGAGGTGAGCGACGATCAGGGCGTTACGCCGCTGATGAGTGCGATCAGTTATAAAAAAGTGGAAGCCGCCAAGTTTCTGATCAGTCAGGGCGCGAACCCGGAAACGAAGGATAATGCCGGCCACAGCGCCGCCGATTATGCCGCGGCCAACGGCTTGAAAGCGAGCGAACTGTGGGAAGCCAGCGACAGCCAGAAGGATGGTGAGGGCAACACCCCCTTGCATATCGCCTGTCTCAGCGGACAAGGCGAGCTCGTCAGGACGTTAATACAAAAGCATCCCCAATGGCTCAACGAGGTCAACGACCGTCATGAAACGCCGTTGCTTTTAGCGGCGGGAACTAATAATTTAATGATCGCCCAGCTGCTGATTCAGGCTCAGGCGGACGTGAATCTGCGCTCCAACCGCGGCAGCACGCCGCTCCATCTGGCGGCTTATCGAAACAATGCGCCGTTAACGACGTTGTTGATCGAAGCCGGCGCGGAATTGAACGGCGTCGATCAGGCGGGACAGTCGCCGCTGATCCTGGCTGCCAAAAACGGCAATCTGGACTGCGCGCGCAAACTGATCGAAGCCGGAGCCGACGTGAATCAATGCGATCAGAATCAGAAAAGCGTCCTGGATTACGCGATTCAGGGAGGCTATACGGAAATGGTCGAGCGGCTGTTGGAGGCCGGGGCCGGCGCATAAAACGGGGGCAATGAAAACACTGGCGACGAAGTTTTCAATTTAAATTCAAAAAATGAGACGATAAAAAAACCAGAGCTGAACGGAAGTTCACTCTGGTTTTTGTCCTGTTTAAATCAGGGAGGAGATTAAGCGTTTCGCTGATTCAGGAAATTTTCCATGTTGGCCAGCACCTTCTGTCCCAGCCGGTCGATGCACTGCACCGAATTGCCAGCCGAAGTCCGTAAGCAGCGCACCCGCGGATGATCGAGCAGCGCTTCATCGCCCAATGCCCGTTCGCTGTCGCAGAAGAAATGTGTATCCGGCAGCGCCAGCCAGGCTTTCAGCGCTTCGACGTCGTGGCCCGGACCGATCGACGTGTTGAAGACAATTTTATGATCCCCCAACAACCGGAACTGTTCCGGCCCCATCACAATTGCGTTTTTATTCAGACATTCGCAGATCACGTCGTTCTGCCGCAGCAGTACGTCCAACGGCTGATATTCCATTCCTTCCGCTTCACATTCCGGCTTGCGCGTCCGGCTGTAATACTGAATCCGCGAGCCGAAATGCATCAATCCCCGGGCGATGATCTGGCCTGTGGTTCCCATGCCGAGAATGCCAACCTTCAGATCTGTCAGCTCCAGTGGAACCGGCTTGAACGACGGCTGGCGGTAACCGTTAAGAAAGCCGATCAGCTCGTATAATACATATTCGACAACCCCTTCGTCGCCATAGTCGCGGATGCCCGTTACCGTGATGCCCAATTCCCGTGCCGCGGCGATATCGACGTTGGCGCTCGCTTCTGAATACAGGCTGCAGCACATTCCGATGTAGACGATCGACGGACACTGGCGCAGCACCGAAGCGGGAATTTCCGTCCGCCAGCTGACCAGCACGCAGTCCGCCTGTCCGATCCGCTTTATCAGTTCTCCTTCACTGGTCGGGGAGTTTGGATATTCGATGACTTCCTCCGCCAGCTGACGCAGCCGTGCCTGCGCGCTTTCGTTCATCCCGACGGGTTCGACGATGACACATTGTTTAAACATATTCGTTGTTCCTCCTGCCTTTGATTATATCACGATCAGACTGAAATCTGCCGGTCATCCGAATGATTCGAGGGGAAAGAGGCTGTCTTCGCAGACTGGACGCTGCGGGTGAAACGCTAGGCAAAGGGCGATCTCTGTGCTATACTAGAACTTGAAAAAAGTTAAAGCCGATTTCCGGTTGGAAGATGAAAATCTGTTCAAAATAACAGAGAGGTCAGGCCAAAACGACAAACTGTGGTACAATAAAAAAACTGAGGTGACCCGAATGAGTGAAAATGAAAAGAAAACAGTGAAGATTAAATTAGAACGCCACCTGTGGCCGGATGAGATGCGCGAGCGTCAGCGGCGCAAGCAGGTCACGGCGCTGATGATCGCCTCGCTGGCGGTCGTTTTTATCGTCGGCTTTTTGTTAGGCGGCACGCTTCATCCTGTTCGTTCTTCCGCCGGTGTCGGCGGCACGGTCAATCAAGACAAGTTTGCCCAGGGCAAGCTGGATTCGATTTACAGCATCATGAAAAATGAATGGTATTTCGGCAAGGATGACGAGAATCTGGAACAGGATCTGATCGACAGCGCGCTTTACGGCATGAGCAGCTCGGCGCTGGATCCGCATACCACCTACATGTCGGCGGAACAGACGCTGGCGTTTTCCACCGCGATCGACAACAATTTCGTCGGCATCGGCATTCAGTACAACGCGTCCGGACCGAAGATCGTGACCCGCGTGTTCGCCGATTCCCCGGCCTATCACGCCGGCGTGCAGGTCGGCGATATCCTGATGAAGGCCGATGGGCAGGATCTGACCGATCTGCCGAGCGACGACGTCGCGGATCTGGTGCGCGGCGAGGCTGGGACGCAGGTTGAGCTGGAAGTGCTGCGCGACAACGAACCGGTGACGATGACGATCACCCGCGGCGAGGTCAACAACACGGTCTATGGCGAAATGCTCGACGGATCGCTGGGCTATCTGGAAATCATTTCGTTCGGCTCGACGACCGGCGTGGAATGCGAGCGGTATTTAAGCATGATGAGCGAGCAGGGATTGGAGCGGCTGATCATTGATCTGCGCGACAACGGCGGCGGCTATCTGGACGCGCTGGTCAGCGTATCCAGCCTGTTTCTGCCGGAGGACACACTGATCATGACGCAGGAATACAAGGACGGCCGGCGGGTGGAAAGTCATACGACGGCCGGACAGTTTGAAAATATTCAAGGAATTGTGATCCTGATCAACGGCGATACCGCCAGCGCTTCCGAGGTGCTGACGCTGGCGCTGAAGGAACAGCGCGATGACGTGACGCTGGTTGGCACGCAGAGCTACGGCAAGGGCAGCGTGCAGGTGCAGCGGCCGTTCGCCGACGGTTCAGTGCTGAAATACACGAACTCCCGCTGGCTCTCGCCGAACGAGGAATGGATCAACGGCGTCGGCATCACGCCGGATCAGATCGTCGAGCTGCCGCCGGTGCTGCAGACGACGACGGCTTCCTTTATGATGGAAGAGGACGAAAGTTATACGCTCGATCAGGTCAGCGAGCATGTCGCTTCGGCGCAGAAGGCGCTTGCTTTCCTGGACTATCCGGTCGGCCGCAGCGACGGCTATTTCGACGCTTCGACGGCGCAGGCGCTGCGCCGGTATCAGGCGGAGCATAATTTAGAGGCAAGCGGGGTGCTGGACGCCGCCACGCTGCAGTCATTGGTTTCGGGCGTCCGCTATCGCTGGTCGATGGATAAAAGCATCGACAATCAGCTGCAGAAGGCGGTGAGCATCCTCAATGGCGAATGAACATTTTCAGCTCGTTTCCAAATACAAGCCGACCGGTGATCAGCCCCGTGCGATTGACAAGCTGGTCGCCGGCTTACAGGCCGGTAAGAAAGAACAGGTATTACTGGGCGCGACCGGAACGGGCAAGACGTTTACGATCGGCAATGTGATCGAGCGCGTCAACCGGCCGACGCTGGTGTTCGCCCATAACAAGACGCTGGCCGGCCAGCTGTATTCTGAATTCAAGGAGCTATTTCCTCACAACCGTGTGGAATACTTCGTTTCCAATTTCGATTACTACCAGCCGGAAGCGTACATGCCCAAGACGGATACGTATATTGAAAAGAACGCGATGACCAACGACGAGCTGGACATGCTTCGGATGGCGGCCGTCAACTCCGTACTGGAACGGCGCGACACGATCATCGTCGCCTCCGTCGCCTGCATCTATGCGGCGTCCGATCCGAATCAGTACCGCGACATGTTCTTCACGATCCGCGTCGGCGATCACATCGACCGCAACGATCTTCTGCGCAAGCTGGTCGACCGTCAGTACAAGCGCAACGATATGGACCGGGCGCGCGGGACGTTCCGCGTGCGGGGCGATACGATCGAGGTCAACATGGGCCATACCGACGCGTTCATGCTTCGGATTGAAATGTTTGACGACGAGATCGAACGCATCTGCGAAGTCGATCCGCTGACCGGCAAGCTGCAGAACGCGTACACGGTTTACAACGTCTTCCCGGCCAGCGGCTATGCCCGGCCGAAGGATCAGATTGAACGGGCCTGTCAGGAAATTGAGGAAGAACTGGAGCTGCGCTTAGCCGAATTGGACCGGCAGGGCAAACTGGTCGAGAAACAGCGGCTGGAACAACGCTGCCGCTATGATCTGGAAGCGCTGCGGGAATTCGGCGTCTGCCCGGGGATCGAAAACTATTCCTCGCATATCGACGGCCGGCCCGCGGGGCAGCGGCCGTGGAACCTGTTCGACTATTTCCCGAAGGACTTCTTACTGGTCGTCGACGAATCGCACGTCTCGCTGCCGCAGATCCGCGGTATGTATAACGGCGACCGGGCACGTAAGGAAACATTGGTGGAATACGGCTTCCGTCTGCCCAGCGCGCTGGATAACCGGCCGATGCGCTTTGAAGAATTTGAAACACTCGTTAATCAGGCAATTTATGTTTCCGCAACGCCGGGCAATTACGAGCTGGAAAAAGTCCATGGCGAGGTCGTCGAACAGATCATCCGTCCGACCGGCCTGCTGGACCCGGAAATCACAGTGCGGCCGACACGCGGTCAGATCGACGATCTGCTGGATGAGATCCATCACTGCATCGCGGCCAACGAGCGTGTGCTGATCACGACCTTGACTGTCAAGATGGCGGAAGACCTGACGGATTATCTGAAAAAGAATGATCTGAAGGTTGCCTATCTGCATCATGAAACACTGACGCTGGAGCGCACGGAAACGATCCGCGACCTGCGCCGGGGCAAATACGACGTGCTGGTCGGCATCAACCTGCTTCGCGAGGGCATTGATATTCCGGAAGTATCGCTGGTCGCAATACTGGACGCCGACAAGGAAGGCTTTTTGCGTTCAGAACGCTCGCTGATCCAGACGATCGGCCGCGCCGCCCGAAACGCGCATGGCCGCGTCGTCATGTATGGCGATAAGATGACTGATTCGATGAAGAAAGCGATTGAGGAAACCAACCGCCGACGTGCGATTCAGATCGCCTACAATGAAGAACATCACATCACGCCGACGACGATCGTCAAGGACATCGGCGAAGCGATCCATGGCAAGGAAACACAGGAAATGGCCGCCCGCTACATGAAGAAAAAATCCAAGCTGGGCAAAAAGGAACAACAGAAGCTGATCGACAATCTCGAGAAGGAGATGAAAGACGCCGCCCGGGTGCTCGATTTCGAGCGTGCTGCCGAGCTGCGCGACATGCTTCTGGAACTCAAGGCCGCGCTGTAAACTGTTAAAATGGGATATAAACCGGCGTTTTCGCCGGTTTATTGCTTTGTGAGAGCTTGGACATCGTCGAAATTTGTGCTACAATAGATCCCGGAAGCCGGAAATTCTCCGGCAGAGCTTTAGTTCTTTCTTGCTCGTTAAACTCGAAAACTGAGCTTTTAGTTTTTCCTGCTCACAAAACTCGGAAACTGAGCTTTTGGTCGATCCTGCTCACAAAACTCGGAAAACGCAAGGAGGAAAGCATGAAAAAACTGATTCTCATTTTGACTGCGGTTCTGATGCTGGCGGGCTGCGCCACTCAGACGCCACAAGCCACCCCAACGCCGGAAACCACGCCGGAAACCACAACGACGCCGGAAAGCACGGCCAAGACCGATTCTTTTACCGGTCCGACTGTCGATTCGGTCACTTCCGCTTCCATCGTTCAGGAAGCCTACATTCAGGATTATACGCCGGCTGGATTCACGGACAGCGATAAGGAAAAAGCGCTGTTTGTCATCGGCGATCCGCGTCACAACAGCGTGCTGTGGGATATGGCCCGCACAGCGATGAAGCACATGGAAGAACAGGGCATGGAAGTGGAAATGCGCGATCTGTATACGATGAACTTCAATCCGGTTCTTTCCGCGGCGGATTTCTATTACGCCAAGGACGGTCAGGGTGAACCGTCGGCAGATATCAAAAAGGAACAGGATCTGGTCAGCCAGGCCGATCATCTGATCTTCGTCTATCCGAACTGGCATGATTCTGAAATCACCATCGTCAAAGGATATAAAGAAAAAGTCTTCGCGAAGAAATTTGCTTATCAGGACGGTGCAAACGGTCTGGAAGGTCTGTTAAAAGACAAGAGCTACTTCACGATCATGAACTGCGGCTACCTCGGCGGCGGACGCGGTTATATCGGCGACGGCGTCGGCATTGAAGATGAAAAATGGGATACTTACATGAACGCCTTCAAGGTCTTCGACGACGATACCTCAGCCTTCTGGGGCACGACCAACTACGGCCGGTTTGTCAACGACCGCACCCCGGGCAATGAATCGGAAAACTATGGGGAAGAAATCGAGCAGCTGCGCTCGGATCTGAACGCTTTCCTGGACAAGGTTTACTTCAACTAAATAAACAAAGACGCTGCGCTGGCGATGAAATGCCGGCCGCGGCGTTTTCTTTTGGCTCTTTTGCGACAGGCTCTTTCAAACATGGTATTGGTAAGAAAACCTTTCTTTTTCCGCCACGTTTACGGTTGTCATAAAGATTTAAGAAAATGCGAAATCCGCTATGTTATAATAAATAAGGTTATCAGACACTGTTTGGATTATGGAAAGAAAAAGGAGAGGAGAACCGTAATGGCAGAACCAAAAAAAGATTATTTAAGCTCCCTGGCCTCCGAGATTGAGAAAAAGCCGGACAGCTTCAAAGAAGAAAAAGTGGAACGCATCGTCAAGCCGAAGCGCAGCATGGATCCGAAGATCATGATCGGCGCGGCCGCGGCTTTGATCATCGCGATCATCGGCGTGTATTTCCTGTTTTTTGCCCCGAAGATCAAGGTTGAGAACTTCGTCGGCAAGACGACCAACGACGTTGGAATCTGGGCGAAGGAAAACGGCATCGACACCAAGAATATCGTCATGAATCAGGTATATTCAATGGATTATGACGCCGATCAGATCATTTCCCAGAATAAAAAAGAAGGCAGCAAGATCAAGAAGGATTCAACGTTGATTTTCGAGGTGTCCAAGGGCGCCGATCCCGATGAGAAGATCGAATTCCCGGATATCAAGAACATGACGCTTGACGAGATCAACGACTGGATCAGCAAGAACAAGCTGTCGAAGGTGAAGGTGAATACCGTTTACAGCGACACGGTGGAAAAGGATCAGGTTATTTCTTTCGATCTGAAATCCGTGAATGAAAACAACTTCACGCGCGGCACCAATCTGACGATCAGCGTATCCAAGGGACCGCAGCCGGCGGGTGAGGTTACCGTCGACGACTTCGTGAAGAAGGAAGTGTCCAGCGCTGAAGCCTGGGCGAAAAGCAAGAAGGTCGAGCTGGAGATCGTCGAGGTTTACCATGATACGATCGCGACCGGACTGATCGTTTCCCAGTCGATCGAATCCGGTAAAACGATGAAGCAGGGCGATACGCTGACCTTGACCGTTTCCAAGGGGAAAGCCGTCAAGGTTCCGCAATTAGTCGGTTATACGAAGGATCAGCTGGAAGCCTGGGCCGCGAACAAGGAAAACGCGGTTTCGATTGTGAAGAAAGAAGTTTACAGCGATGCGCCGGCCGGCAGCGTCATCTCACAGTCGATTAAGGCGGGCAGCCAGGTCGATTCCGGTACGGTTCTGGAACTGACAATTTCCCTGTATATGCCGCAGCTGCAGACCAACAGCCGCGAATATCTGGGCAAGGATTACCTGGCGTTGAACGCGTGGGTTGACGATGTCAATTACCGCGGCGCCAGCATCACGGCAGGCGCATGGGACGGCGAAGAGTGCTCGGATGAATATCCGACACCGGGCCAGATCATCAGCTATCACTGCATGGCTAATGATGGAACAGATCTGCCGCATGGCTGCGACCGGCCATTGCCGCTGAATGCGAAGATCGGATATAAGAAATCCACTGGCGGCTGTACGCCGAAGCCGGAGGAACCGAAAGAGGTTCAGATCGGCCTGACGCCGCTGGGCTCGGAGGCCGCGATGAAGTCGTTTTGCGATGAGAATAAATTGGCTTGCAGCTTCACTTACGTGTCAACAAATGATTCAGCAGGTACAGGCAAAGAAGACGGACAGATTAGTGTGAAAAAAGGCGGAGAGCCGGTAGATCCGAATACAACTGTGAAAGCTGGCGACGCTTTAAGCATAGAAGTATTCTATAACCCGGATAAATTAAATAATCCGGACAAGAATGACGAAAATCAGAACGGCAATGAGGGCAGCCCGGCCGCTGAATAAAGCGGAGGACTGTGTCTCTGAACTGTTGACAGTCTGAATTTTAACCTCAGAAGGGAAGAATGAGAATTATGAATTTTTTCAATCGAGCGCTTAAGAATGTGACCCGGAAGATTTCCAAATCGGTTCTTCTGGCCGTAACCTTTTTCCTGATTGGCAATCTGGTCATCATTGGACTGGGGATCAATAACGCGGCTGAAAATGCAAAGATTCTGACCCGCCAGAAAATGCGGGCGGTCGTTTCGCTGGAATTGGATTATACGGCCTATTACAACGACGCGGATAAGATCACTGATGACGATGAACGTGAAGCATTTTATAAAAATCCGCCGCGGTTAACGATGGATAAGATTGAAAAATTGAAAGCGGACAGCCGGGTCAAGGCGGTCAACTTCATCTCTACTCAGCAGATGTATTCCCAAGATTTCGAATCGGTTCCGCTGAATAATGAGTTTGACAGTAATTACAAGCCGCAGGAAAACACAGAGTCGGAAGTCGACGGCGCTGTTTCTGTGATGTCTTATAGTTGGAAGCCGGCGGATCTGCGCGTGCAGACCAATCGCTATCCGGATATGATCGAATTCCAGGACGGTACCTATGAGATGCTGGAAGGGCGTTTCTACACCCAGGAAGAGATTGACAATTCCGCTGCCGTCGTCTGCGTTCCGCAGGAACTGGCAGAGCTGAACAACCTGCACGTCGGCGACACGATCAGCGTCAACATCACTGATTCTTCGCAGATCGAGCAGATGGAAGGCTCGGGAATTACCGAGGAGGATCTGCTTCTTTCTCTGGAAATCATCGGCATCTATAAAAGCAACGAACAGCTGGATCCGAATTCTGACGAATATAAATGGATGGCCCGTTATGAATCGCCGCAGAACACGCTGTTGATGCCAGCGACGACCGCTTCCGACAAATATTATGATTTCTACGTTAAATCGTATCGTTATTATATGACGACGACGCCGGAATATTATAAAGAGGAAGACATCATGGCGAAGGAAGATTACGGCATGGCTTCCAAAGCCGTTTATCTTTTAGAGGATCCGCTGCAGGTCGATCAATTTGTTGAGGATTATCAGGATCAGACCGGCAATTATGTCATTCTGAACGCCAATAATGATACGTTTAAGAAACTGGCGCGCCCGCTGGATACGCTGTCGCTGTTCTCCAACATCATCGTCTGGATCGTCGTGATCAACGCTGTCGTCATCATCACCCTCGTCACAGCCTTAACGCTGAAAACGCGTGAGTATGAAATCGGCGTGCTGCTTTCGATCGGCGTATCCAAGATGAAGATCGTGGCGCAGTTCTTCGTCGAACTGATCATCGTCGCGCTGATCGGCTTCACCCTGTCAGTCGTCAGCGGTTCGTTAGTCGCCAAGCAGGTGGGCAAGATGGTGCTGAACTATCAGGTCGATACGGAAAACAAATATGCGGATGAGAATGACAACAACAATAACTTCTATTATGGCGAGACCAATTACTTCACCGAGATCACTCAGGATGATCTGTTAGAAGAATACAACGTGCAGATCAATCCGATGATCATTGGAGAAATCTATATTCTGGGCATCGGCGTTGTCTTCATCTCAATCCTGATTCCGTCGTTTATGATCATGCGGTTCAATCCGAAGA
>NZ_JADNPO010000048.1:0-13685 GCF_015558105.1 Holdemania sp. 1001095H_141210_F2
TCTGCGTCTTTCTTGTTTCGGTTTTTCTCTCACCAACACTATTTTTGAAAGAGCCTTTTTAGTTTCAAAACCCTGTTTCATTCATTTCTAAATCCGCGGCATAAAGATCGTCAATCTCGCCTCGGACTGATGCGGGAACGCGGAATACAAGAACGATACCGCGCTAAGCGGTATCGTCATGAATTCTCTGGTTTATTTTAAATGCGACTGCATCCAGTCGGTGATCTCGTTCAATCTTCTCATCCGGTGTAGCGGTTTGCCGGACCGGCTCAGTTCATGATTTTCACCCTTGAAATACACGAGCTTGGACTCGACGCCCAGATCGACCAGAGCGGTATACATCTGCAAGCCTTCCGCCATCGGACAGCGGTAATCTTCATCAGAATGGATAAACAGCGTCGGCGTCGTGCAGGCACGCGCATACTTAACTGGGGAATGCCACCACAGCTTTTCCGTATCGTCGTAGATATTGCCGCCCTGCTGGTCTGGTCCGAAGGTCATGCCGATATCGGAAACGCCGTAGAACGAAATCCAGTTGGCGATGCTGCGCTGGGAGGCCGCGGCCGCAAAGCGCGAGGTATGGCCGATGATCCAGTTGGTCATGAATCCGCCGTAGCTGCCGCCGGTTACGCCGACACGCTGCGCGTCGATCGCCGGATACTGCTTGAGCACCGCATCCGTGAAATCCATGATGTTGTTGTAATCGCAGGTGCCGTATTTGCCGCGCAGATCCGCGAATTCATTATCGCGGCCGTCGGAGCCGATCGGGTTGCAGAAGAAGACAAAATAGCCTTCGTTCGCCCAGACCTGCATCTCATGATAGAAGACCTCGCCATACACTGTCTTCGGTCCGCCATGGATATCCAGGATTGCCGGATAGCGCTTCGTTTCATCATAATCCTTCGGCAGCAGCACCCAGCCGTTGATCGTCGTGCCTTCCGACTCGACGCTTAACCGCTGCGGAACCGCGACATATTTATTCGTTAACACCGCTTCGTTGAAATCGGAAATCTGGGTGGTCGTCTTAGTCTCCGGATCATACTCATAGATTTCCTGCAGCTTCTGCCCCAGCATGCCCGCAAACAGAATCTTACCGTCGGCCAGCGCGAAATGATCGACAGAGCCTGTCAGCTCGATCACCGGCTGAATGCAGCCGCAGGCGCCCATCTTATACAAATGCGAGCTGTCCTCGCGCGTCGTCAAGAAATACAGCGCTTTTTCATCCGCCGCAAAACCGCAGCCGCCGCCATAACGGCAGTCGGAGCCGACCGAGGAGCCCATACTGTACTCGTACGGCGCCCACAGCGTCACCTCATGGCTCACCGGATCAAGCTTATAAAGATACGGATTTTCGTTATTGCCATGGCGGGTTGTCGTCGCAGCCGCCAGCACGATGGCCTCACCGAAAAACGCGGCTTCGTGAATCGAATATTCTTTTTTATCATAAACACATTCCGTCGTCCTGGTTTTGACGTCATACAGATAGACGGAAGCCTTGCGCTGCGGACGGCTTGTGTATTCCTCGCCGGTATACAGCACCTTGCCCTCCTTCACGTCGACGTCGCCGGTCATAAACAGCGGCGCGGTGATCGGCGTGCAGGTCTTCGCCTTCGCATCGACGACATACAACGTATTCCGCAGCTTGTTCGTGAATCCGCCGCCGTTGGACCAGAACGGAATTTCATCGAAAACTTCATAATCAACGTTGTCTTTCTTCGCCTTCAAAACCTGTTCGCGCTGTTCTTCGCTCATCGCCGCAAAATCGCCGATTCCGGCATCCGTGCGGGCTTTGATCAGATACAGATCCACGTCCAGCTTCCAGATCCCGATCGCCTTTAACGGTACCGTAAAGGCCTTGACCGCTTCCCCACCCGTTAACGAAATCCGGTAATACGCGGTATACGGCTCGCCGGCTTCCGCCTTCTTCTTGTCCTGGCTGTCACGGCTGGCCGCAAACAGGATTGTCGTCTCATCATCAAAGATAAAGCTGCTTTCCTTATCCATCGCCGTCAGCTGCGCAAATCCCTGATCCTTGCGGACCCAGATGTTGCTTGTGTAGCCGTTGTTCTTCGGATCCGCCTGCCAGACCGTCACAGCCGCCGCCGTTTTTTCCGGCGATACAGTCAGATTGGATAAAAAGCGGTAGTTGTAAAATTCATCACGTTGAAGTTTGTCCATTGTTTATTCCCCCTTGTTCATGAACGTTTCTATTTCTTCCGTCGTATGCGGCAGCTTTTCGCTTAAGTTGACCGCCCCGGTTTCGCTGACGAGCACATCGTCCTCGATCCGAATGCCAATCCCCTCCGCTTCCAGGTACAGTCCCGGCTCCACGGTGATCACCATCCCCGCTGCCAGCGGCAGATTCGCGATGTTGACGTCGTGAGTATCCAGACCCAGATGGTGCGACACACTGTGGAAGTAGTAATCCCGCACGGTCATGCCGTGATCTAACAGACCGATCGCGGCGAGCTGTTCGCTGTAAAAATCAACCAGCACCTGGTTCAGCTGACGCAGCGTGCGTCCCGGCCGGATGGCGGCGATCACCCGCCGCTGACCTTCCAGCACGATATCATAAATCTGTTTCTGGCGCTCTGTGAAACGGCCGTTGGCCGGATAGGTGCGCGTGATATCGGCACAGTAATGACCAACCGCACCGCCCAGATCGCACAGCACCAGACTGCCGTCTTCGATCACTTCGTCATTGCGGCTGTAATGCAGCGTCGTCGCATTGGCGCCCGAAGCGCAGATCGTCGGGAACGCATGCTCGCGCACCCCCTGCTTCATCAAAGCGAAGTCGAAGACCCCTTCCAGCTCGGTTTCATTGATGCCCGGCGCGCAATGCCGCATCATCACCTTGACGGCGGTGATCGTCGCTTCCTGCGCCTGCCGCATCAGATTCAGTTCATCCTCGTCCTTGATCATCCGCAGCTGGGCCAGGGACGCGTGGACGTTGATCAGATCGACGCTGGGATAATGCTGCCGCACATGACTGGCAAACCGATAGGCCGGATCATCCGGCTCCTCCCAGCTCTCCTTCGCCAGATCCAGCCCGACGCTCATACGGCGGTTGCCGCGGTTCAGCTTCATCTGACGATGGATGAAATCAAGCATTTCCGCATTCGGATACACTGCGTCGACATCGGCCTGCTGCTGTGCTTCCTCCGGTTTCATCCGGCCGCCGACCCAGCGGGCCTGTTCCGGATCAAACGGCTCGATAAACAGCACTGACTGCACGGAATCACCGTTTTTAATCAGCGCCAGCGTCATCGACTCCCGATCTAAACCGGTCAGATAGTAAAAATTACGGTTGACCGAGAACGGATAGGCCTCGTCCAGCGAACGGACCGGCGCTTTGCCGGAGAAGAATAATGCCAGGGAACCCTGCGGCATTGCCTCCATGACGCGGGTTCGGCGTGTTTTATAGTCCATTACAGTTCCTTTCTGCAGCGGTCGATCGCTGCGGCAATCCGCGGCAGATCCGCGGTCTCAATTCCCCAGTGCGTGACCAGCCGGTAAACGCCGTGATCCGCACCGTTGATTAAAATCCCCTGTTCCTTTAATGCATCGACAAACCGCTCCGGCGCGGCCAGACCGTTCAGCGTCAGAAAGACCATATTGATATCCAGCTGATCCTTCGCCACCGCAACGCCGTCCAGCTCCGCCAGCATCGCCGCCAATGTTTTCGCATTGGCGTGATCCTCGCCCAGCCGCAGGCTCATCTGATTCATCGCGATCAATCCGGCCGCGGCCAGAAATCCTGCCTGACGCAAGCCGCCGCCGATCCGCTTGCGGTTGCGCCGCGCGCGGGCAATGAATTCCTTCGTTCCGCATAACATTGAACCGACCGGCGCGCATAGTCCTTTGGACAGGCAGAACGTCACGGAATCCGCACAGGCCGCCAGCTCTGCCGCATCAACGCCCAGCGCCGTCGCCGCGTTAAACAATCGTGCGCCGTCCAGATGGACGTTGAGTCCGGCTTCCTTCGCTGCGGCATAATCCTGCCGCATGAGTTCCAACGGCACCACTGTGCCGTTGGACAACGCGTTTTCCAGACAGAGCAGCGTTGTCGGCGGTTCGTGAATGTCATCCGGCCGGATCGCCTGACGGATATCGTCCGGATAAATCCGGTCGTCCGGGTTGTCGATCGTCCGCCCCATACATTGACAGATCTGAGCGAGATGGCCGACTTCATGGGTGATGATGTGGCTCCGCGCTCCGAGGATCACTTCATCCCCGCGCTGAGTCTGCGACTGAACGCCTAACAGATTCCCCATCGTTCCGCTGGAAACAAACAACGCCGCTTCCTTGCCTAAACGCTCGGCAGCCTGACGCTCCAGCTCGTTGACCGTCGGATCGTCGCCATACACATCGTCGCCGACAAGGGCGGAAGCGATTGCTTCCCGCATCTGAGGCGTCGGCTGCGTAACCGTGTCGCTGCGCAAATCGAGTATTTTCATGATTTCAACTCCAATTCTGATTTTCATTATAGAAAAAAACGCAGGTCTTTTAAAGTCTTTTCCCCGGATTCCTGAACTTCTTGATGATCTTTTTTCAATTTCTTCCTGAAACAATTTTCATTGAACTGATTCTTCCAGGTTAGTCCTGGTCTTCTTTGAAGCCGGTTTTCAAAATTCTTTATTTTTTCTGACGCTGATTTTTCGTTTTCTCTGGTATCCTAATGAATAGGAAGTGAGACTATGGTGCTTAAATTGATATTAATTCTGGTCTTGGCCGGAATTCTGGCGGGTCTGGCCGCCCAGCAGCGCCTGCTTGAGCGCAGTCATGTTTCGTTCAGCATTCGCAAAAAAATCCAGATTTTTGACGGAGTCGCGGTACTGATATTCATCGTCCGGTTCATGCCCTTACCGCTGGGCTCTACGCAATTCGTTCAGGCTCTGGCCTTGGGCGCGTTGGTTTTCCTGGCGATTTCCACACTGCTTCTGCTGCTTTTTCAGCTGCGGCACACCGGTACGCGGACCTGGCTGCTCAGCTGGCTGAGTCTCAGCGTCCTGCTGAGCGGCGGAATCAGCGTCACAGGATGGCGGCAGGCGCATACGCTTGCCGTTCACGATACCCAGCTCACGCTGAGCTCCCGGTTTCCACATGACGAACTGCAGTTCACCGTGATCTCGGATTTGCATTTGGGAACCTCCGTCAACACGAAGGAAATCAACGCCTTAATCCGCATCCTGGAACAAACGCCGGAGCAGCCGGTGATCATCGCCGGCGATCTGTTCGACGAATACACGACGCCGCAACAGCTGCAGCAATTCCTCGATGCCGTCAATCATTCCCAACTGGAAACGGTCTATCTGGCGGCGGGCAATCATGAATACCACCAACGCCGCTATGAAGCGTATTCCCAACAAATCCAGGCCAGCCGGATCGTCCTGCTTCGCGATCAAACCATCGCGATTGACGAGCATCTTCAGCTGTTGTTCCGTCAGGACCGCTCGCAGCCGCGTCTGGCGTTAAACGATTTGATCGGCAATCTGAACGCCGACTGGATCGTCGTCGATCATCAGCCTAAACTGAAAGAGAAAAACCCGGCGGTGCTTTTACAGGTGTCCGGCCATACCCACGCGGGACAGGTTGCGCCGTTCTCCCTGATTGTTGGACTGGCTTATCCGTGCGTCGCCGGCCACTGCGATACCCAGCCGCAAGCGCTGGTCACCAGTGGAATGGGCGTCTGGGGATTACCGTTTCGTTTCGGCACTGTGAGTGAAATTCTGCGGGTCACGCTGCATTTTCAGGCACAGTCAGGAATTCCTGCCGATAATGCCTGAAGACCTGCATCCTATTTCTTAGTCAGATGTCCTTTTTCTTAGTCTAGATGTCCTTGAATTTAATCATTCCTGCTCAGATTCCTCGGGGCAGTTTTTTTATGTTTCGCAAGGTTACTTTCCCCTCATTCGCAGAAATCATCGTTAAAGCTATACTCAAAATCAAAAAGTACGTTCGACAGGAAAGCCTTGCATTTCCGCCTTGCTTGTTTTAAAAAATGAGAAAAGCTGCGCTTCTCTCAACCTGCGCAGCTCTTCAAGATTTTACAATTATGCTTTGTTCGGCGTCAACGCCTTGATAATCGAGGCGGCCGCTTTCTTCCCCGCGCCTAACGCCAGGATGACCGTCGCCGCGCCGCTGACTGCGTCGCCGCCGGCGTAGACGTTCTTCATCGTCGTTTCCTGTTCTTCGTTGACGACCAGACACCCGCGGGCATTGGTCTGTAAGCGAGGTTCACTGCGGACAAGCAGCGGATTGCTGGAAGTGCCTAAAGCCATGATCACGCAGTCGCAGACCAAATCGATCATTTCTCCAGTCGGCACCGGCGAACGCCGGCCGCGCTCATCCGGCTCGCCCAGCTCCATCTTCTCCAGCTTCACGCCTTTGACGAAGCCTTTCTCATCCTTGTAGATTTCAACCGGATTGTGCAGCGTCATAAACGTGATGTCCTCGTCCATCGCATGTTCGACTTCTTCCTTGCGCGCCGGCATTTCCGCCAGCGACCGGCGGTAGACGATTGTAACTTTCTTCCCCAGCCGGCGGGCGCAGCGTGCGGCATCCATCGCGACGTTGCCGCCGCCCACGACGATCGTGTGATTGCTTTGATAATACGGCGTCAGATGATCCTCGCGATAGGCCTTCATCAGATTGACGCGGGTCAGCACTTCGTTAGCGCTGAAGACCCCGGCCGCAGTTTCTCCCGGAATGCCCATGAACTTCGGTAAACCGGCGCCGCTGCCGATAAAGACCGCCTGGAAGCCTTCGTCTTCCAACTCCTGCATCGTCAAGGTCTTGCCGATAATGACGTTGGTTTCAATCGCAACGCCCAGGTGTTTCAGTTGATCGAGCTGTTCGTCGACGATTCGCTTCGGCAGACGAAATTCCGGAATACCGTAGCGCAAGACGCCGCCCGCCTCATGCAAAGCTTCATAGATCGTCACCGCAAACCCTTCCTTCGCCAAATCCGCCGCACAGGCCAGCCCGGCCGGACCGGAGCCGACAATCGCAACCTTCATTCCGTTGGGCTGCGGCTTTTCCGGGTAAACTGGCGTGTGATGGTCGGCGACATAGCGTTCCAGCCGGCCGATCGCCACGGCTTCCCCGCGGATTCCGCGGACACAGTTCTTTTCACACTGGTTTTCCTGCGGACAGACGCGCCCGCAGATTGTCGGGAAACTGTTGGTCCTGGTAATGATGCCGTAAGCCTCGTCGATCTTGCCCTGCTTCAGCGCCTGGATAAAATCCGGAATCATGACGGAAACCGGGCAGCCCGCTGTGCATGGATGATTGACGCAGTGCAGACAACGATCTGCCTCGTTGATCATCTGTTCCTCAGTATAACCTAACGCAACTTCCTCAAAGTTTGTAATCCGCACCAGGCCCTCCTGCAAAGGCATCGGCGTTTTTTCATTCTGCATATTCGGCATGTTATTTCGCCTCCTCAAGATGACAGCGATGATCTTCCATATACGTGCGGTTACGCTGCATTAGCTCGTCGAAATCAACCTGATGGCCGTCGAAATCCGGGCCGTCGACACAGGCGAACTTCACCTTGCCGCCAACGGTGACGCGGCATCCGCCGCACATGCCGGTGCCGTCGATCATGATCGGATTCAGGCTGACCAGCGTCTTGATGCCGGCCGCTTCCGTCACCTTGCAAACCATCTTCATCATGATGATCGGTCCGATGGCGATGACTAAATCATATTTCTTTCCCTGTTCCAGCTTTTCTTTCAGCGCATCGGTGACAAAGCCCTGCTTGCCGGTGCTGCCATCGTCGCTGATCAGCGTAAACTCGTCCGCGATCGCCGTCATTTCCTCTTTCAAAATAACCAGCGATTCATTTTTAAAGCCGGCGATCAAATCGACATGCGCGCCCCGCTGGTGGCAGGCCTTCGCACTTGGATACGCGATCGCGCAGCCGACGCCGCCGCCGATCACGCAGATATTCTGTGCTTCGCCAAAATCAGTAGCCTGACCTAATGGCCCGACGACATCGCGAATCGAATCACCGGTCTTTAAGGCGCAAAGCCGCTTCGTCGATTCGCCCGCGGCTTGTACGATCACGGTGATCGTGCCCTCCTGCGGATCGGAATCCGCAATCGTTAACGGGATCCTTTCTGCTTTTTCATCTTGATGAAGAATCACAAACTGTCCTGGCTGAACCTTCTTCGCGATCCGCTCTGCTTTTAACTTCAGCAACGTGATCTGCGGGTTCAGGACACGAGCTTCTAAAATTTCAACCATGTTCTCTCATCCTTTCTGCAATCCCTTTCATAAATTAAGTATATAGCGAACACCTTGTGAATTCAACAAGTTAAATTAATTTCATTATTCACAATCTCCATTAACAGGAAAGTGTCTGAATTCTGATGCTTTCTGCTTGACAAAACAAAAAAAAGAACCTTTACGGTTCTTTTAAATCAGCCGGACTCCGCCTTCCGGACGTATGGATAAAACATGACAGCTGCCTGAGCCGAAGCAGTCGTCCATGACCTTCTGATACGAGTCAAGCAACGCCAGCGGCACAAACGCCTGAATCGTTCCTGCCAGACCGCCGCCGTGGACGCGCCATGCGCCATGGCCCTTCAGCACGTTTTCCGACAAGGCCAGCGCCAGCGCCAGCGACTGATGCCGGATATCGCTCGGACTGGTTACGTTCTGTAAATACATGAAGCTGGAATGCCCCGATTCGATCACCAGTTCAAAGAAACGCTTCAGATCGTGATCCTTCAGCGCCTGCACCTGCAGCGGCACCCGCGCGTCTTCCTCAAAGAAATGAATCGCCCGCAGAATTGCACGATCGTTCTGAACCTTCTCCCGCACCTCGCGCAGCCGGCGGTAGAACTCAGCCGGCTCCACCTGACGCAGCACCTCGGCGCCGAAATACGCGGCAACCTGACGCATTTCTGAAGGCATCAGACCGTATTCATCCGACAGATCGGCGTGATCCTGGCGCGTATCGACCAGACACAACGCGATCTGACTGTGATTGAAATCAAAATCAACCTGTTCCACAAGCACATTCTGCGGATCCTTGAAATCAATCGTCACAAAATTGCCGACGGAACAAGCCATCTGGTCGAGCAGCCCGCTCGGCTTGCCAAAATACACGTTTTCTGCATACTGACCGATCTTGGCGATTTCCTGCGCGGAAACCTGTCCGTCATTATACAAATGCGATAAAATCGTGCCGACCAGCACTTCAAAAGCAGCGGAGGAAGAAATTCCCGAGCCTTTCAGCACCGTGCTGTTGGAAACGGCCTGAAATCCGCCGATCTTGTAGCCGCGCTGGACAAATCCGGCCAGCACGCCGCGGATCAGTGCTTCCGAGGTGTTTTTTTCTTCCGGATGGACAAACAGATCCGCTAACGACACTGGTTTGATCTCAAAGCCTTCCGAGTAAAAGACGACCTCGCCTTCCCGCCTGCCGGCCGCCGCTGCCGCATCCATATTGACGCTGGCTGCCAAAACGCGGCCATGTTGGTGGTCGGTATGGTTGCCGCCGACCTCGGTTCGTCCCGGAGCCGAAAACAAAGCGCAGTCCGTATTTCCAAACGCTCTTTCGTAATCGTCGATCAACTGGCCGTAGCGTGCGATCTGACGCTCAGCCTGTCCCTCTCCATACAGACTGGTGAACCGCGGCCGCTGTTCATTTAACGCCGCTTTAAGCTCTGTCTTGTTCATGCCTGATCCTCCTGATCAAATTCAAATGCCGTGCAATGCTCCATCGTTTCACCCGGGTTCAGAATGCAGGAAATCTTCGATGGATCATTGACGCTGTTGGGATAATACTGCGTTTCAAAACAAACTGCGCAATGCGGCGTATACCGCACCCCGCCGCGGCCAACCTCGCTGTTTAAGAAGTTGGCGGTGTAGACATGCATGTCCGGCATATCGCTCAGCACCCGCATCGTCAGTCCGCCTTTGATCAGGCTGGCGACCGGTCGGAAGCCAACGCCGTTGAGCACATAATTATGATCCAGGCCGCCGGCGATTTCCAGCTGGCTGTGATGTTGGTTTAAGACCTCGGTCAGTTTTTTCGGCTGGCGCAGATCGAAGGCCGTGCCTTCGACCTCCAGCGTTTCCGGACGCGTGCAGCCATTGGGATCAAGCAAACCGATTTCATCGGCGTCCACCTGAATCCAATGTTCGTCTAACGACGGAATCTGTCCGTTCAGCGAGAAATAGGCGTGATTGGTCAGCGATACCGGCGTCGCGGCGGTCGTGCGGGTGCGGGTCGTAATCGACAGCCGGTTGCCTGCCAGAGCATAGGTCACCGTGACCGTCAGCTCACCGGGAAAGCCTTCGTCGCCCGCCGGCGATACCAGCTCCAGCGTGACCGTCTGGGAAGTATGTTCCCGCACCGTCCACAGCTTCGCGTCAAACCCTTCCTGACCACCGTGCAGCGTATTGCCTTTATCGTTGCGGTAAAGCGTGTAAGCCTGTCCATCGAGCGTGAACTGCCCGTCCTTAATGCGGTTAGCGACGCGCCCGATCATCGCGCCCATGTATTTGACGGATTGCTGATAGCCGCCGACCTGATCGAAGCCCAGCACTGCGTCCAACTGTGCGTCCTTGACCCACAGTGAAACCAGCGTGGCGCCGTAATCGCTGACGCGCACCCGCAGCTTATCGTTTTCAATTTCTAACCACTGCGCAGACCGGCCGTCCTGCAGCGTTCCGAAGTTTCCTTTGTTCATCTTCACAGCACCATCTTTTCAAACGCGTTCTGAGCGGCTTTTTGTTCCGCCTTTTTCTTGGAGTTGCCCTTGCCTGTGCCCAGAATAATCCCGTCCAGTTTAACCTGCACTTCAAACTCCGGTTTATTGGAAGGCCCCGTCGTATTGATGACTTCATAGGTCACGGTTTTGCGGGAATCCGATTGGACATATTCCTGCAGCTTCGTCTTATAATCGACGATGATCGGTTCCTCCGGATGGCTTAAATGCGGCACGATTACCTCGGTCAGGATATTGTCGATCGGTCCCATACCGCCATCCTCATACAGTGCGCCCAGCATCGCTTCAAACATATCGGCGATGATCGAATCGCGCTCGCGGCCGCCGGTTTTTTCCTCGCCCACGCCCAGCTTCAAGAAGGAATTCAGCTGCAGCTGCCGGGCATAGATCGCCAACGCCTCCTCGCACACCAGCTGCGCGCGGAAGGTCGTCATATGCCCTTCGTCCAGCGGCGGATCCAGGCGGAACAATTTATCCGAAACCCACAGCTGCAGCACCGCGTCGCCCATGAATTCCAGGCGCTCGTTATCATGTTTCAGCTGCTTATGTTCATTGACATACGAGGAATGCACAAAAGCCTGCTCGATCAACCGGCTGTCTTTGCAATGAATTCCTCGTGCTTCAAGCCATTCGCATATTTTCATTTTTTTCTTCCTTTCTGATTCTCTTATTTTATTATATCGTGATTAATCCATATAAGAAATAGCGGATTCATTTTCTTTCCGGATTTTAGTTAACAACGGCTGAAACTCCGTGTTGTCCGGATCGTTCAGGATCCGCGCCGCGTCCTGACGGGCAGTCTGGATGATTCTGGTATCGGCGATAAGATCGCCTAAAATCAATCCCGGCACCCCGCTTTGACGGGTACCCAGCAGCTCGCCTGGTCCGCGTTGTTCCAGATCCTTCATCGCGATCTCGAAACCATCTGTCGTCTGTTCCATGATTTTCAAACGGGCCAGACTTTCCGGATCCTTGCTTGCGGTCAGTAAAAAACAATAGCCCTGCCGGCGTCCGCGGCCAACCCGGCCGCGCAGCTGATGGAGCTGCGACAGACCGAAGCGGTGCGCGTCGTAAATCACCATGCAGCAGGCGTTAACGACGTTGACGCCGACCTCGATGACCGTCGTCGACACTAAGATCTGCGTCTTATTGGCCTCAAAATCATGCATCGCCTGTTCCTTTTCCTCGCTGCTCATGCGCCCATGCATCAGGCCCAGCTTGGCCTTGCCTGAAAAGGCTTCGCTTAAGCTTTCAAAAATATCAAGCACGTTGCGGCCGTCGAAGTTTTCATTTTCCTCGATCGCGCTGCAGACGATGTAAATCTGACCGCCCTGCTCCAGCTGGTCCAACAGCTGCGGCATGATCGTGCGCAGGCTGTTTTCCTCCACTAACCGAGTCTGAATCGGTTTGCGGCCCGGCGGCATCGTCATGATCGTCGAGATATCCATGTCGCCGTAGAGCGTCGCGGCCAGCGTCCGCGGGATCGGCGTCGCGCTCATCAACAGAAAGTCGACCTTCTCGCCCTTTTCCTTTAACGCGCGGCGTTGTTCCACACCGAAGCGATGCTGCTCGTCAGCGACGACCAGCCCCAATTTGGCAAACTCCACTTCCTTTTGAAAGAGCGCGTGCGTGCCGGCGACCAGATTCAGCGTTCCGTCCTTCATCGCCTGCAGCACTTCTTTTTTCTTTGCCGAAGGCAGCGACGAACAAAGCACGTCGATCTTGATCGGCAGACCGGCGAAAAGCTTCTTTAAGGAAACGGCATGCTGACGGGCAAGGATTTCCGTTGGGGCCATGATCGCGCCCTGATGGCCGCTGAGCACGCAGGCATACAAAGCCAGCGAAGCGACCAGAGTTTTGCCGCAGCCGACGTCGCCCTGGATTAACCGATACATGATTTTATCGCTGCCCATGTCGGCCAGAATATCCCGCACCGCTTTGAACTGATCCGGGGTCATCGCGAAGGAGAGGTGATTCGCCAGCGCGTACACCTGTTCAGCATCGAATTGCTTGGCTTTCTTCGTCACGGTTTCGGTCTGTTGCCGGTGGATCATCTCCAGTACAAGATGAAATTTCAGAAACTCCTCGTATTTCAGCGTCCGCGTGGCCTGGTAGACCTCGTCCATGGAGCGTGGGAAATGCAGGCAGCGCAGCGCCGTCTTTTTCGGCAGCAGGCGGTATTGTGCCTGAAGCGAAGGCGGTACGAGCTCTTCAATATGCGATTGAGCGGTGATGAAGGTTTTTTTGATAATTTCCTGCATCATCTTCTGCGTCATGCCTTCCTTTAAAGGATAGACCGGCGTGACGCCCAGCTGTTCCTGCAGCGGCTGCGAGTTATACGTCGAAGCTGTGATCTTGTTTCCGCCCTGGTAATAGCCGATCACCGTCACGCGCTGGCCCACCGTCAGATTACTGGCCCAGGGGCGGTTGAATATCGTGATCTCAAAGCAATCGTCGTCATTTTCCAGCTGGAACTTCGTCATCGTCTTGCCGCCGCGAATCCGCATCGTCCGCGCCGGCCGCACAATCTGCCCTTCCAGAATAACCTCGCTTTTCACCTGCCATTGATCATAAGGAATCACCTCACGGCTTTGATAGCGCAGCGGCACGCACATCAGAATCGCGTCGCTGTCGGTCAGTCCCATTTTTTCCAACAGCTCGGTCCGCTTCGGGGTCATTTTCAACTGTTTTAACGTCAGCGCCATCGGTTCTTCCTCCTTTCAAACAAGAATAGCTTTATTATACCTTATTTTTCAAGTCAGCGCCAAGCGAACTTGAAAATCTCCGGCAGAGATCTCTGCTTTTGCGTTTGATTTATGCCCATGGCAGAATCCGGATCTTCATTCGCAGACAAAACAAAAACGGAATGCAGAGATTTTCGGTTCTATAAATTTTGGTGTTGGTGGAAACCAACGCCTTTTTTTCTTGAGCATAAAAAAA
>NZ_JADNPO010000049.1:0-9985 GCF_015558105.1 Holdemania sp. 1001095H_141210_F2
GTCCGGAATGTGCCTGGAGCGATGGGGCGCAGTCGCTGAAGCCGGCGAAGTTTGCCTCCCTGATCGAAAAGGGCCGTGCGATCGCCAAGGTCATCGGACGCGAGCTGTAAGCCGGAATTCACAAATATCTGCAAAGCACTGCCGCAAGAAGCGGGGGCGTTGATATTCGCAAGCTGTGAAAGTATAGACCTGCAGGACTTCACAGCGGCGTCAAAACCAGACAAAAAGCTGTTTCCCATCGGGTTTTCCAAATCCCGCAGGGAAGCAGCTTTTTTTATTTCTTATCTTTATTCTTTTCCTTCGGCGTCGGCTTGGTTTTCAATTCGGTGAAATCATCCGTGTCGAAGAACTCTGCCAGGGTGATTCCCAATCCGTCGCACAACCGTTTAATCGTGGCGATCGTCGGGGAACTCGTTTCCCGGTTCATCAGATTATTGACCGTCGACTGGGTCATACCGCTGATCTGGGACAACTGGTAGAGGGACATTCCCTGTTCTTTGGCCAACGCCTGAATTCTGAGCTTGATCGTATGGGAAAGCTCGTTGCTCATCTTCATCTCTCCTTTTTTCCTATCATTAATTCTTCCGTTTTTATTTTACCAGAAAAGCCGCACGGTGGACAGCTTTTCTCATGCGAAATTACCCGGAAATCCTCAATCAACAGGAAATGGCGCCGTCATCCGCCAGCTGCAGGATCTCTTTTAAGCCCCCTTCGGCATGCGGACCCAGCGTCATTGCCGTCAGGGCGCCGCAGGCGGAGGCGAGCCGCATACACTCCTTGAGCGTTTTTCCCTGCAGCACTGATGCGGCGTAACCGGCGAAAAAGGCGTCGCCGGCGCCGTTGGAATCGGCCAGTTTGATCGGCAGGGCGGCAAAGCTTTGCGTTTGTTCCGGTTGGATCAGCTGCGCTCCCCGCGAACCGCAGGTCACGACGATCGCCTGCAGGCGGTATTGAAAATAAGTGGTCAGCGGCCGGCCCAGCACGTGTTCTAAAAGCTGACGCTCCTCTTCGTTGACCTTCAGATGCGTGCATAACCGCATCGTCTTTTCCAACAACTCCGGATCGATCTGATCGCACAGCGGCCCCGGATCAAAAAACAAATCCCGTCCGCCGCGGCAGAACTGATGCAGATAGGCAACGGCGTTTTCACTGTCCGCGCCATAGATCAGATACAGACCCGTCAGGCAGCAGGCTCGGTAATTCAACGCCGGAATCCGCGCCGGATCAAATACTCCTTCGCAGCCGCGGTAGGTCATGAATGTTCGTTCCTTCTGATCATCGAGCAGGATCATGCAGAAACCGGTCTTCTGATCCTCGATCACAAACAAACCGTCCATCGCCAAGGCATTGCGGTGGAAGAAAGCCCGGACCTTTTCGATCGACTCCGCTCCTACCGCGGAATATAAAACTGGATCCAGTCCGAATTTTTTCAGGGTGAACGCGGCGTTGATCGGACAGCCGCCGATCCGTTCAAACGTATCCTGAATCAACGTGTCCTGGCCCTTGACAGGAAACTGACTCAGCAGGCAATACCGGTCCAGACACAGTCCGCCCAGCATTAATACAGGGTTCTCCATGGTTGATTTCCTCGCTTTATTTTTACCATAACGGATATATTATAGTGAACTCAGGCATGAAAGTCCATTGAACCCGAGCGGAAAACGACGAAATTTGGTACCATTGCGCCGGCGTTCTATGATAAAATGAAGATGTCGAAAACCCGCGGCCTTTCCGGCTTGCTTTTTTCTTCCGGTCAAGCCGCTGTCAGGGATTTCCACCTTTCCGGTTTCGCCGCTTTTTTCAGGGAAAAAGGTGGGAGACAAAACTAAAGCGAGGTCATAAAATGAAACAATCTGAACAGGAAATGAAAGAATGGGCGCAGCAGCTTAACGCCGTCCATCTGCCGCGGTGGGAGGAGCTGCCGGATATTGACTTGTATATGGATCAGGTCATGACGCTGATGGACCGGTATCTTGATCTGCTTTTAGGTCAGAACCATGAAAAGATCATCACACCGGCGATGGTCAACAATTATGTCAAGCTGAACCTGATCCCCGCCCCGCATAAGAAACAATACAATCGTGTCCATCTGGCATATCTGGTGGCGATTACAATTTTAAAACAGGTTGTGACGATCAAGGAGGTTCGCGTCGGAATATTGTATCAGGCCCATTTAAGCGGCACCCGCAACGCGTATAATCTGTTCTGTTCGCAGCAGGAATACGAATTGAAGAAGGTCGCCGCCCAAATCGATCCGCAGCTGGTGTCCAAGGCTCAGTCAGAACCGATTTCTTTTGATAATCTGGCGCTGAAAATGGCGTCCGGGGCGTTCGCGCAGAAGATTGTCGCCGAAAAAGCGGTTGCGCTGCAGGAGCGGGAATTGAAGCAGATGCAGGAAGAGCACAGCCGCAGCCTGCAGAAATGAGCCGCTTCGTCGTCATCGGCGGAGCGAACGTCGATATCATGGGAATTGCCGACCAGGCGCTGCGTCCGCAGGATTCCAATCCCGGAACGATCCGCACGACGCTGGGCGGAGTCGGCCGCAACATCGCGGAAAATCTGGCACGGTTAGACGAGGCGGTCAGTCTGGTCAGCGTGGTTGGGGACGACAGCTTCGGCCGCTGGATTTTGAAACAAGGCCGCGAATGCGGCGTGGATATGCGCTGGGTTCGATCGCTTCCGGGACAGCGGACATCGGCATTTCTGGCCATCCTTGATCCTGATCACGATTTGCACAGCGCGATTGCGGACATGAGCATTCTTCATCAGCTGGATCAAGCCTCCCTGCAGCCGGTGCTGAACTCACTGAAGCGGGGGGATCTGTTAATCTGCGATACCAATCTGGATCCCGAACTGATCCGCTGGATTGTGACGGAAGCTCCCTGCCCGCTGGCGATGGATCCGCTCAGCGCATCCAAAAGTGAGAAAGCGCGGCCGATTTTAAACCGGCTGACATATTTCAAACCAAATCGGGCGGAAGCGGAACGGCTGTGCGGATTTCCGATTCAGACGCCCGCAAAAATCCGTGCCGCTCTGGACTGGTTTGTTAATCAGGGGGTTAAGGAAACCGTGCTTTCCCTGGGGGCACAGGGAACTGCAGTAGCAGTCGGACAGCGGCGGCTTTTGATGACGGTGGATCCGCTGACCCCCGTCAACACTACCGGCGCGGGCGACTGCTTCTTTGCGGTGTATCTGAGCTTTCGCACGCAGGGTGCGGTGGTTGAAGACGCGATTGAATCCGCGGCGGCCGGGGCGGCGCTGACCTTAAGCGATCCCTTGTCCGTCAGCCCTTTGCTGAGCCGGCAGTCGCTTGCGCTGCGGCGCGGACGGCAGTCTTGCCGCTGGTTTGACCTGAACCAAATTTAACCTTCTCTTTCGATATTCGCGCGTAGCCGCAATCGAAACCTAACTCCCGATGAAGAAAGAAAAAGGAGCATGATTATGGAAGAAGTATTGAATATTATTCGCGATGAAACGCTGACCTACCAACAACAGCTGCTTGCCTTAGCCCGTCTGGCGGAGAATATGGACGACACGCTGCAGCGTTCCCCGGAATATCGGCAAGGACAGAAAGACGGCATTTTCTGCGACCTGGGCGAGGGGCTGGCGCCGTATCGGCCGCGCTATATCTGCCCGGATTATACGCAGTTGATGGAAAAAGGATCCCGATTTCTCGATCTGACGCCGCCGCAGGATCTGCTGGAAGCGACCAACGCCCTGCTGATCATGTATCATCACGTACCTTCGATTACCTCGTTTCCAGTCTATCTGGGCAATCTCGACCAGCTGCTGGAACCGTTTGTCCTGAAGGAAACACCGCAGCGGGCGAAGCAGATCCTGAAAATGTTTCTGCTGCATATCGACCGCACGCTGACCGATTCGTTCGTGCATGCCGACCTTGGCCCAGAGGCGACTCGCACTGGCGAGCTGATTCTGCAGCTGAGCGAGGAAATGCAGTGCGCGATGCCGAACCTGACGCTGAAATATGATCCGCTGCTTACCAGTGATGATTTTCTGAAGCGCTGCGCGCTGTGCATGTTAAAGACCGCCAAGCCCTCGTTTGCCAACCACGCGATGTTCACCCGCGAGTGGGGCGAGAACTATGCGATCGCTTCCTGTTACAATGGCTTGAAAGTTGGCGGAGGCGGCTTCACGCTGCCGCGGATCCGGCTGTACGAATGCTCGCTGAAAGCGAAGGATCCGCAGGATTTCCTGGACAACGTGCTGCCGCACTATGTGCAGATCATGCTGGAAATGATGGAAGACCGAATCCGCTTCATCGTTGAAACCAGCGCGTTCTTCAAGGCCAATTTCCTGGTCACGGAAGGGTTTGTCAAGCTTGAGAACTTCACCGGCATGTTCGGCATGGTCGGCCTGGCGGAGTGCGTCAACCACCTGCTGGGGATTGAGGATCCGCGGCGGGGTTATGGCAACAACGCTGCTGCGGATGATCTGGGCGTCAGAATTTTACAACGCTTAAGCGATCTGGTCGCGGGTTTTACTTCGGCCTATTGCGATTGTACGAATCACCACTTCCGTCTGCACGCGCAGGTTGGGATTGATTCCGACGGCCGCGAGAACTCTCCGGGCGCACGGATTCCAGTCGGCGCAGAACCGGGCATGCTGAAGCAGATTCAGCATGCGGCGCGGATGCACGGCTTTTTCCCGACCGGGATCGGCGATATCTTTAAGTTTGAGGAAACCTGGCTGAACACGCCGGAAGCTTTGGGCGATATCATCAAGGGCGCAATGGCCAGCAGAATGCGCTATTTCTCCGGCTATCTCGAGAACAACGATGTCGTCCGCGTGACCGGCTATTTAGTCAAGAAAAGCGAACTGGCGAAGCTCGATCAGCATAAGCAGTCGCTCAACAACGTCAGCATCTTCGGCCAGGGCGCCCGCGACAAAGGCAATGCGCTTGACCGCCGGGTGGAAAAGCGCGGACAATGAAGGCGTTGATCAACCGGATCATTCCCTTTTCCAACGTTGACGGACCCGGTAACCGCTGCGCGATTTTTTTCCAGGGCTGCCCGCTGCATTGCGCATACTGCCACAATCCGGAAACCTGGCAGGTCTGCGATCATTGCGGTCAATGCGTCGCCGGCTGCCCAGCCGGGGCGCTGGCTTTGCGTAAAGGAAAAGTGGTTTGGGATGAAACCCGCTGCGCAGGCTGCGATCAATGCATCCATGTCTGTCCCCATCACGCTTCCTGCAAAGTCAGCGAGCTGACGCCCGAGGCCTTGTTTGAGAAGATTGCGGAAACCTTTCCGTTTATTCAGGGAATTACGGTCAGCGGCGGGGAATGTATGCTTTACGCTGATTTTCTGACGGCGCTGTTTCGCCGTGTCAAGGCGGCCGGGAAAACCTGTCTGATCGATTCCAACGGCGTCATTGATTTTGGGCAATATCCCCAACTGCTCGCTTTGTGCGACGGCGTGATGCTTGATATGAAAGCCATCGACGACGACTTTCACCGCCAGCTCACCGGCGCGTCCAATCGACAGGTACTGGATAATCTGACACTGCTGCTGGAGGCTGGGAAGCTGGAAGAAGTCCGTACGGTGCTGCTGCCACAGTTTCCCAAACAAAATCAGAAGACGGTCCGTGCGGTAAATGAAAGGCTGCAGGGAAAAATTCGTTATAAGCTGCTGCGCTATCGGCCGTTTGGGGTGTGCGAGGAAGGACTGCGGTTCTGCGGCCGGACGATCACGCCGTTGGAAGAAGCCGAGCGTCTGGCGCAGGCTGAAAGCGACCGCGGTTTTCATAACTGTGTCGTTATCTGAACAAAATCAGGGTGCAATTAGATGAATTTGTAAGAGGAAGTCCGTAAGGGCTTCCTTTTTGTCGGCTGTCCTCTTTATAAAACCAACGCGCGCGTGATATAATAAGAAAGCAAGTCAACAAAGGAGATCGGGCGGGATGAAAACACCACAAAAAGCGATATCGCAGCTGATAACGCAGAAGGAAATTTTAGAACAGCTTAAAGAACTCGGCGTCGGCGCCGGCATGATCCTTGAAGTTCATGCGTCGCTCAGCGCGTTCGGATATGTCTGCGGGGGCGCCCAAACGGTCGTTAACGCGTTGATTGAAGCGGTCGGCTACTCTGGTACGCTGCTGATGGCGATGCAATGTTCGGACAACACTGAACCCTCGGCCTGGGAAAATCCGCCGATCGAACGTCATTTGATCAAAGCCGTGCGCGAACAGATGCCGGCGTTTAATAAAAAAGAATCGGATACCCGGGCAATGGGGGCGATCGTCGAGAATCTGCGGCGGCGCGATGGGATCGTCGTTTCTCATCATCCCAACTGCGCTTATGTCGCCTGGGGTAAATATGCCAAGCTGCTTTGCAACCATCAGTCGCTGCATTTTCCGCTGTCTGAGGAATCCCCGGCCGCCCGGTTGTATGAGCTGAAAGGCTCGGTGCTGTTAATGGGCGTCGATTATACCCGCTGTACGGCAATGCATTTAGCGGAATACCGCAGTGAAATCCGGCCGGTGATCCTGCGCGGTGCGGCGGTCGAGCTGGAAGGCAAGCGGATGTGGAAGAAATATCTGGATCTGGATATCGACAGTGAGATCTTTAATAAAATAGGCAAACGCCTGGAGGAAAAAGGCTTTGTCAAAAGAGGCAAGGCCGGTATGGCTGAATTGCGGCTGTTCAAAGCGGACGCCGCGATTGATGAAGCCATGCGCTATCTGGCCAAGGAACACCCGTATGCCCGATATCTTCAACCTGCGCTTTTTTGAAGGTAAACAAAAAGCGGCAGTCCCGTTTTCATAACTCTGTGATAACAGAACACTTTGGCAAGGGTGAATTGGAAAACGACGATGACAAGAATGAAAAAAGCAGCGGATGTCTTATGCCGTTGCTTTTTTACGAGATGTTATTTTGAAACAGCGATTCAATTTCTTTTGAAACAAGGCTTTGCGGCACGGATCCGCCAAAGTCAGATCAGCGCTCATGCGGGTTCAGTGCAAATAACTCGCCAATCCAGGCGCCAAGTTCGCACAGGACAGCTTCATCTGCCGGTTTGAACCGATCCGGGATCGGGGCGTCGATATCCAGCACGCCGACAACTTCGGACTGATAGACCAGCGGGACGACGATTTCACTGCGGCTGGTCTGATCGCAGGCGATATGGCCGGGAAACTGATGAACATCCATGACGACTAAGCATGTATTTTTCTGCGCCGCTGTTCCGCACACGCCTTGCCCTAAGGCGATATGCGTACACGCCGGTTTTCCCTGAAACGGACCCAGGATCAATTCACCCTGCTTCATCAGATAAAATCCTGCCCAGTTGATATTGGGAACGCTCTGCATGATCAGCGCGCTGAGATTGGCCAGGCAGCAGATCAGGTCCGTTTCCTCAAAACACAAGGCTTTCGCGTTATCCAGCAGCGTTTCCATGCGCATTGTTAATTTTTCTTCCATCCTTTTTCCTCCGCTTTTCTCTATTTTAACGGAATCGACAGAAAAAAGGAACGCATCCTGAAAGAATGTGCTATAATATTTCTCGTGAACAGGGGAGCAAATGCTGAGATCCAACGATGGAACAAACCCTTATCACCTGATCTAGGTAAAACTAGCGTAGGGAGTTTACTGATTTTTCCTTACGCCTCACACTTGGAGGTGTTTTTTTATGAAATGGACAACCAAAGATCTCGTCTACATGGCGCTGTACGCTGCATTATTCATCGTACTCGACGTCGCCGTCAACACCCTCGGAATTTTACAGATGCCCAACGGCGGTTCGCTTGGCGTCTCGGTGATTCCGCTGTTAATGGCCAGCTATCATCTGGGCTGGCAGAAAGGCACGGTCGTCGCCGTACTTTCGATTCTGCTGCAGTATGTCACCGGTCCGATGTATACTCCGGACCTGATCGGCTTTCTGCTCGACTATTTCTTCGCCTTTTCCGTTTACGGACTGGCGAGTCTGTTTCCTAACTACAAATGGTTTTACTCCGGCGTGCTGATCACCAACCTTGTCCGGCTGATCTCCAGTACGCTGTCCGGTATTCTCGTCTGGGAAACGGCGCCGTGGGCCTCGCTGGTCTACAATGCCACTTACATGATTCCGACAACGATCCTGTGCCTGGTTCTGCTGCCGTTAGTCATGCCGCGCATCAAACCGTTGATGAACAAGAAATAAAGTCCTGTCTGCAATTAGATCAGAATCGAAAAACTCAGCAATCAGCCGCTTTAATTACAAAAAGACGCAGATTCCAGGAGCCTTTCAGAAGACTTTTGGATCGGCGTTTTTTTATTTCAATAAGGGAGAGACTGGCGGAATTCAGCTCAGCTGACTTTCTTCTGATTTGAAGGTTTGGTGCTTCGTGTCGATCTTTTGCGCCTGTTCATTTTCCAGCTTGTACCAACCCTTTTCAAACATCAGGTCGTAGTTCTTCCGCTGCAGCTGGCTGCTTTCCTGAAACAGACCGAACAGTTTGGTATATAACTCGTTGTTGCTGGCTTCCTGACAGGCTAAGGAATACATATAGGTGATATGTTTGATCGAGATCAGTAAATCATTCAGCCGGTCGCGGTCGTTAAAACGTTTCTCATCCGGTAAAATTTCAGACTTCGGATTCATAACTTCCGGACTGTTCATTCGTTGACACTTCCTTTCAATTCGTCAGTCAGAATGGAATACTGACTTTTCAGAGTTTCGTAGTAATGAGCGGCGAAGTCGCTGACTTGTTTATCTTCGATTTTCCGGCTGTAATTCTCCGCTTTTTTCGCTGTGGTCAGCAGCGTTTCCAGCATATCTGCCAGATAAGAACAATCCTTCGGGGAAAGCATTTTTGGCGGTGTTTTCATCATCCAGCCTCCTTTCTTCTGACAGTATGGTCAGACAGGATGGGTTTATGCGTATTTTCCTGGCGAATCAAACGACTGGATTCCCCTCTTTTCGTTCAGACTAAAAAGAGGTATAATAAATAAGATTTTGTAAAAAAGAAGAAATGAGGTGAATCTCCATGCTGCCTGAAGTGGGATCGCAGGTCTACATTCAGAGTTTCAAGCATGACGGTTCGCTGCATCGGACATGGGCTAAAGGCTTCGTTATTGAGGCTGGGGTGCGCCGGGTGATTGCCGTTACCAATAAAACATGGGTCACCGAGGCGGATGGCCGCCGCTGGTTTACACGGGAACCGGCGATTTGCTTCTTCTATCCTGATCACTGGTATAATGTGATCACGATGATTCGGAAGACCGGCATCTATTATTACTGTAATCTTGCTTCTCCAAGTTTGTATGACGGTGAGGCAATCAAGAATATTGATTATGATTTGGATGTCAAGCTGTTTCCGGATGGACGCATTGAGATTCTGGATGAAGATGAATATGAGCAGCATGGCCGTGAAATGGGATACAGCGAACCGCTGAAGCATGCCGTAGAAAAAGAGATGGACGTGCTGATCGGCAAGATCAAACGAAAAGAATCGCCGTTCAATCAAAAAGAAATTGAATGTCTGTACCACGAATATCTGGAATTGCTGCACACGGCACTGCAGGATTCAGAACGTGAGAAACTTTGACTTGATAAAATCGGTCAGAGTTTTTTTGTTTGTCGGGACAGTTTCTGACAAGAGGGCAGTTAGGATGAACTGCTTTCACGGAACGCCGCTGAAATGATCAGAATGAATATGAGGAAATCAGAAAACAGGAAAAGATGGAAAAGTCAAATCTTATGAAGCGGAATGGATTAAATCGTTGGGCAATGAAAAAAGAATCGAAGTTTTAAGAAGACTGTATATAACTGAAAAAAACGGGTACGTTGGAAATGAGCAGAGAGGGAAAAGCTTAAAAAGCCTTTAAAATAAGGGGGAAACAAAGTGAGGGGAGAAAATGCAAAAAAAATAAAAAAAGATGTTGACAGAAAAGGGGTGATTTGGTAATATTAATGAGCACCTCGCGAGAGGGCGTCGATCTTTGAAAACTAAACAGGAAGAAAAGCACAAATACAACGTCAATTCATAA
>NZ_JADNPO010000004.1:0-207196 GCF_015558105.1 Holdemania sp. 1001095H_141210_F2
GAGAATGAGCAGTGATCCGGCAATGCGGGATGCGGCGTTTGAGCATAACCGGCGGATGATGGACATGGCGCAGCTGCGCTATGAGGGTAAACGGGAAGGCTTGGCAGAAGGCATTGAGAAAGGCATCAAACAAGGTGTTGAGCAAGGCATCGAAAAGCAACGATTAGAAACCGCAAAGGAAATGCTAAGAAATCATTGTAATGATCAGCTCATCCAGCTCTGCACCAAGATCAGTCTTCAACAACTGGAACAGTTAAAAAAGGAAATCGTTTCCGGTTTCAGCCAGACTGAGGACTACTCAGAGCAATCGCACCTTGCAAGCGACTGATATCATCGAAAAGAAAATATGGCGGCGTTTGCCGCCTTTTCTATCTTTTCCTCGTTTTTAGCTGAATAAAGAAGTCTGTCGGGTTTTTGCGGTCTTGATGTTTGTTCGGGAAAATCCTGTCCATACTAGCGGATAGACAGGAGGAATCGTGATGAGTACACAAGGCTATAAAGAAGCGTCCAAGCGGACCGCGCCCAAAAAGGGAACGTTAGGCAAGGCGTTGTGGGCGTTTGTCAGCGGCGGGGTGATGGGAATCATCGGTCAGGGTCTTTTGACGATGTATCAACAGCTGCTGGGCTTAGACGCTAAGGCCGCAGCGGGTCCGATGGTCATCACCGTCGTGTTTGTCACGGCGCTGCTGACAGGACTGGGCATTTATGATAAGCTTGCGCAGAAATGCGGAGCCGGGCTGTTCATTCCAATTTCCGGCTTCGCCAACTCGCTGACAGCCTGCGCAATGGAAGGCCGCAGCGAAGGACCAATTTACGGAATCGGCAGCACAATGTTCAAGCTGGCGGGATCTGTTTTAACCTATGGCATCGCCGCGGCGTATACGCTGGGCCTGCTGCGATGGGTGGTGTCGCTGCTATGAAGACGCTGCATTTTCAATCCGTCTTTGTCGGCGGCTGCGGGACGGCGGCGGGTCCGATGGAAGCTCAGGGTCCGTTAAAGGATAAAATTGACAAGCTGTTCGACGACATTTATTGCGAAGAGAAAACCTATGAACAGGCAGAGCGGCGGCTGATGTCCGAAGCCTGCGATCATGCGCTGCGCGCGCAGGGATGCAAAACCAGCGATCTCGATCTGATCCTGGGCGGTGATCTGCTCAACCAGCTGGGGACCAGCCACTATTTCGCGCGCGATCTTGATATTCCGTTTATCGGTTTGTATGGCGCCTGTTCCAATTCCACGCTGATCGCCGCCAATGCTGCGATGTGGATCGACAGCGGTCACGCCGAACGGGTGCTGGGTCTAACCAGCTCGCACAACGCGACGGCGGAACGGCAGTTCCGCTATCCGAATGAATATGGCGTACAGAAGCCGGAAACAACGACCTACACGGTTACGGGGGCGGGCGCGATGATCTTCCAACATGAAAAGACGCCGATCCGTTTGACACAGGCCACGCTGGGCCGGATTCTCGACTGGCAGTTCACCAATCCCAATGACATGGGCAGCGCGATGGCTCCGGCGGCTTTCGATACGATTTGCCGGCATTTTGAGAACACCGGGACGAGTTTTGACGACTACGATCTGATCGTCACCGGGGATTTATCCAAAATCGGCCGAAGCATGCTGATCGATCTGTTCAAGCAAAAGGGCATGGATCCGCACGACAAGCTGATCGACTGCGGACTTCTGATCTATGACCGCGAACATCAGGAAGTGTTCGCCGGCGGCAGCGGCTGCGCCTGCAGCGCGGTGGTGACGATCGCGTATTTGTTCGATCTGTTAAGAACCAAAGCGCTGCATAAGATCATGGTCGTCGCGACCGGCGCGCTGCTTTCGACGGTGATCGTGCAGCAGAAGGAATCGATCCCGTGCATTGCGCATGCGGTTGTATATGAAGGGACGGTCGGTGAATGATGGAATATTTTGGCGCGTTTGTTGTGTGCGGCTTAATTTGTCTGGCCGGACAGCTGATTTATGATAATACCAATCTGACGCCCGGGCACATTACAAGCTTGTTCGTTGTGCTCGGTGCGTTCCTTGACTTTTTCAATCTCTATGACAAGCTGGTCGAATTCGGCCATGCCGGCGCGCTGCTGCCGATCACCAGCTTTGGCCATTCGCTGATGCATTCCGTTATGGACGGAGTGGCGCAGCAAGGCTTATTAGGGATTCCGCTGGGGATGCTGGATCTGACGGCAGCCGGGATTACCAGCGCGATCTACTTTGCGTTTTTAGCGGCGCTGATCTTTAAGCCGAAGCTATGACCGAGAAGACCCCGTTTTCAGCGGAAGCCTGGAAGAACGTTGACTGGCTGCGGCAGGCGACCGACTGCTTCGACCTGACGATCCGTTCAGTCAACGTCAACGACCGGCAATGCCTGCTGGTGTTTGTCGGCGGGGTTACCGGTACGACTTCAATCGAACCGATCGTTGAAAGTCTGGTCTTCGACAAAGGCAATCTGGCATTCTTTCCAGCCACGGTGACGCAGGCGGGCAGTCTGGAGGATGCGCTCGACAAGATCCTGCAAGGCCAGACTTTGGTCATTCTGGAAGGCAGTGCCTATGCGTTTATCGTCGATACCCGCTCCTACCCAACCCGCGGGCCGAGCGAGCCGACGGTCGAGAAAAGTATCCGCGGCGCGCGCGATGGCTTCATTGAACATATCATGCTGGATTTGGGCATGGTGCGCCGGCGGATCCGCGATCCCAAGCTGGTGACAAAGGCTTATCAGAAGGGCAGCCGGACGAAGACCGATATCTTTGTCTTATACATCAGCGATCTGATTCATCCCTCGATCCTGCACGATTTCCAGAATCGGATCGACCATCTGCCGACCAACGCGGAGGTGACCAGCGAACGCCAGCTGTGTGAGCTGATGTATGGCCAGACGTGGAATCCTTATCCGCACGTGCGCTATACCGAGCGTCCGGATATCGCGGCGATCCATCTGCTTCAGGGTTCGTTGATCGTGCTGGTCGATAACTGTCCTTCGGCGGTTATCATGCCGACGACCTTTTTTGAACAGACCAAGCAGATCGAGGAATACACCCAGACACCTGTGATCTCGCTGGTCATGCGGGCGATCCGGCTGGCCGGGGTGTTCTGTTCGATCTATCTGCTGCCGTTGTGGATGGTGCTGGTCATGCAGCACAATCCGACGCGCCTGAACCTGCCGCTGCCGGAAATCCCCGGACCGATTACGTTTGGCGTGCAGGTCTTGATCGCGGATCTTTTGATCGAGTGGATCCGGCTCTCCCTGATTCATTCGCCGTTGATGCTTTCCAGTCTTCTGGGCATCGTCGCGGTGTTTGTGCTGGGCGACGCGCCGATTGCGTATGGCGCCTATACGCAGGAGATCCTGATTATGACGGCAATCGTCAACATCGGTAATTTTGTGACCGCCGGCTATGAGCTGTCGATGGCGAATAAGATCGTGCGCCTGGCGCTGATCGTGCTGGTTGTGATCGGCGGTTATCCGGGTTTTCTAATCGGGATCCTGATTCATCTGATTCTGCTTTTACAAACCCAGGTCGGCCCGTTTCCTTATCTCTATCCGCTCATTCCGTTTAACGCCAGGGAATTCAAACGGCTGTTCTTCGGCAACTTCACGATGGATAAGAAATAAAATCTAGTGCTGAAAGCCACTTTTTGTTATAATGAGAAACAAGAGGTGGTTTTTTGTGTCGTTTACAGTCGCTGTGAATCAGTTTGAGGGACCGCTCGATCTGATGCTGCATCTGATCAAGGAGAAGGAGCTGGATCTGTTTGATCTGGATATCCATGTCCTGACGGAACAGTATCTTTTGTATCTGAATAAGATGGAAGAAATGCATTTGGAAGTGTGCAGCGAATATCTTGTCGAACTGGCGACGCTGATCGAATACAAAAGCAAGAAGCTTTTGCCGAAGCAGGAAGCGGAACTTAACGACGCCTATGAGGAAGATCCGAAGGACCGTCTGGTCCGCCGGTTATTGGAATATCAACAGTTTAAGGAAATCAGCGAGCAGCTGAAGCAGCTGTATCTGGACCGTCAGTGTCAGCTAAGCAAGCCGGTCTCGATCGAATCGGAGGAATGGATCAAAGCCAACGACAATCAACCGGTTCAAGGCAGTCCGTATGAGCTGGCAAAAGCGATGACGCGATGTCTACGGCGGATGCAGCTGTTAAGGCCGATTGAAACGAAATATACGGCGAAGGAAATTTCCGTTGAGGACCGGATCCTGCAGATCACGGCGCGGCTGGCGGATTTGCCGGAAACGTTCAGCTTTGAACGCTTGCTGGAAGACTGTCATGAAATTCATGAAACGATCGTCACATTTCTGGCGATTCTGGATATGGCGCATTCGCATCAGTTGTATTTTACAGTGGATGATGCGGATACGATCTGGTTTAGGAGGGGGGCTTAATCATGGAAAATCAGGCGATGACAATCGTCGAGGGCTTGTTGTTTATCGTTGGCGACGAAGGGCTGACGCTGCCGCAGTGCGCGGCGGTGCTGGATGTCAGCGAAAGCGAGGCGCGGCTGGTGCTGGAGGATTTGCAGCGGATGTATGCGGATGATCAGCGGGGGATTGAGGTTGTCGATTATGGCGGAGTGTTCAAATTTGTCTCCAAAGCTTCGATTCATCCCTATGCGCAGAAGCTGTTTGCGAATGCCAAGAGTACGGCCCTTTCTCAATCAGCGCTGGAAACCCTGGCAATCGTTGCCTACAAGCAGCCGATCACCCGCGTGGAAATTGAAGAAATCCGCGGCGTGGGCTGCGATATGATGCTGCGCAAGCTGCAGGCGCGGGGGCTGATTCGGGAAGCGGGACGTTCGGAAGCTCCGGGACGGCCGATTTTGTTTGAGGTAACGGAGGAATTTATGGACAGCTTCAAGCTGGTCAGTCTGAACGAGCTGCCGGAACTGCCGGATTATACGGAAAGCGAAAGCGAGGATCTGTTTGAATAGATCCTTTTTTCATCTTTAAACCTTTTTAGTTTAAACCGTGCCGTTTTCGCAGCTTGAAATTAAACTGCCGGAAAATCACCTCGGAAAATCTTTCCTTTTGGGAAAATCAGGCGAATTCAACATTCTTTCATGAAAGAGGAATTGCACTTCGGTCAAAAGGTTGTAAAATAAAGAAGGCAGGTGAATGCGATGAAAAAAAGCTTAGGTTTGCTCCTGTCGTTGTGTTTGGCCGGCTGCGCTGGGCAGCCGGTGGATTCTTCCGCCCTTATGAAGGAAAACACGACGCCGAAAGGGTGTCTTTGTTATAGAACCATCACGGATTTTGATTACAGCCAGCCACTGGCTGAAACCGCGCCGGTCTCGGACGACTTCTTTTCCGACACTGCGTTTTTAGGCGATTCGCGGGCTGTCGGCGTTTTTGACTACGAGGTTTTTCCGCAGTCGGACGTGCTGGCGTCGATCGGCTTGTCGATCAATCAGTGGCAGATCAAAAAGGTGATCGGGGAAGGAAAAGAGAAACAGACCGTATGGGAGGCTCTGGAGAATAAAACTTACCGGCGGTTGGTTCTGATCGTCGGCTACAATGAACTGGGGTGGGAATACAGCTCGGTTTTTAAACAGAAACTGGGCAGTTTGATCGACGGATTGCGCGAAGTCCAGCCGGACGCTACGCTGCTGCTTCAGAAAATTTATCCCTGCAGCGCCAAGGGCTATGCCCGGGAAAAAGACGTCGCGCCCGAAAGAATCGCCGAATATAACGCGATCTTCACTGAGCTGGCACAGGAAAAGCAGATCTATCTGCTTGATCCGGCCCCGCTGCTGATGGATGAAAACGGCGAGCTGCGGGAAGAACTGACGGCCGACGGCGTGCATTTGAACACCGAAGGGTTCGCCATCTATAAGGACTATATGAAAACGCATGTGGAGGAAGGAAAGAACAATGAAAAAATGGAGTGTATTGATCTTGACGGCGCTGATGATCACAGGCTGTCAAAGCCCGGCCAAGCCGAACGCGAAGAGCGTGGCGGAAGTGATGGAACAGCTGAGCCGGAAAGCGGATCCTGAACAAACGCTGGTCGACGTCGACGCCGATCAGATCGACGCGTTTTATTTCTTCGCTCCGGACGAAGTGCTCGATCAAAAGATGAAAATGGCGGCGGATACCCGCGCTGATCAGATCGCGGTGTTTGCGGTCGTCGTCGGCGAACAGGCTGATGCGGTGTGCAGCGCAGGTCTGGAATAAAGAAGGGAGGCGGAGCGATTGATTTGTTCGGCAGACAATCTGGTTAAAAATTACGGCGCGGATCCGGTTCTGGATCATGTCAGCCTGGTTATCAATGAAAAAGAAAAATGGGGCATCGTTGGTGTTAACGGGGCTGGGAAATCAACGCTGCTGCGTTTGATCGCCGGGCTGGAAGCGCCGGATGACGGAACGGTCACGCTGGTGCCGGGCAAAAGGATTTCCTGTCTGGTACAGCAGCCGCAGCTGGATCCGGAGAAAACCGTCTTGGAAACCGTGCTGGAGAGCGCGGAGAAAAAAGATGAGGTTCAGGAATATGAAGCCAAGTCGATCCTGACCCAGTTAAAAATGAACGACATGAGTCAGAAGGTGGGCACGTGTTCCGGCGGTCAGCGCCGCCGTGTGGCGCTGGCCTGCGCCTTGATCCGGCCGTGCGACCTGTTGATCCTGGACGAGCCGACCAACCATCTTGATCAACAGATGATTCTGTGGCTGGAAAAGCGGCTGATCAAGTCGAATAAAGCGATGCTGATGGTCACGCATGACCGTTATTTCCTCGACCGTGTCACCAATGCGATCTTGGAGGTGGAGGCTGGACATGTTTATGCCTATCAGACAAATTATTCCGGCTTTCTGCAGCTGAAAGCGCAGCGTGAGGAAATGGCCCGGGCCAGCGAGCGCAAGCGGCTGGCGTATCTGCGCAAAGAAGCCCAGTGGATTCAGCGCGGGGCGATGGCCCGTTCAACCAAAAGCCGGGAGCGTATCGAACGTTTTGAAAAGCTTAGCGCGATTGAACGGATTCAGGATCCTGATCAGCTCAAGCTCGGCTCGCTGAGTTCCCGATTGGGCAATACGACGATCGAGATCTGCAATCTGTCCAAGGCGATCAATGGTCAGCCGCTGATCACGGATTTCAGCTACATTGTCCGCCGGCATGAGCGCTTAGGCATTATCGGCCCTAACGGCTGCGGAAAAAGCACGCTGATGAAGCTGCTTGCAGGTCAGCTGCAGCCCGACGCCGGGAAAATCATCGTCGGCGAAACAGTGCGGATCGGCTATTTTTCCCAGGAGCTGGAGGAAATGGATCCCGATCAGCGGATCATTGATTATGTCCGTTCGATCGGCGAGGTGATCGACACGCCGGACGGGCAGGTGAGCGCTTCGCAGATGCTGCAGCGATTCTTATTTGATCCGAAGCAGCAATGGCAGCCGATCGGCAAATGCTCCGGCGGTCAGAAACGCCGGCTGGGCTTATTGGGGATTCTGATGAAAGCGCCGAACGTTCTGCTTTTGGACGAACCGACTAACGATCTGGATATTCCGACACTGATGCTTCTGGAAGAATATCTCGACGATTTCGGCGGGGCGGTGCTTTCCGTCAGTCATGATCGCTATTTCCTCGACCGCACCTGCGACCGGTTGTTGATCTACGAAGGCCAGGGACGGCTGAGCTTCAGCAACCTGAGCTATACCGATTATCTGGAGCAGCAGACGGAAGCGGAACAGGCTAAGCCGCGGGAAACGACGGTCCGCGTCAAGCCGAAAGTCAACCGGCTGACCTATATGGAAAAGAAAGAGCTGGAGGAAATTGAAGCCCGGCTGCCGGTGCTGGAACAGGAAATTCAGGCGCTGGACGTCAAGCTGGGGCAGACGGCAGACTATGCTCAGCTCAAGACGTTGGGCGAGCAGCGGGAGGCGGCGGAAAGCGAGCTGGAAAGCAAAACTGAGCGGTGGATGGAGCTGAGTGAAAAACTATCCTGAAATCCTTAAAAAAAAGCTTAAAAAATCATTGTCAAGCAAGGGGAAGAAGTGTATTATATACCTGTAAATCTGATAGCAGTCAGGTTTGCATTACTTGTATAGGTGTCAAATTTCGGCTGACACGTATCTACCCACTGGCCTATGTGTGGACTACAAGTAACCTTTTCCCCCATTTTTATAAATGAGCAGTCAAGGTGAATGCCGAGGTTGACCCTAAAGGAGGAACTCTTTATGAAGAAAGGACCGAATCAGGCGCAGACTTCATTTTAGGAGTTTTTCAGTGCATATTGTGGATACAATATGTTTTTTATTTTGGCGAGGGTAATTGAGAGAAAAGGAAGGATATTGCATGGAAAAGCAGGAAATGATGTACGAAGGCAAGGCCAAGCAGGTCTATGCTACCGATGATCCAGAGCGGGTGATCATCCATTACAAGGATGACGCGACAGCGTTTAACGGATTGAAGAAGGACAGCATCAGCAACAAAGGCGTGCTCAACAACAAAATCACGACGATCTTGTTTCGCGAACTGAATCACCGTGGAATTGCGACGCATTGGGTAGAAACGCTGAACGATCGGGATCAGCTGTGTAAGAAAGTCAGTATCGTTCCGCTGGAAGTCATCGTCCGCAACGTCGTTGCCGGAAGTATGGCAAAGAAATTTGGAATTGAAGAGGGGACTGTGCTGAAAACGCCGGTCTATGAAATCTGTTATAAAAACGACGAGCTGGGTGATCCGATGATCAACGATACCCATGCCGTCGGTCTGGGTTTTGCGACGCGCGGGGAGCTGGACCAGATCTATGCGATCACCGCGCAGGTCAACGAAGTTCTGAAAGAAATTTTCGATCAGATCAACGTCCGCTTGATCGACTTCAAACTGGAATTCGGCAAGGACAGCGAAGGACGGATATTGCTGGCGGATGAAATTTCGCCGGATACCTGCCGGTTCTGGGAAAAAGGCACGGACAGAAAACTGGATAAGGATCGTTTCAGAAGAGATATGGGCGACGTCATCGGCGCTTATGAGGAGATATACGGCCGTTTGAGCCAGTGGGTGAAGACAAAATGAAAATGGAAAACGAATATTTTTTAAACGGTAAGATCCATGAGGAATGCGGCGTGTTCGGCGTATATCATGTCAGCTCGGCCGCCTCGCTGTCCTACTTTGGCCTGCACGCGCTGCAGCATCGCGGTCAGGAAGCGGCCGGGATTGCGACCAGCGACGGACAGAACATCAAGTGCATCAAGGGCAAGGGCCTGATCACGGAAGTGTTCAACACTGAAACGATCAACAAGATGGACGGCATCCATGCGATCGGCCATGTCCGGTATTCGACCGACGGCGGCAATGAGATCGAAAACGTGCAGCCGATCATGGTCCGCGCACATACCGGGCATTTCGGGGCCGTGCATAACGGGCAGATTGTCAACGCCAGCGAATTGAAAGAAGAACTGGAAAATCTGGGCAGCATCTTCCAGGGCAGCAGCGACAGCGAGATCATGCTGCATCTGATCCAGCGGGAAGCGGGAACGTTCGTTGAGAAGATCATGGGCGCCTGCCGCAAGATGGAAGGGGCGTTCGCGTTCATCATCATGACCAAGGACTGCATGTATGCGGTCCGCGACAAGAACGGTCTGCGGCCGCTGTCGCTGGCATTCCTTGAGGATGGCTACTGCATCAGCTCGGAAACCTGCGCATTTGATATCGTCGGCGCGAAATTCATCCGCGATATCGAACCGGGCGAAGTCGTAAGAATCGCCAGCGACGGCGTTAAGAGCTTTCATTATACAGATCAAGTTCAGCACAAAATGTGCGCGATGGAATACATTTATTTCGCCCGTCCGGACAGCAGCATCGAGGGCATCAACGTCCATACCAGCCGCCGTCACGCGGGGATGCTTCTGGCCAAGAGCGATGACGTCGAAGCGGATATCGTCATCGGTGTGCCGGATTCCAGCCTCTCGGCCGCGATCGGCTACAGCGAAGCCAGCGGTCTGCCGTATGAAATCGGTTTGATCAAAAACCGGTATGTTGGCCGGACCTTCATTCAGCCGACCCAGAAACAGCGTGAACGCGGCGTGCGCATGAAGCTGAGTGCGATCAGCAGCATCGTCAGCGGCAAGCGTGTCGTCATGGTCGACGATTCGATCGTGCGCGGTACGACATCCCGCCGGATTGTCCAGCTGTTAAAGGATGCCGGGGCAACGGAAGTGCATGTGCGGATCGCCTCCGCGCCTTTCAGCAGTCCATGCTTCTACGGCGTCGACACTTCGACGTATGAAGAATTGATCAGCGCGCGGATGAATGTGGACGAGCTGTGTACTTACATCAATGCCGATTCGCTGAAATTCATGACGATTGAACAGATGCGCGAGGCCATCCCGACGCGGGATCTGTGCGTCTCATGCTTCAGCGGCCAGTATCCGACCGCGCTGTTCAGTTTCCAAAAAGTGATTAAGCAGAAATAAAAGGAGGAGTGTTATGTTAGACCGTTATTCCCGTCCTGAAATGCGGGCGATCTGGAATGAGGAGAGCAAGTTCGGCGCGTGGCTGAAAGTCGAGCTGCTGGCATGCGAGGCCTGGAGTCAGCTGGGTGAAATCCCGGCGGAGGACGTGGCGAAGCTGTGGCAGAACGCCTCGTTTGACATCGACCGGATCTATGAAATTGAAAGTGAAACCAAACATGACGTCGTGGCGTTTACTCGGGCGGTTTCCGAATCGCTGGGTGAGGAACGGAAGTGGGTACATTACGGGCTGACCTCCACCGACGTCGTCGACACCGCTTATGGCTATCTGTATAAACAGGCCAATGAAATTCTGCGGAAAGATCTGCATCGGTTTCAGGATGTTCTGAAGGAAAAAGCGCTGCGATATAAGGATACGATCATGATGGGCCGAACCCATGGCGTCCATGCGGAAATTACGACTTTCGGCTTGAAATTCGCGCTCTGGTTTGAAGAAATGAACCGCAACCTGCAGCGGTTTGAGGAAGCGGCGGCAATGGTGGAAACCGGGAAGATTTCCGGCGCCGTCGGTACGTTTGCCAACACCCCGCCGTTTGTTCAGGATTATGTCTGTGAAAAGCTGGGGATTCATTCGGCGAAAATTTCGACACAGGTGCTGCAGCGCGATCGGCATGCGCAGTATTTTGCGACGCTGGCTCTGATCGCAACCTCGATCGAGAAAATGGCGACGGAGATCCGGCATTTGCAGCGCACGGAAGTCCGTGAAGTGGAGGAATACTTCAACAAGGGACAGAAGGGCTCCAGTGCGATGCCGCATAAGCACAATCCGATCGGTTCGGAAAACATGTGCGGCTGTGCCCGGATTTTACGCGGTTACATGATCAGCAGCTACGAGGATGTCGCATTGTGGCATGAGCGGGATATCTCGCATTCCAGCGCCGAGCGGATCATCGCGCCGGATGCAACGGAACTGCTCGACTACATGCTCAACCGGTTTACGCGGATCATTGACACGCTGACGGTGTTTGAAGACAACATGCGCGAGAACATTTATAAGACCTACGGCGTGATCTTCTCACAGCGGTTTATGCTGACGTTGATTGAAAAGGGAATGTCGCGGGAGGAGGCTTATGACCTGGTCCAGCCGAACGCGAATAAATCCTGGAATGAGAAAATTGATTTTCGTTCGTTAATGGAAGCGGAACCGCGGGTAACGGCGTTGTTAAGCAAGGCTGAAATTGACGACTGCTTCAATCCGGCCTATCATCTGAAACATGTCGATGATATTTTCAAACGTGTCGGTCTGCTTTAAGCTTGTAGTGAAAATGAATTGAATTTGAAACCTGGATCTTGAAAACAGAGAATCCAGGTTTTTTTATACTCTGTCCCCTGCGCGCAGCTGCAGAGTTTAAAGTGTTGGTAAATCCTCTCCAATATAGAAAGGAGGCCCGACAGCCAGCGGCAATATAGAGAAAAAATTGTCAGATCAATGACGGAAGCCGTTTATTGTAGACAACATGGAAAAAGTAAATTCCATCCTTATCGTTTTAAAATATCAAGCAGATTTACCCGCAACAAACTGAAGGTGGATGCAGGAAAGCTTATAAGCATGTGGTTATGTCTGCGAAATAAACTGAATATTTTTCATAGGGAATGAACCTGCGTTTTTAGCCTAAATCGGCACACTGTTAGAAAAAAGATATCGAATTTCCAGCTTCGGCTGGGCCGGCGTCAAAGGAACGGGAAAGAATTGCCATAGTATGGGTTGAATGAGAACTCTCATTCTGAAAGCAGGTGAAGATGATGAACGATGATCGAAGACATTATGCCTCAAGCCCAATCGACTGGCAGGAGGAAGAAGATGCTCGTTCCTGCCGTCCGCCGCGTCCGGGGTGCTGCTGCACCGGCCCAACCGGTCCGCAAGGTCCGCGAGGCTGTCGTGGCGAACAGGGCCCGATGGGTCCGCGGGGCTGTCCGGGTCCCCAGGGTCCGCAGGGCCCTCGTGGCTGCCGGGGACCAGAAGGTCCGCAAGGTGAACCTGGGCCAATCGGTCCTCAAGGGGTAACCGGAGCCCGAGGTCCGATCGGTCCGCGGGGATATCCGGGTCCTCAGGGTCCGCAGGGAGAGCCGGGACCGATGGGACGCCCTGGCAATACAGGAGCAACCGGTCCTCAGGGTCCACGGGGATTCCAGGGAATTCCAGGCCCGACAGGATCGCGGGGATCGACAGGAGCTCAGGGCCCGATCGGCGCCCAAGGTCCGCAGGGAATTCCTGGGGATACGGGGGCAACTGGCCCCATGGGTCCTCAGGGTCCGCGAGGATTTACCGGGGCAACCGGTCCGACAGGGCCGCAAGGTCCAATGGGAAATCCGGGAATTCAGGGGCCTGTGGGTCCAACCGGTCCAACCGGAGCCGCCGGAGCCACGGGTCCGCAAGGCCCGCAGGGAATTCAAGGCCCGATGGGAAATACCGGAGCTCAAGGCCCGCAAGGACCACAAGGTCCTCAGGGTCTCGCAGGCGTTACCGGTGCGACAGGTCCAACCGGCCCAATCGGCCCGACGGGGGCAACCGGTCCGCAAGGTCCGCAAGGGTTTGCCGGCGTTACCGGTGCCACGGGTCCGCAAGGCGTCGCAGGTCCTGTTGGCGCCACCGGTCCGCAGGGACCACAAGGATTTATTGGCGTCACCGGTCCGATCGGTCCAATCGGCCCAACGGGTCCGACTGGCGCTACGGGAGCTACTGGCGTGACAGGTCCTTCTGGTATTCAAGGTATTACAGGGCCGACGGGACCAACCGGTCCAATCGGCCCAACGGGTCCGACCGGTGCTACGGGAGCCACAGGTGCTACGGGTCCTTCAGGTATTCAAGGCATCACCGGTCCGACGGGCCCAATCGGTCCAACTGGGGCCACTGGCAATATCGGAGCCGGCGGTGCGACAGGCGCTACGGGTCCAATCGGCCCTACAGGTCCAACCGGTGCGACGGGTCCAACGGGTCCGACTGGCGCTACGGGAGCTACAGGCGCAACTGGAGCTACCGGTGCAACTGGCGCTGATGGTGCTCAGGGATTAGCAGGAGAACCTGGTCCAATCGGTCCAACGGGCGCAGATGGGGCGATGGGTCCAACCGGTCCAACTGGGGCCGATGGGGAAATGGGTCCAACCGGTCCAACGGGTGCCACCGGTGCAGGCGGGGGCGGCGGTCTGCTTTATTATGGCGGACGCTATAACAAGACGGAACAGACATTATTCTTAAATCCGAATGTGCCTGAAAGAATTCCGCTCCCTCTGCTGATGCCGATCAATGGTGTGGGAACCGGAATGGCGGATAGCTTAACAATCGAACATTCAGGTATTTATGAGATCAACTATATGTTCAATGGCTCTTCTTCTTTAGGTACTGAAGTTTCGCTTGAAGTAAGACGAAATGGAGCTCCGATTGACAGTACGGAGGTAACGCATTTATTGGCTGTTGGGGTAGAATCCATTTATTCTGGCAGCGTCATTGAGCAACTGTTTGCCGGGGATGTCCTGGAACTGATCGTTTATGCGCCTTATGCTTTAAATTTGACGCTGGGCGTTGGCGTAGCGGCGACGTTAACCGTAAAGAAACTGGATTTGGACTTTGTAGAAGAAGAATAAATAATAAGTTTTGAGTATCGTTAAGCTTTTGCTTGAAGAATAAAACGGGAAGATAAATTTGATTTCAGGTGCTTTATAAACAACCGGTCTGTCAGCCTTCACTGACAGCCGGCTGTTTTTTTGAAAAAACAGATTTGTGTTAGGCTGACACAAAGCCGGTTCCGCATTAAAAACATAGAATGACGGTGATCGAAAGAAGGTGACGCAAATGAAAAACAGAGATTATGCTTCATCTCTGGATTGGGATAATCAGAATCATTCTTGCGAATGTTCCGGCTGCTGCCCGGGGCCTCGAGGACCTAGGGGGCCGCGGGGATGTCCGGGTCCCGTCGGTCCGCGCGGTGAACGTGGACCGCAGGGATATCCGGGAATGCCGGGACCGGAAGGAGAAAGAGGTCCAGCCGGTCCGCAGGGAGAACAAGGTATTCCGGGAAGACCGGGACCTGCAGGTCCTCAAGGCCCTCTTGGCCCACAGGGTATTCCCGGCCCGACAGGCCCTCAGGGGATACAAGGGCTTATCGGGGCAACAGGACCGACTGGCAATCCCGGACCGCAGGGAATTCCTGGCCCGACAGGCCCTCAAGGGATACAAGGACTTACCGGGGCAACAGGACCAACAGGGAATCCCGGACCGCAGGGAATTCCTGGCCAAGCCGGTGCAATGGGAAATACAGGCCCGACGGGTCCTCAAGGCAATCCAGGGCCTGTCGGTCTACCCAGCCCAACGGGTCCTCAGGGGATACAAGGACTTACCGGGGCAACAGGACCAACAGGGAATCCCGGACCGCAGGGAATTCCTGGCCCAGCCGGTGCAATGGGAAATACAGGCCCGACGGGTCCTCAAGGCAATCCAGGGCCTGTCGGTCTACCCGGCCCAACGGGTCCTGCCGGTCCTCAGGGTATTCAGGGACCGATGGGCAATCCTGGAATAACGGGTCCGCAAGGTCTCTCCGGAGTAACGGGAGCGACGGGGCCGACAGGTCCTCAGGGAATACCAGGTCCCACAGGACCAACAGGGGCTCCCGGCGAAACTGGCGCAACCGGAAATCCCGGCCCTACTGGTCCGGCAGGGCCTATTCCCGATGATATTTTTGCTTCGTTTGTAAACTTCGGTGCGCAGTTTGCTAACGGTGCGCTGATTCCAATGAGTCAGTCGATCGCGGATCCGACCGGCAACATTACGTTGAGCGAACCGACACGGGTGACGCTGGCCGCCGGTTTTTATAAAATTGATTATCAAGTTTCAGCGTTGACGATGGCGCCGACTTTTATCCAGGTAACTCCGTTTTATAACAATGCGGCACACATTGAATTCGGTATTTATTTTATGACGGCCCTCGAACGATCCAGTGCTTTCGGCGCGGTATCCATGATCATCGACGTCCCGGCCTCAACTTCATTTACGCTGACGTTCAACGCTGCCCAAACCGTCACGGAATGCACGCTGACAATGACCATTGTAAAATTACGCAGAACTCAAAGCTGACGCACAAAGGCCGACACCCCTTGTCCGTTGCGTTCATGTTGAACCACAACGCGCTGCGAATGACATGGGGTAGGAGAGTGAGGATAGAAAAGGAGATCAGGTATGATTACAATCAGTTTGTGTATGATCGTTAAAAATGAAGAAGACGTTTTGGATCGCTGTTTAAGCAGCGTTGCAAAAGCCGTGGATGAAATGATTATTGTGGATACAGGCTCGACCGATCAAACCCGTGCGATTGCCGCTCGTCATCAGGCAGAAATTTATGATTTTCCCTGGATAGATGATTTTGCGGCAGCCCGGAATTATTCCTTTGATCAGGCCAGTCAGGATTTTATTCTCTGGCTGGATGCGGATGACATCGTGCCTGCGGATCAGCTTGAAAAACTGCTTGCGCTGAAACAAACGCTAGACGAGCGCTGCGATATGGTCGTCATGCAGTATCGGACAGCCTTTGACAGCGAAGGCCGGCCCACGTTCAGCTTTCCTCGGGAACGCCTGATCCGGCGCGGTGCACATCTGCGTTGGCAAGGCGCGGTGCATGAAACAATCCCCTTTGTTCCTCGTCGTTATGTCAGTGATATCGCCATCGAACATCATAAGGTGCATTGTGCAGATCCGCAGCGTAATCTGCGGATTTTGGAAAAATTAAAACAGGCGGGCACGTTGGATATCCGCCAGCGGTACTATTACGCGCGGGAACTGGCTGATCATCAGCGCTATGAAGAAGCTTTGGCAGAATACGAAATGTTCCTGAACGATCCTGCCGGCTGGTCAGAAAATAAGATTGACGCCTGTTTGAGCATGGCCCGCTGCTGGCACGCCTTAAAGCAAAGGCAAAAAGAATTTTCAAGTCTGATCCAGGCCCTGCGTTATGCACCTCCGCGCGGAGAAATCTGCTGCGGACTGGGACGTTATTTCTATCTGGAAAAAAATTGGGAATGTGCTGTTTTCTGGTACAAGCTGGCAACAACACTACCTTTGCCCTTGGATCGGGGTGGTTTTGTGAATCTCGACTGCTATGGCTATATTCCCTGGATCTGGCTGTGCTGCTGCTATGATCAGATGCAGAAATGGGATGAAGCCTGGCAGGCTAACGAGAAGGCGGGCGCCCTGAAGCCAGCCGACGCTTCTTATCTGCATAATCGCGCCTACCTGAATCATAAGCGGGGAATGGGCCAATCCTGAAAGTCAGCGGGAAATCAATTTTAGATCAACCTCGGTTCTTTTGTGAACGGAGGTTTTTCTTGCGAAACACAAAAAATCTCTTCGGTGCAGTCGTTTTATTATTCCACAGCTTTCAACTTGTGAAAGTCTGCGCTATATCTGCGCAAGGTAAGTAAAAGTTACCGAAATTGTTCGGAAGATTAAGAAAAGAGAGTAGAAATTGAACGCGTAAATGACTATAATAAACCTTGGCTGTTTTAAATATAAGGATGACAGGAGGGGCGAATCAATGGCAGAAGTTATCCGGCAGGAGAAAAAATATCTGATCACGCAGAGTCAGCGGATCCAACTGCAGCATCAGTTCAGCGCGATGATCAAACCCGATCCGCATAACGGGACAGAAGGCTACCGGGTGCGTTCGCTGTATTTTGACACGCTTAACGACCGTGATTTTCAGGAAAAAGAGGATGGCGTGGAACGGCGGCGGAAGCTGCGCTTACGTGTTTACGATCCTCAAGGAGATTTTGCATTGCTGGAAATCAAGCAGAAGGAAGGCGCTTACCAACGCAAACGCTCGATGAAGCTGACGCGAAGCCAGGCCGAAGCTTTGATCCAGGGGTATCCGGAAGCGTTGTTGGCATGTTCCGATCCTTTTGCCGCGGAGTGCTATGGAATGATCCGGGTTCAGCTTTATCGGCCGAAGACGATCGTTGAATATCAGCGGCTGGCGTTGATTGGTTCGGAGAACAATATCCGGATTACTTTTGACCATCAGATTCGGGCAACGGAAGGATGTTTCCATCTGTTTGATCCAAAGCTGAGCCTGGTTCCGGTTTTTCCGATGGCGCAGGCGGTGCTGGAGGTGAAATTTAATCACTTTCTTCCCTCCTATATTCAACGGGTGATCCAGGTCTGCGATCGCAGCGAACTGGCCGTCAGCAAGTATGCGCTGGCCCGGCGAATCAGCCATTCCGTCGTTTTTTAGTCAACAAAAGAAAAGGGGAGAGTTTATGAATCAGTTTTTGTACGACCTGATTTCACAGGTGGATCAGATCAGTCTGTTTGCGTTGTTTCTACATATTGCGATGAGCGCGCTGATCGGCCTGGTGATCTATCTGTCCTACTGGCTGTCGCACACAGGAACGATTTACAGTAAAAAATTCAACGTTTCGTTAGTAACGCTGACAATCCTGACGGCGACCGTCATGGCGATCATTGGCAACAACATCGCGTTGTCGTTAGGGATGGTCGGTGCATTGTCAATCGTGCGTTTCAGAACTGCGATCAAGGACAGCCGCGATACGGTCTACATTTTCTGGACGATTGTCGCAGGATTGGGCTGCGGCGTGGGCGATTATGTAACCAGTGCGATCGGCAGCGCGATTGTTTTCATCGTGCTTTTAGCGCTGGGCCGGATTAAAAATGACAACCGGATGCTTTTGATCATCCGCGGTGCGCGTTCAACAGAACGGCAGATCGAAGGCGTGGTTTTTAACTACTTTAATCAGAAAGCAATTCTGCGGGTTAAAAACACAACACCGGATACGCTGGAATTGATCTATGAACTGCCGCGCAGCAGTTACCGGCAATCGTTGAAAAAAGAGATCAGTGTGACTGACGCTCTGTATCAGGTTGAACACATTGAATATGTGAACGTCGTCGCTCAGGATGACGATATCAGCAGTTAGCCGAGGCCTCAGCGATGAAGCGGAAATTATTCCTGCTGGGATTGTGTTTTCTGATCGTCGCGGTTGCCTTAACGGTGCAGACGCTGACGCCGGAAAATAAGGTCCGAATTATACAGCACCGCCAGTCTGCGGCTTCCTCCCAGGTGTGCGAAGGAACCGCATCCACGGAGTTTTGTACGCATTTGCCAATACTGAAGTTAAGCACGCGGGCGCAGGCGGTTCCAGGGGAAGATCACAGTCATGAACGGATTCTGGCGGAACTGACAGTCTGGGATGGAAGCGACGGTAACCGGCTGAGCGACGAGCCGACGTTGTCAACCCTGGCAGCGATTCGTTACCGCGGCAATTCCAGTTTGCATTTTGATAAAAAGTCTTATTCCATCGTCACCATGAACGACGATAGCAAAAAGAAGAAACGTTCGCTCTTAGGCATGGCGGCGGACCAGGAATGGGTGCTGAACGGTCCGTTTCTGGACAAGACGCTGATGCGCAATTATATTGCGATGAACATTGCCGGACAGATTATGGACTATGCGCCTAACGTCCGTTATTGCGAGTTGTTCGTTGACGATGAGTATCAGGGCGTCTATCTCTTGATGGAACAAATCAGCCGCTCGAAAGATCGGATTAATGTGACAGAAATCAATGAAAAATTGCAGAAAACAGGGTATATCGTGCGGCTGGACCGTGAAAATGCGGATCCGAAGCAGCTTGACGTGTTTACTGATTATACCTATATTCTGGACATCAGCCAGGCGATGGACGTGAAATATCCCGGTATCGGAAAACTGACAGAACCGTTGAGAGCTTATATTGAGCGGGATCTCGGGGAAGTCGAAAAAGCGTTGTATTCGTTTGATTACGATTCCCGGGAATTTGGCTATCGGCAATTATTGGACGTAGATTCATTTGTCGATTATTTCATCATCAACGAATTTTTCCGCAATATCGACGCCGGCAGTTATTCGACGTATTTGTATCGCAGTCTGGGCGGCAAGGTAGGAATCTGCGTCTGGGATTTCAACAACATGCTGGATAATTATCAGGATATCGAATTGCCTGTCGACGGTTTTTCCATGCCGGATAAGACCTGGTTTTTTATGCTGTGCAAGGATGAGGATTTTATTGAGCGTGTGATTCAGCGGTATAAACTGCTGCGGCAGTCGGTGTTAAGTGAAGAATCGTTATTGACGTTCATCGACGAAACGCAGCAATATCTGGGCCCGGCGATTGATCGAAATTTTGAAGTCTGGGGTTATACGTTTGACCGTCCGCATCAGTTGGAAGCGGATCAAAATTGGCAGACCGGCGATCAGGCAGGCGCGATTCTGAATGAGATCGACCGCAATTATCTGCGTCCGTTGTTACGGAATCCACATGACTACGAAGAAGCTGTCGCGCATATGAAAGCTTATTTAATCGCAAGAGGAACATGGCTGGACGAACATATCGACAGTCTGCGTCATTATGCGCATGAATCCGTCAATAAAAAATACAACCATTAAAAAGGAGGCTGTCCGATGAAAAAGTTTATTATTACCGTCAGCGTCCTGCTTTGTCTGTTTCTGGCTTTCCAATGGTTCGATTACCGTTACGGGTTGAACTGGCAAACCTCAGAGCGGCCGGCTGAGATTATAGCGAAGACGGCGGGGCGGCAGATTTTAATCCGGGAATCGGAAGGATATGAGCCATTTGAGATTCGCGGCGTTGACCTGGGTGCGGGAATTCCCGGTTATTTTGCAACGGATTACAAGGTAGATAAGGAAACCTATCTGCGCTGGTTTGATTTAATTCAGCAGATGGGCGCCAATACGATCCGGGTTTATACAATCCTGAATTCCGATTTCTACAACGCGTTCTATGAATACAATCAGGGGCGGGAAGAACCGTTATATCTGATTCACGGACTGTGGGTCAATGATTATGTGCAATTTTCTCACCGGGATGCTTATGATCAGGCTTTTTTAGGAACCTTTTTAGAAGATGCCCGAACTTTGATCAATATCCTGCATGGCAGGCAGATGTTCTCTCTGGGATATGGCACGGGTTCCGGTTCTTATCATCATGATGTTTCGCCCTGGGTGATCGGCTATATCCTCGGGGTGGAATGGGAGCCTACAACCGTGGCGTTTACAAACCAGCGGTATCCGGATATGGCTTATCATGGAGAATATTTCAGCACAACGCCTGAAGCAAACGCGTTTGAAGCAATGCTGGCGCAGGTCGGCGATACGCTGGCCCGCTATGAGGATCAGCGCTTCCATTGTCAGAAGATGATCGCGTTTTCCAACTGGCCGACGACCGATCCCTTTGACTATCCGGATCTGATGAAGAAAATGTTTGAGAAATTTGCTTCGGTCAACGTCGAACACATTGCGGTCCAGCCTGCCTTTCAGGCCGGACAATTCGCTTCCTATCATGTCTATCCCTACTTTCCGGATTACCTGGGCGTGATGAACCGCTATGAAATCGGCGACGCCATGGATATCACGGACCAAAGGGGTGAACAAAATTCTTATTATGCTTATTTAAAACAGCTGGCGGACTATCATACGATGCCGGTGGTCATTGCCGAGTTCGGCGTTCCCAGCTCGCGGGGGCAGGCAAAAAAAGAAAGCCGGAGCCGCAGTCAGGGCGGACTGAATGAAACAGAACAGGCGGAAGCTCTGGTTTCATGCTATGAAGATATCATGGCTTCCGGCTGTGCCGGCTCGATTGTATTCAGCTGGCAGGATGAATGGTTCAAGCGGACCTGGAACACCATGGCGCATGTCGATCTGACAAAAACGCCATTCTGGAGCGATGTTCAGACGAACGAACAGTTTTTCGGCCTGTTGGCGTTTGATCCGGGGAAGGAGCGCAGCGTCAGTTATCCGGATGGCGATCTGGAAGAATGGCAGGACATGGAGCCCGTTTTGGAAGCAGATGCGCTGCGGCTGTACGCGCAATATGATGAAAAGTATTTGTATCTGATGATCGAAGGTGAAAATTATAACCCCGTCGCAGACCGGTTATCGCTGGGATTGGATATTACGCCGAAATCCGGCAGTTCCACTGTGCTTGGCACAGCGCTGAACTTTGATCAGCCGATTGATTTTTATCTGATGATCCGGGGAGATCAGGCCGAGATTCAGGTTCAGGAACGCTATGAAGTCCTCAACGCTGTTTCTGGATCCCTGGTTTATGGGGAAGATCCGTTTCTGGACCCGCCGGCTAAGGACAGTCCGGTTTTTAAGCCGATCCAGCTTATTCTGCAGGATGTATCCCGCTATCAACTTGGCTTAAGCAAGGTCCGGGAAATGCCGGCAACCGATCCAACGGGAATTTTGAAGCGCGGCAACGGCAATCCGGAAGCTGCGGATTTTAATTCCCTGACAGATTATTGCTTTGCGGAACACGCGGTGGAACTGCGGCTTCCGTGGGAGCTGTTGAATTTTTCCAATCCGAGCGAAATGCAGATTCACGATGATTACTACGAGAAATACGGCGTCGAAAATCTGACGATTTCCTCGATCCAGATCGGTGCGACGACAAAATATCAGGGAGAAGTTGCAATGGGTAGAATCCCGTTAAAAGGATGGGGCCGCAAGGTGACCTGTCACGAACGATTAAAAGAAGCATACTGGCGGATGCAGCAGGTCTGGGCGTCGAAGTAAGGAGCGGATACCATGAGAATTCATATTCGGGCAGAAGCGCTGGTCTTTGTTTATATGGTCATCTGCTTCAGCATATTGCTCTTCAATTTATTCGCGATCGGTAAGAATCATGTGCGGGAGCGATTCATTGAAAAGTGCCGCCGGCAATGGCTGACACGCATTGAACAACAGCTGGCCTGTCAGGATTGTTCCCGGGAAAAAAAGGAACAGCATCGCCGGCTGTTGAACCGGAAGCTGCGTTATCTGGTCGAGCTGATCGCCTATCAACAAGCAGCCGCCGAGCTGCAAGTCCATCAGCCGGAGGAACTTTACGCGTATTAAAACAATATCGCGATTGTTTTGTCCAAGTCGCGTTTCAGTTAACCCGCAAAGACCTGGTAACGCAAGCTTATGTGGTATATGTGATCGGACAGTTTCGTTTGCTTAACGCCGGCTTTGAAGACGAGCTGACGCGGCTGGTTTTACAAATTCTGCTGCACAATTCAGTGTATTGCCGGGAGAATGCCTTTCAGGCATTGGTGGCTTCGGGCAATCCGCAATCGGTAACGCAGGCTGTACTTTTGCTTTCGCGCAATGAAATCCAGCACAGCCAGAAGTTGATCAGCGATGATCTGCTGCGGTTTCCAGGCGACCAGAACGCGCTTGCTCAGCAGCTTTGGCAGCGCATGGATGAGCTGACGCCGGTCTATCAATGCGCGCTGATCAATTATTTTCGAATGGTCGGTCCGCAATTTGCCGAGCTCTTGTTCGCCCGGCTGAACGATCCGCGTCAAGATCCGGAAATTCATTTCGCCGTACTGCGTTATCTGCGCCGCTGGCCGGATCCCCAGGCGTATCCGCTGCTCCTGGAATTGCTGCAGGATGAAAGCCGGAGTTGGGAATACGCAGCTCTGGCCGCCTCGGCGCTGGACAGCTATCCCGGCTCACAGACGATCGAATGTTTAAAGCAGGGGCTGCATTCACGTTTCTGGCATGTCCGGTATAACAGCGCTCAGGCCCTGCTGAATCTGCATGTGCCGTTAGCGCAGATGCAGGATATCCTGACGGGCCCGGATCGGTATGCGCGTGAGATTCTCGAATACAAGCTGAAAGAAAATGAAGGAAGGGAGGGCACTGCCGGATGATGGATCTGATTAAAGATTTTCTTGCGAACGTCGAATTCTTCTTCGTGTTCTATCTGATCGGCTACAGCACCTTCCTGTTTATCTCCGTAGTCGTTGGCGCCAGCGTGCTTTACCGCAACCGCTATCTAGAAAAAATGAAAAACGAGCTGAAGCACGATTATTATGTGCCGGTATCCGTAATCGTTCCGGCGCACAACGAGGAAGTCACAGTCGTCGATACGGTGTGTTCCCTGCTGCAGCTGGATTATAAGTTATATGAAGTTTTAGTCGTTGACGACGGGTCGACCGACCAGACAAGCCAGCGGCTGATTGAAGCCTTTAATTTAATCGAAACCCAACGCCCAATCCGTCGTCAGGTGCCTTGCAAGAAACAGAAAGCAATCTACGAACGGGAAATCCACGGCATTCGCGTGACTCTGATCGTCAAGGAAAACGGCGGCAAGGCTGATGCGCTGAACATGGGCATCAACGCCTCCCGTTTCCCGTATTTTGTCTGTATGGACGCCGATTCGATGCTTCAGCGAGATTCCCTGGAATATGCGGTGCGGCCGTTGCTGGAAAGCGACGAGGTGATCGCCGTCGGCGGACTGGTGCGTATTTCCAACGGCGTAACGCTGGAAAATGGCAAGGTAAAACATTATCACCTGCCGTCCAATCCGCTGATATGCATGCAAATTCTGGAGTATGACCGGTCATTTCTGACTTCCCGGATCCTGATGGATCAATACAACGGAAATTTGATCATCTCCGGTGCGTTTGGTTTATTTAAGAAAGATCTGGTCATCACGGTCGGCGGCTATGACCGGAATACGATGGGGGAGGATATGGAATTGGTGACCAAGCTGCATGTGTTCTGCCGGGCACATGATATTCCCTACGCAATTCGCTATGCGCCGGATGCGATCTGCTGGAGCCAGGCGCCTTCGACCCTGCTCGATCTGACGAAGCAGCGCCGCCGCTGGCATATTGGTCTGTTCCAGAGCCTGACAAAATATCGCCGGCTGTTCCTGAATGTCAAATATGGTTTTGTCAGCTTGATTTCCTATTTCTACTATCTGCTTTACGAATTGTTTTCACCTTATATCGAGCTGTTCGGTTTGTTGACGATCGCTTTGGCATGGGTCACCAATCTGATCAATTATCCCTTTGTCGTTTATTTTTATCTCGTCTACGCCTGCTTCAGCGGCGTCTTGACGCTGGTGGCATTTTTCAGTCGGATTCATACGCAAAATTTAACAATTTCGCTTTTGGACGTGATCAAAGCGATCGGCTTATGCTTGTTTGAAATCATTTTCTTACGCCTGTATTTGTCAACTGTGCGGATGCTGGCCTTATTCAGCTACCGCAAGCGAAAGAATCATTGGGAAGCAATTACCCGGACTGCGAATAATCCGGCCGTCACCGTCAAGGAAGGCAGCGAAAAATAATGAAACGGAAAACAGGAATATTGTTAGTTGCAGGACTGGCGCTTACTCTGGCGGCCTTGGGACTGCAATCATCGCATACTCGCCCCAAGGCCGGCAGCTTATTCTCCTGGAACCGCACGGCTGTGAGTGCAGAAGGAATCGAGGCGGTGCTGACGGTTAACGAGCAGCTTCCGCTGACTCAGCTGTTTCAGGAATTTCCGTTGGAAATGCTGCGTGAGAAAACCGAAGTCCAGCGCTTTGTCAGCCAGCTGCACACCCAGGGGATCGACTGTTACGCATTGATGGGGGATGCCACATGGGCACTGCACGAACAGGCAGAGGAGGTGTTGTCACGGCTTACCTTAGTCGCTGATTACAATGAAACAAGTTCCGCATCTCAGCGGCTGCGCGGCGTGGTGCTGGATATTGAGCCCTATCTTCTGCCGCAATGGGACACGGAAGACCGGCTGACTTTATTGCAGGACTATGCCGATCAGATGGTGATTTATTACAAGCAGGCGAAGGCGCTGAATCTGGAGGTTGTGATCTGCCTGCCATACTGGTATGATCAAGACTATGCCGAACCGCTTGAACAGTTGATCAGCGAGGCCTGCGACCAGGCGGCAATCATGAATTACAACCGCCATGACGAAGCCGGCCAGCTGGCCAGGGAAGTGGAATATACCCAACACAGCCACAAAACGTTGATTGCCATTTATGAATTTATCGCTCCGGGTAAGCATGGTCTGGAATCCAACAACACCTATCATGATGCGTCGCTGGATGAGCTTCGTCAAGCCTGGGCCGGACTGCAGGAACAATTTCCTCAGGGAAAGATTTATCCAGGCTATCATTACCTTGAAGAAGTTCAGGCTTTTTTACAACGTCAGTAATTCAATCACAATGCCCAGACGGCATTGTTTTTCTGTTTGCGCGCAAGTCTGGTTCTGTTATAATCAGAACAGAGACTTCAGATTTGCAGGAAAGCGAGGATTCGATAATGCAGATGAACCGATGCTTTGAAATTGTTTACCTGCTTTTAGAACGCAGGAAAATCACGGCTCAGGAACTGGCGGACCGTTTCGAGGTGTCCGTACGGACGATCTATCGGGATCTTGATTTTCTCTCCCGGGCGGGAATTCCGATTTATGCCCGCAGGGGAAAGGACGGCGGGATCGAACTGTGGGATACGTTTGTCTTGAATAAGACCGTTTTCTCAGAAGCGGAAAAGCAGGAGCTGACGGCGTTGCTGGAAGGTTTGCGGTCCACCGGCGTGCAGGAAGAAACACAGGTCTTGCAAAAAGTATCTGCCTTGCTGGGACAACCGCGGCAGGCCTGGATCGAAGCGGATTTTTCACTGTGGTCCAAGACGGCTGAGCAGCCGGATTTATTCAGTCTTCTGCGCCATGCGATTTTAAACCGCAAACGTATCCAATTTGATTATTACGGACTGAACCGGGAGGCGACGCATCGTATCGTTGAACCGCTGCGGCTGGTGTTTAAAGCGCAGGCGTGGTATTGTTATGGCTGGTGCGCGCTGCGGGAAGAAGAACGCTTTTTTAAAATCGTGCGGATGCGCGAAGTGACGGAACTGGACGAGAGCTTTGAGCCGCGCCCGCTGCCGGAAAAGATCCTGATGCCGCTGCCGGTCAGCGAGAGATGCGTGACGATTACGATGAAGGTCCAGCCGCAGGGGATCGCGCGGCTGATGGATGATTTTCAGCAGATAGAATTGAAGCAGACGCCGGAAATGACGACGGTCCAGTTTACCTGCCCCGATGGTGAATGGCTGCTGAGTTATCTGTTGTCGATGGCCGATTGCACTGAGGTGCTGGCGCCTGCCGACCTGCGGGAGAAAATGCGGCAGCGGATCAATGTTTTGGCTGAGCTATACAATAACAGAGAAACAAATACGCAGAACCTGACATCCTGTTGTCAGGTAATCCCTGGTAAAATAACAGCGGATCAATAAAAAATCCAAACCCGTCATTGTGGTAATTTGATGGATAAAGGATGGAGGCAAAAGGGTGGAAAAGCAAGATAAACAAGCAGAAAGCAGGGAGCAGTCGATGAGCATTGTACCTGAAATCAGCGCCAGGACGCTGTTAACCCCGATGAAAAACGCCCAATGGTGGTTTGGCGGAGATTACAATATGAATTTATATCGTGGTTGTTGCCATGGCTGCATTTACTGTGATTCGCGCAGCGAATGCTATGGCAATGACCAGTTTGACACGGTGATGGTGAAAAAAGACGTGCTGATGCTGCTAGAAAAAGAATTAAAAAGCAAACGACGCACCGGCGTCGTCATGAACGGCGCGATGACCGATCCGTACAATCCCTTTGAAAAACAGCTGGAAGTGACGCGTGGATCGTTAGCCTTACTGGATCGGTATGGCTTCGGCGTCGGGTTTGCGACCAAGGGAATTCTGGCGGTAAGAGATATCGACCTGTTATGCCGGATTCATCAGCATTCGCCAGTGTTGTGCAAGTTTACGATCACGGCGGCGGACGATGCGCTGGCAAGAAAAATTGAACCTCATGCTCCGTCGAGTACCCGGCGATTTGAAGCGATGGCAAAGCTGTCGAAGGCGGGGTTGTTTACCGGTGTTCTGTTAATGCCGGTTTTGCCGGGAATCACGGACGATCGGGAAAACATCCGTCAGATTTTGATCCGCGCGAAGGAAGCTGGGGCACAGTTTGTTTACTGCAGCTATGGCATGACGATGCGGGATCGCCAGCGGGAGTATTACTATCAATGCCTGGACGAACAGTTTCCGGGATTAAAAGAAAAGTATGTTCGTCGTTATGGCAACCGATACAGCTGTGCCTGCCGCAAACCGGTTGAGCTGAAGGCGATGATCGAAACGGAATGCCGGCAGCTGGGACTTTTAACCCAGATGAAAGCGATCATTGAGGCTTATCGCTTCAGCCGTGGGCCGCAGCAGATTTCATTATTCTGACGATCCTCATCTCTTACAAATTCATGACATTCTTGACGCGGTGTTGGTTTTTCAGCCCCGCTTCTTTTATAATAGAAATAAGCATAGCGCTGGGGCTTTTCTGGCAGCGCAGGGGAAATAATTAAAAAAGGGGATGAAACGATGAAACGCGGATTTGCAGTACTGATCATTCTGGGCGTGCTGCTGACATGCAGCGTAAGTCAAAGCCGTACAAAAGGAGAAACAGTTTCAGTTAATCCGATGAATTTGACGGAAGAACAAAATCAGTATGTTAAAGAACACCAGCTCCACTATCTGACCAGCGGTTCAGATCGCACAAAAGATCATTTCGCGATTGCCCGGCTGTTTAAAAATCCGCAGGGGAAACTGACGCTTTTCGTTAACTATGTTCAGCAGGATGCGGTAGCTGCTGTCAGCCGGAGGTTGTATCTGTTTGATGAGGACAGCGCAAAAAAGAAGCCTTCTCCAACTTACGCGATGCAGCTGGTGGAACAGAAGCATTTTTATCAGACTAAAAACGCCTCAGCCTATTCACTGGATCCTCTGAATACCACTTATCCAGGCAATTCTCAGCTGGATACGACGAGTATGTGGAGCAACTGCCAGCGCGTGCAGCTGCCTTTGGCGCAATATTGGAGCCGGAAGACCCTATTTGGTTATTACATTGTGGAAATGGAGGCTCCGGCGGATGATGCGTATCATTTCCTGATCCGGATGATTCTGGAAAAACCTGCGGTCTAGCTGAAGCTGGGGTTTGCAGAGCTGACGCCGCGGTCATTTGAAAATTATGCTTATCTGCTGCGGCTGGATTTGTGGGATGAATAAAGGAGGAAATCAAGGATGCAAGAGGCTATGGTCTGGTTTCGGGCTGGTTTGGGGATGCAGGTTTTATTGGCAGGCCTGGTGATTGTGCTGGCTGTGATTTATTATCGTAAAGATAGCCGCGGACGAATGCTGCTCTTGGCACGGTTATTGAGCTGGGGAATGGCTGCGGTGATCGCCGTTAACGTCGTTATGATCGCCGGCCTGTTGTTTACGATGCAGCAGTTTGGGTTAAGCCATTCCCGGCTGTTCGTGGTAAATTTGGTTGTTATCGGCCTAATGAGCGTCTTGGAAATGGCTTTGTTATTGGGTTTCGGTTTTTGTTACCGACAACTGCTGGGGTTGGCAGTCCGCGGAGATCGATCGCCGGACCTCGTTAAACAATGCTGTCGGGGGAATCGGCTGTTGGCCGGTTTCTGCGCTGTGCGGCTGATCGAACCGTTGATTCAGGCGGCGGCGATCCAGTTCTTTCCAATTACGGAAATTGACGCGCTGGCCTTCTCGTCAATCAATCTGAAGTTTGAATTTCCTTCGCTGCCGCTGCTCGACTGGGGTCTGCTGCTGATCGTGGCGCTGATTCTGGAAGCTTTCCTCAAGCGTTATATTCCGATGCCTTCCGAACGCTTAAACCGTGAAGAGGAGGGAGAAGAAAGCCAGGGGGATAAAACACAGAGCTTCGAGGGAGAGTCAGGAAAATCGTGACAATTTCCCAATGCCGCAAGAATGGTGATAAAACTGAAATCAGATTCGGGTATGCTTGAACCAGGAGGCGAAAGCATGAATGACAATCGAGAACAAATTAGCCGTGCTGTCGATTACATTGAGGCGCATCTGCAGGATGAAACCCTGGATCTCAACGCGGTGACCGCTGCCGTCGGCTATTCCAAATATCACTGGCACCGGTTGTTTACCGCATTGACCGGCGTGCCGGTGCATCGTTATATTCAGCGCCGGCGGATGAGTGAAGCGGCGCGGCGGCTTGTGTTTACTGCTGATCCGATCCTGAGGATCGCATTGGATTCGGGTTATCAGACGCAGCGTTCATTTTCCCGCCAGTTTCAGGCGGTTTATCACTGCAGCCCAAAAACGTATTGGCGCAGAAAGCTGTACCTGCCGCTGCAGCCCCGATTGGAATTGCAGAATAGTCAACCGGATGCGCTGCGCAATTTCAAAATTCAAATTCGGGATGAAGGCGCGATAGCGCTTGTCGGTTACTGTGCCGAACTCCGGCATGGATTTGGGGTGATCGGTCGGACCTGGCGGAAACTGCATCAAAATAAATCTTCAATCCCCGGACGCTGCGATCCGGATTTCCTGATCGGCGTTCATGATTATACGGAGTTCTCAAATTCCCAAAAGGGGCCGATGTTTACCTATTGGGCTGGGGCTCAGGTGGAACTTCTGGCTGATCAAGCTCAGTCTGTCCCCAAGGGCATGCGCCGGCTAACGCTGCCGGCCAGCCGCTACGTGGTATTTGAATATCAAGGCCGATGCCAGGATTCTCTGGAGCCGGTAATCGAGTTGATCTATAATCAATGGTTTCCCTCAGCTTCGTGTCAGCTGAATGAAAATGCGCGGTATGATCTTGTCCGATATGGCGAATCTACCAACGATCAAGGACTAAGCGATATCCAGATAGGAATTCCAATTCTTTAACCGCCAATAGTTTCTCAACAGGAGTAAGGAAAGGACGGTCAACAAAAACAAACGGCATCGGGAATAAGCGAAGGTCGGAAACAGAATAAAAAAGGCTCAGCCTGCTTGATGCGGACTGAGCTTATTTGTTGTATCGAATTTTGTTATTTTGTCAGATCGTGGATAATGATGTTATTTTCACGATCCGGTCCGACGGAAACCAGCGAGATCCGGGTACCGGTGATTTCTTCGATCAGGGCGAGATACTTGCGGCAGTTCTCCGGCAGTTCTTCAAACTGGCGGATGCCGGTGATATCTTCTTCCCAGCCATCCATCATGCGGTAGACCGGTTTGGCTTTTGCGTATTCTTCCAGCGATGCCGGAATGGAAGTGGTAACCTTGCCATCCAGCTCATAGCCGACACAGACTGGCAGCGTTTTAAATTGGGACAGCACGTCAATTTTTGTGATAACGAGATCCGTTAATCCATTGATCCGGGCCGCCTGTTTGACGACGCACAGATCGAGCCAGCCGCAGCGGCGCGGACGCCCCGTTGTCGCGCCGTATTCGTTGCCGGCCTGACGCAGTTCTTCGCCGACTTCATCGAGCAGCTCGGTGACAAACGGGCCTTCGCCTACGCGGGTCGAGTACGCTTTGACAACACCGATGACATGATCCAGCTTGAACGGGCTGACGCCGGCGCCTTCACAAACACCCGCGGCTGTCGGGCTGGAGGAAGTGACATACGGGTAGGTACCGTAGTTGATATCGAGCATGTTCGCCTGAGCGCCTTCAAACAGAACATTCTGGTTCTGATCCAAAGCGTCGTTGACCGTGGTGACCGCGTCGATGATCCGCGGAAGCAGGCGTTCCCGAACTTCCCGGAACTGTTCAACCAGCGCGTCGTAATCAAACGGTTCTTCCTCGTACAGCTTGACGATCTGTTCGTTTTTGATCGAAAGGGTCGTAGCCAGCTTGGATTTGAAGTTATCGAAATCAACGAGATCGCAGGCACGTAAGCCGATGCGGGTGTATTTGTCCGCGTAGCAAGGACCGATGCCGCGCTTGGTCGTGCCGATTTTGTTGCCGGCCAGCCGCGTTTCCTGCAGCTCGTCCAGCTTGACGTGATACGGCATGATCAGATGCGCGCGGCCGCTGATCTTCACGTGCTCCGTGTTTACGCCGCGGGACTCCAGTTCGTCGATCTCTTTCAGCAGTACAAACGGATCGACAACGACGCCCGGGCCGATGACGCACAGCGCGTCCTGATGCAGAACGCCCGAGGGCAGTAAGTGCAGAACCGTTTTCTCGCCTTCGACGACCACGGTGTGTCCGGCATTGTTGCCGCCCTGGAAGCGGACGACCATGTCCATTTTATCTCCCAAAACGTCAACGATTTTTCCTTTTCCTTCATCACCCCATTGGGATCCGACGACGACATATCCAGCCATAATTGTATTCCAACCTTTCTTTACTATGGGATTTGGTTATGATGCGGCAGGGGAGAGACAAACAAGGCTTATGCCTGTTCGCTCAGTTTGGCAATGCCGGTGTCAATCCGGCGCAGTGTTTCCGCCTGGCCCAGAATGTGAGCAATTTCAATCGCCCCGCCCGGGGTGAACTGCTTGCCGCTGACGGCCGTGCGAACCGGCCACAGCATCTGACCATTCTTAATGCCCAATTCCTGAATCAGATTCATCAGGGAATCGTGAATTGCTTCTTCGCTCCACTGCGGCAGCGCTGCCAGCACTTCGCGGGCCTGCTTCAGGGAAGTCAGAGCAATTTCAGCATTGGTCTTCATCTTTTTGTGCGTGTACATCGCGATGTCATATTCCGGCAGAACGTTGAAGAAATCGACCATTTCGTCAATCTCATTGAGCGTGGACACCCGCGGCTGCAGGATCTTGCTGATCTCTACGAGGTCAAAGTCGCCCTTGACGGCGTTCTTCAGATGCGGCAGCGCCAGCTGATGGAACTGCTCCAGCGTCAGATTGCGGATGTACATGCCGTTCATCCACGTCAGCTTTTCAATATCGAAGATCGCCGGCGATTTGCTGATGCGCTCGACGGAGAACGCTTTTTTCAATTCATCCAGGGTGTAGATTTCCTGTTCCGTTTCCGGCGACCAGCCCAACAGCGCGATGTAGTTGAGGATCGCGGCCGGCAGATAGCCTTTGGCTACCAGATCCTGAAACGACGCGTCGCCGTTGCGCTTGCTTAATTTGTGATGCTCATCTTTCATGACCGGCGGCAGGTGGATGTATTTCGGGATGTTCCAGCCAAACGCCTGGTAGACCAGATTGTACTTCGGCGTCGACGACAGATACTCATTGCCGCGCACGACGTGGGTGATGTTCATCATGTGATCGTCGATGATGTTGGCGAAGTTGTACGTTGGGAATCCGTCGGATTTTAACAGGATGCTTTCATCCAGAATGCTGTTTTCAACTTCGATGTGACCGTAAACTTCATCGTCAAACGAAGTGGTGCCGGTCAGCGGGATGTTCTGCCGGACAACGTATTTCTCGCCATTGGCAATCCGCTGCCGCGCTTCTTCCAGCGTCATATTGTGGCAGGGATCATTGTACTTGAAGGAGACGCCTTTGGCTTCGGCTTCTTCCTTCTGACGATGAATATCGTCCTCGCTGCAGAAGCAGTAATGCGCGCCGCCCAGTTCGATCAGCTTTTCCGCATATTCTTTATAAATACCGGAAGCCATGCGTTCCGACTGGACATACGAGCCATAATCGCCGCCGACGTCCGGTCCTTCGTCATGGTCCAGACCACATTCCTTTAATGTCGTGTAAATCAGATCGACAGCACCTTCGACAAGACGTTCCTGGTCGGTGTCTTCAATCCGCAGGATGAAGGTTCCGTCATCCTTTTTTGCGACCAGATATTCGTAAAGAGCTGTGCGAAGATTTCCGATATGCATGTAGCCGGTTGGGCTGGGTGCAAATCTAGTTCTAACTTTTTCCATTTTCACGCTTCCTTTTCTAAAACCTTTCTTATTGTACCTTAAGTTAACCCTAAGTGCAATTTTATCTTTCCAGAAAACGGCGTTTTTTAGCACACTTTTCAGTCGAATTTTCTGCGTTGGACACGCTTCGGGGATTATGGGAGGAACGAAACTGAAAAATGAACCTTTTTTCAATTTCCAAACAGGATTCCTTACGCAGAATCCGCTGGCAGCAGTTCTGAATAAACATCATCCCGGTTTGGATTTGATCCAGAATTTCCGTACAAAAAGTAAAGCAGGGATTTTTGCCAGTGAGGCTTAGTCAGATAAAATGAGGAACAGCACGTGCGATCATTCAATGGGATCATTCAATCTGAATCCGAACAAAATAAGAAAAGAAGCGACAAAGCGGAACGCACATAAAATGAAGGATCAAAAGGGAGAACTTCGTGATCGCTGGGGAAGGAAATCTGATAAAATTTTGAAAATTCTGGTTGACTTTTTTATGAAAAAGCGTAGAATATAAGAGCAAGCCAAATTGGGATGTAGCCAAGCGGTAAGGCTGTGGACTCTGAATCCACCATGCAAAGGTTCGAATCCTTTCATCCCAGCCATAAAACAAACTTCTCATCTGTAAAAGATGAGTTTTTTTATGTCTTGTTATAGTAAAACGAGGAGGGCTGGAGATGAAGGGGCATTCAAGATGAACCGCTTGGCTAAAGCAAATCGATTCCTTTCAAAATCAACAATAAAATAATAAGCCAAAACAACACGACGCCTAAAGCATAGCGCCCGTCTTTGGGCGGCAGAGCCTGGGCCTGCGCCTGACATTTCTGCCAGACCTCGGCAGGAATACATTTGACTGCCAGCGTGATGAGCGGCAGCAGCAGAAACAGATCGTCCAACGCGCCCAAAACGGGAATAAAATCGGGGATCAGATCAAGGGGAGACAAGGCATAGCCGACGGCCAGAGCGCAAAGCCACCGCGCCCGCTTCGGTGTGTTCGGATCTTTGAGTGCCTGAGCCAGCACGGGAAGGGCTGATTTGCAGGAACGGATTCGATCTTTCATGCGGCGTTGGCGTTCTTCTTTATTCATCAGTTCATCCTCCCGGTCTTTTCGCATTCTTTTTAACCCCTGAAGAAGAGAGGCAGGGATTGCTTCTGTTTTATCGGATTCATCATTTTTTCTTCTGTTTATTTATCGTTTGGTTATTTATCTTCTGTTTATTTATTATAAAGAGAAGCCAAACTGCGGGTCAATCCTTTCCTCAGTCAGCTTTTCCATCAGCGACAAAAAAACCATCCGGCTGGATGGTTTCTATTTTTTATGGCTGGGATGAAAGGATTCGAACCTTTGCATGGTGGATTCAGAGTCCACAGCCTTACCGCTTGGCTACATCCCAATGACTTGGTGCTTTTATATTCTACCCTTTTTTCAAAGAAAGTCAACCCTGAAAATTTTTCTTTTTCTGGAAAGTTTTAGAATCCCTGATTGACAAAAAATTCGCTTCCTGATTACAATGGATAAAGAAGTGAGGGGATTTTATGAATACAGAACAACGGCTGACGATGATCCGGCGGCTCAGCGACGCTTACGGCGTGTCCGGCTTTGAGGATCTGGCGGCGGCGGAAGCCCGGCGCTGGATCGACGAAACACGCTATGCGGTATGCGAGGATCACATGCGCAATTTGATCATCCAGCCCAAGGCGGCGGATGGGGAAGTCCGGATCCTGCTGGACGCTCACAGCGACGAGCTGGGGTTTATGGTCCAGGCGATCAAACCGAATGGCACGCTGACGTTTCTGCCCTTAGGCGGCTGGGCGGCGAATACCGTGCCGGCGCATAAGGTTAAGGTCAGAAACCGCAGGGGAGAGTATATCAGCGGCGTGGTCGCGGCCAAGCCGGTGCATTTTATGAGCGAGAGCGAGCGGCGGGCGCCGTCTGAGATCAGTGCGATGGTGATCGACGTCGGATCGCATTCGCTGGAAGAAACCCGCGATGTATTTCAAATTGATATCGGTGCGCCGGTCGTGCCGGATGTGACATGCGAAATCCAGAGGGAGAAGGGCTTGATTATCGGCAAGGCGCTGGACTGCCGGATCGGCGTGGCGGCGCTATTGGAAACGCTGGATCAAATCGATCCAGCCGTTCACCGCAATCATGTCGCAGCCTGTCTGTCTAGTCAGGAGGAAGTCGGCGACCGCGGTATCCAGACGGCGCTGCATCAGCTGGAGGCGGACGTAGCGATCGTGTTCGAGGGCTGTCCGGCGGACGATACGTTTACGGAAGACTGGCTCTGCCAGACGGCGATGGGAAAAGGGCCGATGCTGCGGCACATGGATCGCTCGATCATTGCCAATCCCCGCTGGATGCGCCAGGTTTTGAACTTGGCTCATGACCGCGGTATTCCGGTTCAGGAATCGGTACGCAGCGGCGGCGGAAATAACGGCGCGATGATTCAGTTAAGTCAGCGCGGCATTCCGACGGTCGTCTTGGGGATTCCGGTCCGCTACATTCATTCACATCACGGCATCGCCTGTCTGGCGGATGTGGAAGCCGCAGTGGCGTTAGCGAAAGCCGTTGTCGATACCGTAAGCGCGGCTGACGTGGACGGTTTGTAATGGAATCCCCATGGAGAACGCTGGGACCGGTCGACGCGGTCTTTAAGCGCAATCATCTGCGGATGCTTCTGGGCGCGGTTCTGCTTGCGGGCGCGGTGCTTTATCCGATCCTCATCAATACGATATTTAAGCCCTCCGGGCCGAAGCCGTTAACGGAAACGTCGCTGATCAACGAACAGGCGAAATATGAGATCCAGCTGTGCACCGAGGAGTTTGCCAGCAGCAGCGACGGCTACAAGACCAATCATTATTATTTAGCGTCCGACGGGTTATCCTGGCGGATTGTGATGCTGAGCGAAGCGACGGCGAAGCGCTGCGGGCCGATCATCGATTACAGCTACGGTGATACGGACATTGCGCCGCTGCCGTTAGTGGTCGAAGGCTTAAGCGCGGCGATTCCCGAACAGCTGCAGGAATATGCGCTGGAAGTCGTGCAGATACTGATCGACGAGAACGCTGATCCGACGACGCTGCAGGATGAAATCGGTTCGCTGATGTTAGTCGAGGGTGCGCAGCATTCCTTTCCCTTAGCTAACGTTCTGATCTTGATCGGTCTGGGCGGGGCCGGCGTGCTGCTGATCTTAAGCGGCCGCTATAACAAGAAAACCGCTCGTCAGCAGCTGGAAGAAGCCGAAGAAAAAGGCCTGTACGATCGCCTGGCGGACGACTTTGAACAGGCGGCTTATTATCCTTCGTTCAAGCTGATCGTCCATCACGGCGTGCTGCTGGAGACCGGGAAAACGCTCCATTTCCAGACGTTGGCGCCGATCCTGCGGCTGCGCTGCCGGCGTCGGTTTGAGAGTTTCCAGATGCCGATGATGCTGCTGCAGGCGCAGCGCAGTGACGAACCGGACCGCTGGGTCACGTTGGTTTCCGCGCACAACAGCGGCCGCAGCGTCGACGAGATGAACCGGCTGATCGATCAGATACTGAGCGAAAACCCGGCGATTCAATGGATTGAAGAAGAACTGAACGCTTGAAATTGCACTTTCCTTAGGCTTGGGCATAAGGAAAGTTTTTTTTCTGTCGAAACCGGTTTGCGGCGGGATCCGGGGATAGAAAAGCGAGGGGATTTCTGCTAGAATAGCAAAGGTGATAAAACATGAAAGTTGTGCTAACCACGCTCAACGCCAAATATATCCATAAAAATCTGGCGCTGCGCTGGCTGTATGTCAGCCGGATTCCGGAGGCGGATGTCGAGCTGATGGAGTTTGTGATCAAGGATGATCTGGAACGGATCAGCGATCTGATCGCTTCGCGGCAGCCGGAGGTGATCGGAATTTCGGTCTATATCTGGAATGCGGATTTGACCCGGAAATGGATTGCGATTCTCAAGCGCAAGCTGCCCCATGTCCGAATTCTGATCGGCGGGCCGGAGGTTTCCTATCAATGCGAAGACTGGCTGGACACCGGGATTGAAGCGGTGCTGCGGGGCGAGGGCGAGAAGACGTTCTGGCAGGCGGTGCGCCGGGAAGCGGATATCGACGGGTTAGTCAGCCGCGATTACGTCAGTCCGGTTGCTTACGCACGAGTGGACCTGAACTGGCTGGAAACGTTGGAAAGTCCTTACTGGCTGGCGATGGACGAGGAAGCAATGGCGCATCGCTACCTCTATCTTGAAACCTCGCGGGGTTGTCCGTATCATTGCGCGTACTGCCTGTCCTCGGCGGACAACCGTGTGCGGATGTTCTCGGAAGCGTATGTCCTGCGGCAGCTGGCGCCGCTGGCCAAGCGGGCAGTCAAGCAGGTGAAGTTTTTAGACCGGACGTACAACGTGATGCCCGAGCGGGCGCTGCGGATTGCGCGGTTTATTGAAACGCTGCCGCCTTCGATCAATTTCCAGTTTGAGGTCGTCGCCGATACGATCAGCGAAGCGATGCTGGATTTTTTTGAACAGGAAGCCGATCCGGCCCGCTACCGCTTTGAAATCGGCGTGCAGTCGCTGAATTCCAAAACCCTGGAAGCGGTGGACCGGCGGCAGGACAACCAGCGTCTGCTTGAGGTCACAAGCCGGCTGTTAAAGCGCGGCTACATCTGTCATCTGGATCTGATCGCGGGGCTGCCGTATGAGGATCGGGCCAGTTTTGAACAATCCTACAACGGGTTGTTCGCCGTGTGTCCCAGCGAGCTGCAGGTCGGCATCCTGAAATTATTAAAGGGGACCGCGATGATCGCACGCGCGCCGGGCTGGGGTATGGAATTTGAAGCGCAGACGCCGTATACCGTGACGAAGACAGCGTGGCTGAGCGAAGCGGATCTGGCGGAAGTGGAGCGGGTGCATCTGGCGACGGAAAAGCTGCTCAACAGCGGCCGCTGCCGGGCTTGTTTACAGAGCGTCTTTGCGGAGCATCCCCAGTTGAGCGCTTATGCCCTGATGGCGCAGGCCGGGGCGCGGCTGCAAGCGCTGCCCCATCCGTATCAGCTGAAAGATCTCTATGAGCTGCTGATCGAGGTGTTAACGCCGCTGCTGGGAGAATCGGAAGCGCAGGCGCGGGTCAATACCGATTATCTGATGCAGTCTGCCCATCGCCAGAAGCCGCTGGCGATCCGGCATCTCAGCGCCGAGGAGCGCAAGGAAATCCGCAGGAATTTAGTTCAGCGGATGGATTTTGACGAGCAGCAGGTTTATAATTATACCCAAATTGACGTCGGCTGGCAGGCCGGCGGGATTCAGATTCAGATCGTGCTGGCCGTTCCCGGACAGCCGGTGCGGCGGATCTGGCTCAGTGAGGAGGAACAACAAGAATGGATAAAATCGTAATTGCGTCGGGCAATCAACATAAGATTGAGGAATTCCGCACGCTGTTTGCGCCGCTGGGGATCACCGTGATCGGCATGAAGGAATGCGGCACGTTTGCCGAGCCGGAGGAAACCGGAACGACATTTGCGGCCAACGCCGTAATCAAAGCCGAAGCGCTGTGCGCGCAGCTGGGCTGCACTGTGATTTCCGATGATTCCGGATTGGAAATCGACGCGTTAAACAAGGAACCCGGCGTGTATTCAGCCCGATATTTGGGCCATGATACAAGCTATGAAATCAAGAACCGGAATCTGATCGAGCGCGTCAGCGGCCAGGCGGACCGCACCTGCCGGTTTGTCTGCGCGATCGCCTTGGCGCGCCCGGACAGGCCGACCGAGGTGTTTGAGGGGACGGTCGAAGGAACGGTTGCGTTCCAGCCCGCCGGGGGTAAGGGCTTTGGCTACGATCCGATTTTCTATTATCCGCCGCTGTGCAAAACACTTGCTGAGGCAAGTGAGGAAGAAAAGAATCAGGTCAGTCACCGCGGCAAGGCGATGCGCTTGTTAATGGAGTATTTACATCATGAAGAAAACTGATTCGTTTCTCGTCAAGGCGCTGCAGGCGGTCTGGTCGGTGGCACTCATCGCCGTGCTGATTTTGACGTCGGTTGATCTCAACTGCTTCAGCCGGCCGTTTTACGCCGATCAATACCGCCAGCTGAACACCGCGCAGACGATCGGCATGAGCGAGGAAGATCTAGATTTAACGACCGACGTGCTGTTGGACTACACCCAGGGCAAGCGTGAAAATCTCGACGTGCAGGCTGTCATCAACGGTCAGGTGCAGGAGGTTTTCAATCAGCGGGAAAAAGACCACATGGTCGACGTTCAGGCACTCTATCTCAACGCGATGAGCGTGCGGAACTTGGCGGCGGCGATCGTGATCGTGGGATTGGGTCTGTTGGTGATGAAAAAGGATAAGGCGCTGCGGCGGCAGACGGCGAAGATGTTTTTAAAAACCTCGGCGGTGCTGATGGGCCTGGCGGGGGCGCTGGCGTTTTACGCGTTTCTCGATTTCAATGAATTCTGGACGATGTTCCATCATATCTTTTTCCGCAATGACCTGTGGCTGCTCGATCCCAATACCGACGTCTTGATCATGATGGTTCCGGAAACCTTTTTCTTCAATCTGGTATTCCGGATTCTCGGCGGGTTCGGGCTGGGCTATCTGGTCTGCCTGGGCTTGGCCTGGTTTGAAAGCAAAGGAGGTGTTCAAGCGTGATTCACGTTGTTTTATATGAGCCGGAGATTCCGCAGAATACCGGCAATATCATGCGGACCTGCGTCGCGGCGAACTGCCGGCTGCATTTAATCGAGCCGCTGGGTTTTTCGTTAGACGAACAGAAGATCCGCCGTTCCGGGATGGATTACCGGGAAAAGCTGCAGATGAGCGTCTATCCGGATTGGGCGGCGTTCTGCGCGCAAAATCCGGACGGGGAGTTTTACTTCTTAACCCGCTATGGCAAGCAGCCGCCGGCCAGTTTCGACTATACCCGGACGGAAAAGGATATTTATCTGGTGTTCGGCCGCGAAAGCACAGGTATTCCCAAGGCGATCCTGCGCGATCATCTCGACCGCTGCGCGCGGCTGCCGATGGTTGCCGACGCCCGCAGCCTGAACTTAAGCAACTGCGTCGCGATCTGCGTTTATGAAGTGCTGCGCCAGCTCGATTATCCGGGCTTAAGCAAAACGGAGCACATCAAGGGAGAGGATTGGCTGTTGGTATGATCACGTTGTTCAACCGTCTGCTTCAAACCGAAAAACGCCGGATCTGTATTTTGTTCTGCACCGGCTGTGCGTGCGCGGCTGTGTTTGCCTTCGCCAACGCCCGGATGGGGTATTTGTTAGTCCAGCTGCGCAGCATTGAGGATGTGCTGGCGCTGACGCACCATCCCTGGGTAGAGGGAACGTGGCTGGGGCGGACGATCCTGAATCTGTTGGCGACGCCGCTGGCCTTTTCCGACTGGCTGAGCAGTGCGGTAACGGCGCTGGCCTGGCCGCAGATCGGCTTTCTCCTGGTCGCCGCGATGTTTTTCACCCAGCGCGGCAAGGATAAGAATCTCCGACGTAAACGTAGGGGCTTAGGCTGCTTGATCGGATGCGAGCTGGTCATGGTGATCGCCGGCGGTTTTTTTGTAACGCGCAGCTATTTTTCCCTCACTACGCTCAAAGCGATCCAGCAGTTTGCCTATGCCGGAATCGCCGTGGGGTCGTTGGCAACGCTGCAGCTGATGCTGGCGCTGATTCAGATTCCCTTAGCGCTCTACCGCGATTTTCTGGCGCCGGAGAATGTGAAGTCATAGTGAGTTCCAGCGAAAAACAATTCGCATAGATCATAAGAAATTCAAGAAGTCCTTAAGCCGGTTCGCTGCTTTGCTTTCGGGCTTTTTTTTATTCTTTATCCTACAATCTCCGTATCCGGCAATCGTTGAGCAGGGCGGGGGAAACTGGGGCGGGATTCTAACGATGAAGAATTTCGTAAATCGGACGATCTCTTACTGCGTTCTTCCTCATCTATGGTAAAATTAAAGCATCACAAAGTCAGGAGGAACGGTATGGAGATCAAAGAAAGCTGGATCGCGGAACAGGCTGTCAACGCGAACGCACTGAAGAATGCGAAAGCGCTTGTTCAGAGCGGCAAATTTGTCAGGCTGGTTCGCAGCGAGGACGATACTTTTTATAGGGGAGAATGCCAGGGCAGCGGCAGCTCTAATTATACGACGTCCGCCGATTTTCTGGACCCGGCGCATCCGGTATTCCGGTGCAGCTGTCCGAGCCGGCAGTTTCCGTGCAAGCACAGCCTCGGCTTGTTGTACGCGATAGCCCAGAAAGCGGCGTTTGAAACGTGCGCGATTCCGGAGGATATCCTCAGAAAGCGCGAGCGGCTGGCGAAGCGGAGCACCCAGCCGGAAACGGATGCCGAGCCGCCGCAGGCAAAGCCGAAGAAAACGAAGAAGACGGCGAATAAAAAACGCTGGCTGAAGCAGATGGAGGGACTGGACGTCTGCGACAGAATGCTGCGGGATCTCGTGCGCAGCGGCGTAAGCGCGTTTGTCAACAATTCGCTTAAGGATTACGAAGCGCTGGCGAAGCAGATGAACGATTATTATCTGCCCGGCATTCAGCGCCAGCTTGTGACGCTGATCGCGGCAGCGCGCACCGCTCAGACTTCAGAGGGAACTTACGACGCGGTGTTTACCGAACTTTTGCGGCTGAATCAGACGGTAAAGCAGGGCCGGCAGTATCTGAACAAGAAGCTTCAGGATCAGCCGGTGACTCCCGAAGAAAAGGGAATAGAAGAGGGACTCGGCACGATTTGGAATCTCAGCGACTTGAAGGAACAAGGCTTTGAGATTGGGGAACAGTCTCTGATTCAGCTCGGCTTCCGCGTGCGTTATGATTCAGCGCATCTGGAAACCGTGGAGGAAGGGTTCTGGTTTGTCCATCCGCTCAATGAAATTCATAAAACAATTCATATCCGGCCGAAAAAGGCGGAGAAATACATCCGGGAAGAAGACAGCGTATTGATGAAAATCAAGGCGCCCACGGTCTACCTGTACCCCGGCGCCGGCAACCGCCGGCTGCGCTATGAAGAAACAAGGACAACCGAGCCGCTGAACGGGGACGATTATGCCCGGATCCGGCAAGCCGCCGGCGAAACGCTGGAAACGGTGATCAAGGACGTTAAAAACAAGCTGAAAAACCCCTTCGTTAAAAATGAAGTCGCGGCGCTTGTCGCGTATGCCGAGATCCGCCGCCAGGACGAGGAGTTTGTGATGTTGGACCGGCAGGGCGAGGCGCTTGCGCTTTCGCCGCTGGAGGGAATGTCGTTGATGGCGCTGACGGCACTGCCTGAACAGAAATTGTTGGCAGACCAATGCGCGCTTCTCTTGTTTTCCTACGAAGCCCAAACCCACCGGCTCATCGCGAAGCCGATGAGTTTAATCAGCGCCGAACACATCGTCCGGCTGTTGTACTAGGAGGTGGCGGAAATGATTCTGCAACTTTTATTTGATCTGCAAACCCGGCTGCGGACGGGACTGGCGGCGGGCGGCATGATTCTGCTCAGCGACCCGCGGCTGCCAGAATTACAGAAAAAGGTCGGCGTGCTCGCCGCGAAATCCCCAGTGTTCCAGCGGCTTTACAATTTGCTTCAAAGTCTGGCGGACGATCCCGAGTTGTTCGCGGACCGGCTGTTGGAAACGTTGTCGCTGTTGGAAGCGCTGCTGATCACCCAGGCGGATTGGAAAACGGAAGCCGCCGGTGAAGCGATCGTTCTGCCGGCAGAAAAAGCCTATACCGACATCCGCTATTCCCAGCTGAAACCGTTGATTCAGGCTTTGACGACAACCGGAAGCGGACGCTACGAAATTATTGAAAAAACGTATCAGCATCATCCTGAACGGTTCGCGGACTACCGCGTGCTGCCGGCGCTGATCGCGGACCTGGACGACGCGTATGGCGAACTGGCTGAACTTAACGAACAGATTCTGCGTTCTTGCGGGGCGGGGATCGTTCCGTTTTTAAAGGAAGGCTTCGATCCCGCCGGCAAGAAGGCGATGCTGCGGCGGATCCGGCTGATCGTCGATCTGGCGGGAAACCGGGAAAATGCATTCTACCGGACGATGGTTCCGCTGGCCCAGCCGGCGATTTTGAAGGAAATCATCCGGGGACTGGCCTGCGATCCGGACAACTGTGATCTGTTGATGCAGATTGCCAATAACGAAAAGGGGAAGCTGAAAGAAACTGCGCTGTACGCCCTGACACGCATCCGCGATCCGAAGGTCGACGCGTTTTTGTTGGAAAAGATCCGTAAAAACAGCCGTTTTCTGCACTATGCCGGCTATACCAACGATCCTGAGATCACCGCGCTGGTCTGCGCCAGCGTGAAGGAACAGCTGCAGTCTGTGCTGGAAGCTCAGGCGCTGCCTACGCTCGATGCGGAAAAGGCGCTGATCGAATCCTTGAAGCTTCTCGCCTATAAAACCGATCCGGCCATCACGGAGCTGGTGAGCTGGATTCTCGATCAGGACGCTGCGTTCAGCGCGGTCCGCGATCATCAAAAAAAGCCATTCCGCACGCATATCCGCTTTGCGCGGGTCAAGCCGTTAGCCTATCTGGTCGCCGGCAGCTGCGAGCGGACGTTGAGTGAAACCGTTTTGGAAATCGTGTTCACCAGCTGGCTGGCGGATCAAAACGACGCGGCCGAAGCATTGATCAAGACGCTTGTTCAGCGCTGGCCGGACAAAACCGCCGCGCTGTACGCCCGGATGCGTCTGATTCAGAACTTTGAGCAGGCATACGAGGAATTGACGGAAGCGTTTGCCGGTCAGCCGCGTTCCTTTTTCAATCAGCTCTGGGCCTGTGTGGAATACGATGAGGCTTTAAAGCAATACGTTTACCGCAGCGCCTTGATCGCCAATCCACTTCAGGAAGACACGGCAGTTATTCCGTTAGGGAAGACATTCGATCTGCGCTGGATCGACCTGTTAACGGGACAGCGGAACGTGGAGAAGGGACTGTTCAAGAAAACCATGGCCACGGTTTACGGGGCGGAGGATCCGTTAGGCAGCAGTGTGCTGGTGCATCTGGCCGATCCGGAAAATGCCCTCCTGAAGCAGAAGCTTTTCGATTATTTTGATCAACGCCGCCAGACGGCAGGGCACTTGTATTTTAAACAAGTTTACGGACTGCCGCTGCAGGAAGAGCTGCTTGCCTATTTAAAACACAGCGCTTTCGGCCCGGGACAGATGGCGATGATGACGCGTGCTTTCTGCCGCCCGCGCGAAGCAATTCCGGTCTTAAACGAGCTGCAGGACTATTGGAAGAAGAAACGGCCGAACGCCCAGTTGTGGGAGTTCTACGTGCTGGAAAGTGCGATCACGCAATGTGAAGAAAGCGAGGATGAATAATGGAAAATCAGAAATTTCAACGGCTGCCGGCCGAGATCTTGTATCAAACGGAACTGGATACGTTAATCGCCAACGAACAATACCCGGTTCCGCCCGGCTGGAACATGTCGCCCCGTTCCGTCTTCACCTATATCTGCGGCGGGCGCAGCGGCAAGCTCGAGATCACGCCGAAATATATCGGCAATCCGCGCTTAGTCGAAATCGCGATTGCGACGCTGGTCACCGACCGGGCGCTGCTTTTGATCGGCGAGCCGGGCACGGCGAAGTCGTGGTTAAGCGAGCATCTGTGCGCGGCGATCAACGGCGATTCGACAAAGGTGATCCAGGGCACCGCCGGCACCAGCGAGGAAGCAATCCGCTATTCGTGGAACTACGCGATGCTGATCGCCAAGGGTCCCAGCGAGGAAGCCCTGGTCAAAAGTCCACTGCTGCACGCGATGGAAAGCGGCAGTCTTGTGCGCTTTGAGGAAATCAGCCGCTGCGCCAGCGAGGTCCAGGATGCGCTGATCTCGATCCTGTCGGAAAAACGGGTGTCGGTGCCGGAGCTGAATCTGGAAATTCCGGCGCAGAAAGGGTTCTCTTTGATCGCCACCGCGAATACCCGCGATAAGGGCGTCAACGAGATGTCAGCGGCTTTAAAACGGCGGTTTAACATCGTTGTGCTGCCGGCGCCGGGCGATTTGAAGACGGAGATGGACATCGTCACCCAGCGGGTTGGCCAGCTGTCGGGATCGCTGGGCCTGCAGGCGAAAATGCCGGATCAGGACATTGTCGAACAGGTCGTCACGATCTTCCGCGAGCTGCGGGGCGGGGCGACGCTGGATGGTAAGCTGAAGGTGAAAACGACCTCCGGTGTCTTGTCCTCTGCCGAGGCGATTTCGCTCTTGGCGAACAGTATGGCGCTGGCGGCGAGCTTTGGGGATGGAAAAATCCGCGCCGCGGATGTGGCCGCGGGCTTGCAGGGAGCGATCGTCAAGGATGAAGCGAAAGACGGCGTGGCGTGGAAGGACTATCTGGAAAATATTCTGAAGAAGAAAGGCCTGGCCTATTATGAGCTCTATCACGCATGCATGGAGCTGAATAAATAATGGCTGCGGTTTTCGGCGTCCGTCATCTCTCGCCGGCCTGTTCGCTCCATCTCAGCGCGTTTCTTGATCAGCTTCAGCCCCAGGTCGTCCTGATCGAAGGTCCGAGTGACTGCAGCGATTTCATCGAAGCGATCGTCAGCGCCGAACTGACGCCGCCGTTTGCGATCATGGCGTATACCGACTCAACGCCGGTCCGCTCGGTTTTATATCCGTTTGCGTGCTATTCGCCAGAGTATGTCGCGATGCAATGGGCGCATGCCCATCAGGTACCGTGCGCATTTATGGATCTGCCTGCCGCGGCGTTTCTGGAGAATGATACGCCGGACAAACCGCAGGAAAACGATCAGGCGCAGGATCAGGCCATGGATTTGAAGCTGGATGAAGAGGATCGTTGGGAACGGATGTTTGAGCATGAAACGGACGGGGCGAAGTTTGCCGAAGCGCTGGCGCTGTTCGCGCATCATCTGCGCCAGCTTCAGCCGCCGGTTGCGCTGACGCTGCGCCGTGAGGCGTTTATGCGCGGGGTCATTGATCATTATATTGAAAGCGGAATCGACGAAGAACGAATTGCGGTGATCTGCGGCGCGTACCATGGCGAAGGTCTTGAAACACCGGCGGCCTCAGAACAAGCAGAAAAGCTTCCAGCGCTGTCCGTCCGGCGAACGCTCATGCCGTATTCCTATTTCCGGCTGGCCTCGCTCTCAGGGTATGGCGCCGGCAACAAAGCGCCGGCCTACTATGAACAACTCTGGCAGTATGGACGCAAGGGGCACCCTGATCAGGCGGCCGCGGCTTACTTGTCGCAATTATCGTTTTATCAACGTAAACATGGCTATCCTTGTTCCACCGCCCAGGTCATCGAAGCGCTGCAGCTGGCCCAGAGTCTGGCCGCGCTGCGGCAGGAAGCGACGCCTTCTTTGCAGGATTTAAAGGATGCCGCGATGGCCTGTATGGGTGAGGGCCGGCCGGCGGTTTTAATGGAAGCGTTTGTCGATACGGAGATCGGCACAGCGATCGGAAGTCTGCCTCAGGGTCTGTCGCAGACGGCGATTCAGAATGATTTTTATCATGCGCTGCGGACGTTGAAGCTGCAGCGCTACAACACGCTGACGGCGAATTTACTGGAGCTGGATCTGCGGGAGAAGACCACGGTGAAGACGGAAGCGTCCGCGTTTCTCGATCTGCGCCGGTCGATGTTTCTGCATCGGCTGCGGATACTCGGCGTTCCGTTTGGCACGCTGCGGCCGGGAACTCAGGCCCGCGGCGATTGGAAGGAAAGCTGGGATTTGAAGTGGAGCAGCACGGCGGAGATCACGTTGATTGAAGCATCGCTTTCCGGCGACAGCGTCGCCTCCGCCGCTCAGTTTGTGCTGCGCCGGCAATTGACTCAGGCGCAGCAGCTCAGCGAATGCGCGGCGGTCATGGAAGAAGCGTTTCTCTGCGGCTTGCAGGAAAGTCTTGACGATGCGTTAAAAGCGGTGCAGGCGCTGGCGATCGATTCCTCAGCGCTGGAGGAAATCGTCAGGACGGCGCGCCGGCTGAGCACGCTGCTGCGGTTTGGTTCGCTGCGGCGGATGGACAGTACGGCGATTGAGCCGTTGTTTCACCAGCTGTTTTACCGCGCGCTGCTGCTCTGTCCGGGCAGCTGCCAGTGCGATGGCAAAGCCGCCCGCGGCGTAATGGAAGCGCTGGGTTCCATCAATGAGCTGTCGATCCTGCACGACCATTACATGGAGGAAACCTGGCTGGACGTCTTAACGGAATTGTCCGGCCGCGACGACGTCCATCCGCTGTTAGGCGGCTATGCGGCGGCGATCCGGCTGGAACGGGGACTGTTAGCGGAAGCGGAGTTGGAGCAGTGGATAAGCTACCGGCTGTCGCCGGGGGTGCCCGCGGAAATCGCGGCGGCCAGCTTTGAGGGCCTGATGCTGCGCAATCACTACGCCCTGATCGCCCGCGCGTATCTGTGGCGGCAGCTCGACGAATACATCGCCAGTCTGCCCGATCCCGATTTCCAGCGTATTCTGCTGGTTTTGCGGCGGGCGTTCGGCACATACAGCGCCGCGGAAAAGCAAGCGGTCGCGCAGAATCTGGGCAGTCTGTGGCAGCTGGATGAAGACAGCGTTGCGGAAGTGCTCAACGACGAGTTAAAACAAGAGGAACAAGATCTTCTGAGCGAACTGGAAGATTTTGATTTTGGTGAATTCTGATGGATACTCAACAAAAACTAACGCGCTGGCGGTTAATCCTCGGCGCTCAAACAGAGTCTGAATTTCAGAAGCTGGATCCCGATTTTAAGCTGGACCGCCGCGGTCTGGCGCTGGATGCCGCGCTGGCGGCGGTGTATGGCGGAATCGGGGAAGCTGCGGGCGGCGGAGCCGGCCTGGGCCCCAGCCATCCGCAGATTACAAAGTGGCTCAAAGACATCCGCTCGCTGTTTGATCCGGATCTGGTCAAAGTCATTCAGCAGGATGCGATCGAACGGAAAGGCTGGAAGCAGCTGTTGATGGAGCCGGAGCTGCTGGAACAGCTGGAACCGGATTTGGAAATGGCCAGCGTATTGCTTACGTTAAAAGATCTGATCCCGGCGAAGTCGAAGGATCAGGCGCGCGCCTACATCCGTAAAATTGTCGAACTGATCAACCGTCAGCTGGCCTCACAGCTGCAGCGGTGCGTGCATGCCGCCCTGGCGAAGCAGGAGCATTCCCCGCTGCCCAGCGCCGCGGCGATTGATTTTCCTTATACCGTGCGCAAAAATCTGAAGCACTATTCGCCTGCGCTGCAGACGATCGTACCGGAACGCGTCTATTTTTTTGACCGCAAGCAGAAAAGCAACCGCTGGCATGTGATTCTGGATATTGATCAGAGCGGTTCCATGTCCAGCTCGATCCTCTATTCCTCCGTCACAGCCTGCATCTTGGCGAGTATGAACGCAGTGCGCACGCACGTCGTGGCATTCGATACGACGATTGTGGATCTCAGCGAGCTGTGCAGCGATCCGGTCGAGCTGCTTTACGGTTTCCAGCTGGGCGGGGGAACCGATATCCATAAATCGGTAAAATATTGTGAACAGCTGATTGAGGAGCCGAACAAAACAATTTTTTTCTTGATTTCCGATCTGGATGAAGGCGGCAATCACGCCGGACTGCTTCACCGGCTGCAGGCGATGAAGGAAAGCGGTGTGACCGTGATCTGCCTGTTGGCGATTCAGGATGGCGGCAAGCCGTATTACAGCCAGGATATGGCGCAGCGCGTGGCCAATCTCGCGATTCCCTGTTTTGCCTGCACGCCCCAGCGGCTGCCGGAGCTGCTTCAGGCGGTTTTCCAGAAACAGGATCTGGCCCGGTTCGGCTGATTCACTTAAAAAGCGGCAAGGTTGGCGACGATCCTTTCCGCGGCATTGGTGATTAATTTTGTTCTGCGTGGAAAAATAGAAAAAAGCAGGGATTTTTCCCTGCTTTTTTCAGTACCGGAGAGAATCCGGCAGTCCTGATTTAGAGTTAAGGAGGAAAACTTAGAACTCTTTCAGGTTAGAGAACTTCGTGTTCGGATCGCCATCGTTCTTAGAACGGATGTGCTGCTTTCCGTCACGGCCTGTAAACAGCATCGCGCCTTCGATCTTGCCCTGTTCGATAGCTTCGATCGCCATCTCATAGTCATAGACCTTGCCTGTGTTGGACTTGAATTCACACAGGTTTCCTTCGTTGTTCTTACGAACAGCGACGAAACGTTCTTTGCCGGATTCAGTTTTCTCGTTTTTTCTTGCCATATTTATCGCCTCCTGACATTATTCTGAGCCCGGTCAGCATAAATATACTTGAGGTGATATTGTGAAATTCTGGAAATTTGCGGCTGCGGATTTGTCGACAGTACTGATCGATCAGCCGCCCCATGCCGAATCGGCGTCCCGGATTCTGAGCGGGGGGCTGGGCATCGGCGGCGATCAGCTGGCGGGCGTTGGCGAACAGGCTGAAGAAGGAAGCGTTCTGCTCGATGCGCAGGGCAATGACGGCCCCTCGCTCTTGTCCGCGGTGCTGGCCAAGGCAGCCTGGCAGAAACGCATGCAGAATCAAGCTCAGGGCACGATTCGGACGCCGGACCGCTGGATCAGCTGGTTTATCGAGAAAAATGGAATCGCGCTGTGCCTGCCGCGTCCGCAGGCCACCAACGACTTCATCGGCTATTATGGTCAGCATGAATGCCGCGGGGAGGGGATTCTGCCCTGGGATCCGCCGGATCATGCGGTGCATCGCTGGCGGCTGATCGACGCGCAGTCCTTTTATCTGGATTCCAGCGTGCCGGTGCAGGGACGAATCTGCGGCAGTGCGGAAGGGGCGCTGTGCGCCTATGCCTGCCTGCGGAAAGACGGACTGCTTTCCGGTCCGGCGTTAGCGTTGTGCGAGGGCGGACGGTTCTGGATCCGGCCGCAGGGGAAGGCGCTGATCCTGACGACGCCGGTTTTTTTCATCGCCGAGGGTTCTCTATTTGAAAATTAACCTGAAGTCCAGTATAATAGGCGTCAGAGGTGATGGAAAATGATCGAAAACGTCAATGACTTCTTATCTGTTGCCTTTCTCGCGCTTCTTTTAATCATTGCGGCGTTTCAGGTCGTCAAGCATTTCAGCTCGCGCCACGCGCGGCGGATTATGGATCTGGAGCGGGATTACTATATCCAGGATTTTGAAGAAGACGAATAGGAATCCGATCATAAAATCAGACTCAAAACGGCAAACGTACAGGAGGTAAACATGCTGATTCAGGAAATTACATCTGCCAATGCGCCGAAAGCGATTGGCCCGTACACCCCGGCGGTGAAGCTGGGCGACTTTGTTTATATGTCCGGCCAGATTCCGGTGGATCCGGCCAGCGGCGAAATCGTCGCGGGCGGCATCCAGGAACAGACTCACCAGGTATTAAAGAATATCGAAGCGCTGTTGGCGGAGATGAATCTGGAAATGCGCCACATCGTCAAGACGACGGTCTTCATGACCGACCTGGGCGAATTCAACGCGATGAACGAGATTTACGCTACGTATTTTGACCGGCCGTATCCAGCCCGTTCCACAGTGCAGGTCGGCGCGCTGCCGAAAGGCGCGAAGGTTGAGATCGAATGCCTGGTCATCGACACGCTCGTCTATGAACGCCAGATGCAGGGCGGCTGCGGAGGCTGCGGCGGGGGCTGCTCCTCGGATGAAGGCGGCTGCTGCGGCGGCGACTGCTGCGGAGAATAACCTAACACAAAAATTGGACTGAGGCTTCTCTATAAGGATTGTTTTGTCTTTGAACAATCAAAAAACAGGGAAATTGCAGCAGAAATTCCGGTTTTTACTCTCGCTTTGCGGGAGTTTTTTTATGTTTTTTTCAAGTGGTAAGAATAAATTGAAAATAGAATGTTAAAACTGCCAGCCGGGTATAAATAGAGCTGACGGGTTTGTATGAATTATGCGAATAAAATAAAAATTTGCCTGCCCAGTGTGTAACAGAAATATTTACGAAGAACGAGAAAAAAACAGGATTTTTTAAATTTTCTGCAATGATTACTAGTGACGGATCACTCACCAAAGCATTAAAAAGGGGAATTTATGAGAGACTTATTACTACTTTACTACGATTCAGCAAACTGCTGCACGATTGCGGTCCATTTCGATGGGACAATCAGCGCACTGCCGGACAAACCGGTAAAATGGCTGCGCCGCTGGTGCGTCGAGGCGGGAAGCAGCCTGGAAGGGCGGCTGGATGGTTACCGTAAGAAAATGGGAATCATCCAGAAACCGGCGCTTTATATCGGCGGCTATCCGCCCCAGATCTTTATTCCGACCGTGTCCATGGAGCGCGATGACTGTCTTTACCTGCGGGCTGACCGCATTCGCAAGATTATGAGCGATGACGGGATCGCCGTGGTTTGTTTTGATACCGGCGTTGTTTACCGGATACCGGTCTGCGCCCGCAGTCTGCGTCAGCAGCGCAACCGCAGCCTGCAATATTTGGAAATGTTGAACGGCCTGCGATGAATCAGACGATGATGTTTGTCATAGAATGAAACGATGAGGAGGAAATTATGACGAAGATCAATCTGATATTCAACGAAAATCGGAATATTCAAAAAGAACAGTCCCGGCTTGAACGAATGGGGCTGAAAGACGAACTGGCGATCGTCAGCGACGAGCATCTTCTCGCTTCGGCACAACCAGATCAAATTTACTACGACAGCCAGCGCAAGTGCGGCTGCTTCTGGTCGGGCGTCCTTGATAACGAGGACGAGCTGCGGTCGTTATGGGCTCAGTACCGGCCGCAAAGCACAGGCAACAGTGCGAAAATGTTGGCGCAGCTGTATGAAATTTTAAGTGAGAAGCTGTTTGAAAAGCTCGACGGCTGTTTCGTGATCGTGTTTGTCCAGGGGCATCAGCTGCATATCGTGCGCGATCCGATGGGCGTGAAAACGTTGTATTATACGCGCAAGCCGGATGGGGAATGGCTGTTCTCCGATCAGATCAAAGGGTTGTTTGCCGAGGGCAGCCGCATGCCGGTCGTCAACCGGACCGCGCTTCTGGAGCTGTTTGCGTTAGGGCCGTCGCATACCGAAGGGCAGACGTTTTATAAGAACATCGCGGAGCTGCCGATGGGGTATGCGCTGCTGATCCGCGACCGCAAGGAAAGCCTGCACGAATACTTTGAGCTGAACGTGCACCGGCACAACGAGGATCTGGCCGCGACGGCGGCGCATGTCCGGCAGATGGTCAGCGATTCGCTGAACCGCCAGTGCGCAGCCTCGGACGTGCACGCGGCGTTTCTTTCCGGTGGTTTAGACAGCAGCATTCTGTGCGCGCTGGCGTCAAAGCGCGGACCATTAACGACGTATTCGCTGGATTATGAGGGCAACGCGCAGTATTTCAAGGGCTACGCGTATCAGACGACGCGCGACAACGAGTATATCGACGCGATGATCGAACGGTATGCGTTCGACCACCATCCGCTAGTCATCGCCCAGCGCAAATGCGCGGACTTGCTGGAACCGGCGATGATCGGCCGTGATGGTCCCGGCATGGCGGATGTCGATTCCAGCCTGTTATGGATGTATGGCAAGGTCAGGGAACAGAACGGTTCGGTGCTGACGGGCGAATGCTCGGACGAGCTGTTCGGCGGGTATCCGTGGTTTTACCGCAGCGATCTGGTCAGTCTGAAGTCTTTTCCATGGCTGCAGTCGCTGCCGCAGCGCGTGAAGCTGCTGCGCGCGCCGATGAACGAACTGGACTATGAGGGCGCGATGCGTTCCGCTTACTGGGCGACCGTTCAGCGGGCTCCGAAGGATCCGTTTGACAGCGAACAGGATCAGCGGGCCAAGCTCATGACATATCTGACCGTGCATTGGTTTATGCAGACGCTGGTGCAGCGTCAGGAAGCGATGGCCGCGCTGACGGGCTTGACCGTGCGGGCGCCGTTCTGCGACGCGAAGCTCTACCAATATCTGTATAACGTGCCGTGGTCGATGAAATTTTATAAAGGCGAGGAGAAGGGACTTTTGCGGCTGGCGTTTGAAGACGTCCTGCCGGCCAAGGTCGCGCACCGCAAGAAAAACCCGTATCCGAAGACCTATCATCCGGAATATACCCAGCGTGTCAAGGACCGTCTGCAGGCACTGATCAACGATCCTGAGTGTCGTTTGTGCGAGCTGCTGGAGCCGGCGGGATTGCAGGAATTAATCGACACCGACGGCGGCAGTTTTGCCAAACCGTGGTTCGGTCAGCTGATGATGGGACCGCAGCTGCTGGCGTATTTTATCCAGCTGGAACTGTGGCTGCGCCGCTACCAGATCCGCATCGAATTCTAAGATTTCAGATTCCTGTCTTTTTGGCTTGAAAGACAAAATAAAGATGATAAAATGAGGAATGGAAAAAAAGAGGAGATTTTATGTCAAACCAAGCCAAAAAAGACTGTAAAACACTGATTGCAGTCATTATTTCCGCCTTTGTCTACGCGCTGGCGATGAAAGCTTTTGTCGAGACCGGCAATCTGTTCCCGGGCGGCTTCGCCGGCCTGTCCCGCATGTTCAGCATGTCGCTGTCGAAATTCGGCGGGATTACGATTCCGTTCAGCGTCTTCTACTTCCTGCTGAACATTCCGCCGACGTTGTTAGTTTACAAATATGTCGGCCACCGTTTCACGATCTTTTCCGTGCTGCAATACTCGTTAACCAGCTTGTTTACAGAGTTGCTTCCGACCTTTCCGATCACCAGCGACATGCTTTTGATCGCCGTGTTCGGCGGTATCTTGGGCGGTCTGGCAATCTCAATCGCGCTGCGTGCGGATGCCAGCAGCGGCGGCACCGATTTCATCGCGATTTACGCCTCGACGAAATACAACGCGCCGACCTGGTCCTACGTCATGTATTTCAACGCCGCGATGTTAGTGCTGGCAGGCATTCTGTTCGGTTGGGAACAGGCGCTGTATTCAATTATTTATCAGTTCTGCAGCACCCAGGTCGTGCAGACGATGCATCTGCGCTACAAGCTGAATTCCTTGTTTATCATCACGGAGAAGCCAGAAGAAGTCTGCGACGCGGTGTTTCATTACTGCCGTCACGGCATCACCAAGCTGTGGGGCGAAGGGGGCTTCTCGCATACGCCGCGGTGTCTGTTGTTCATGACGGTCAACGCCTATCAGGTTCACGGCTTGATCGAAGCAATCCGCCTGGTCGATCCGAAGGTGTTCATCAACGTGTCCAAAACCGATAAAATCATCGGCAACTATTATCAGAAACCGCTGGACTAACCCAGCCTGAGACGTTCTTTCATCAGAACGTCTTTTTTTCCGCTTTTCGACGAAGTTAAACAAGCTTTGCGCTTTTAAGCGGGTATGCTGAGCTTAACGGAAGGGGCGAAGCACATGGACTATCAGGTTAACGATCCTGAACTGCAGCGAAAGCTGGATCTGGCGGACAATGTCATCCAGCCGAAAACCCGCCAGGAAAGCCGGCTGCAGCGCTACTGGCAAAGCGTGGGGTGGAAGCACGCGGATAAAAAAAACCTGGGACTACCATCATCCCAGGCTGCGGACAGCTGAGGCTGTCCGTTTATCGTTTGCGGAACTCAAGACCGATTTTGCGCTGGACCTTTTCCAGCTTGCGGCTGGCCAGCCGCTGCGCCTTGACGGCGCCCTCGGCCAGCGTTTCCTCGATCAAGGTCGAATTGATGATCTCGTTGTAGCGGGCCTGAATTCTTTCCAGCTCGGCGCAGACGACGTCCGCCACGGCGCTTTTGAATTCCCCATAGCCTTTGCCCGCGAAACGCTCGACGATCGTTTCGATCGCTTCACCTGAGAGCGAAGACATAATCGTCAGCAGGTTGGCGATGCCCGGCTGATTTTCAGGATCAAAGCGCACACACGCTTCGTTGTCTGTCACGGCCGACATGATTTTCTTGCGGGCCGATTTGAGATCTTCCAGCAGATAGATGCAGCCCTTGTCGCCTTTGTCGGATTTGGACATTTTCTTTGACGGATCGCTGAGCGACATGATCCGCGCGCCCACCTTTGGAACAACCGGCTCCGGAATCCGGAACGTTTCGCCATAGCGGTTGTTGAAGCGGTTGGCAATATCGCGGGTCAGCTCGACATGCTGCTTCTGATCCTCGCCGACGGGAACGTAATCCGCGTCATAGATCAGAATATCGGCCGCCATTAAGCACGGATAAGTGTACAGGCCGACCGTCAGGTTTGTTTCGCCTTTTGCGACCTTATCCTTATACTGCGTCATCCGGTTCAGCTCGCCCTGATAGCTGTTGCAGTTCATAATAAAGCCCAGCTGCGCATGCTCCTTGACGTCGGACTGTAAGAAAATCGTCGCCCGCTGCGGATCCAGACCGCACGCCAGATACAGCGCCACCGCGTCCTTCAGATTCTTTTTCAGTTCTTTGGGATCCTGATAAACCGTGATGCAGTGCAGGTTGGCGATGAACACAAGCATTTCGTATTCATCCTGATACTTGACGAAATTGCGCAGGGCGCCGATATAGTTGCCCAGCGTCAACTGTCCGCTCGGCTTGATTCCGCTGAGCATGACTTTTCTTTTTTCAGTGTTTTCCATCATTTCTCCTCCTAAAATAAAAACGTCCCGATCACCGGGACGCTTCCGCGTGGTACCACCCAGCTTGTTTTCCAGACGCCTGAAAAACCGCTCATGCAGGATAACGGCCTGTTCCGTTGGAAAACTGACGCTTTCCAAGGCTCCAAAAACCCAATTCACGAAAGATTTCTGCGGATGAGTCGCACCGTTCCTCATCTCTCTGGATGTCACAAAATCCCGCTACTGCTTTTTCTTCGTTGCTTTTCTTAATTTAAGCACAAACCGATCGAACATGCAAGCCGGATCGGACTGGATCTTGTCAATCCGAGACGCAGCAGCGAACTGCACGGTCATAAAAAATCATGAAATTCATCCGAGAATCGGCAGGGCCGGATTGAATTTCCGGCTGTTTCATTGTATGATAAAAGCTCAAAAGAACTCACAACGGCGTTGAGCTTGATTTCAGCCCGGCTGTGCGCAATAGAAATGGCGGTGCAATTTATGATCGTAGTGTATACTTCACCCGGCTGTGCTTCCTGCCGAAAGGTCAAACAATGGCTGAAAGAGCGGAATCTGCCGTATATAGAAAAGAACATTTTTACGACGCTGCTCAACGAAACGGAGATCCGGCATTTGTTGATGCGCAGTGAAAACGGCTCGGAGGATATCATCTCCAAGCGCTCAAAAATCATCCAGCAGAACGCGATCGACCTGGACGACATGACGATCAGCGAGCTGGTGCATTTCATCCAGGAAAATCCATCCGTGCTGAAACGGCCGATCATCCTGAATGAACGGAACTTCCAGGTCGGCTACGACGAGGAGGAGATCGACGCGTTCGTCCCGCAGCAGCTGCGCTCTCTGGCCCGGCTGTCCTGCAACGCCAGCTGTCCGAATTACGCCGGCTGCGGCAAGATCCGGGAAGAAGCCTGACAAGCATCTGCGGATGCTTGTTTTTTTCCTCAAATCCAAAAGAAACAAAGGGAGGATGAATGATGAAAATCTTAGTCGGTTTGTCCGGCGGCGTTGATTCCGCCGTCGCGGCGTATCTTTTAAAACAACAGGGGCTGGACGTGACCTGCGCGTTCATGCGCAACTGGGATTCAATGGCCAACAATGATTTCTTAGGCAATCCGAATGCGGACGACGACGTATGCCCGCAGGAAAAGGACTGGATGGACGCTAAAAGCGTCGCCGACAGTCTGGGATTAGAACTGCTGCGCGTGGATTTTGTCAAGGAATATTGGGATAACGTTTTCTCTAACTTCCTGCAGGAATACAAGAAGGGGCGGACGCCGAATCCCGATATTTTGTGCAACAAATACATCAAGTTTTCCAGCTTTCTCGATTTCGCCCGCAGCCGCGGCTTCGATACGCTGGCGACCGGCCATTATGCGCGTGTGCGGCACGAAGCAGACTTCAGCGGTTTATACAAGGCGCACGACCTGAATAAGGATCAGAGCTATTTCCTTTGCCAGGTTGCGTCCGATGCGCTGCGGCATACGTTGTTTCCGTTAGGCGAAATTGAAAAGCCGGAAGTGCGGCGGATCGCGAAGGAACTGCGGCTGTCGATCGCGGAGAAAAAGGATTCGACCGGAATCTGTTTTATCGGCGAGCGCAACTTTCGGGAATTTCTGAAGAACTACCTGCCGGCCAAATCCGGCAAGATCGTCGACGTGATCAGCCGCCGCGTCTTAGGCGACCATGAGGGCGTGCTGTATTACACTATCGGTCAGCGCAAAGGCTTGGGGATCGGCGGTGAGGGCGGACCGTGGTTTGTCGTCGGCAAGGACGTCGTCCATAACGAGCTGCTGGTGGCCAGCGGCGAAAGCAACGACTGGCTCTTAAGCGATACCTGTCTGGTCAGCGGCGTCAACTGGCTGGCCAGGACAAAACCGCAGGGCGCGCTGTCCTGCTGCGCGAAGTTCCGCTATCGTCAGAAGGATAATCCGGTGACGTTGGAATTTCTCGATGAAACGACTGTCAGACTGACCTATCCCCAACAGGTCGCTTCGGTGACCCCGGGGCAGCAGGCGGTCTTCTATCTGGGCGAGCAGTGCCTGGGCGGGGGCGTGATCGAGGAAGTCTGGCATCGCGGACAATCGCTGACGGACCGGATCCGCAGCTTTGAACCATGAACCGAGTCATGCTGTCAAAGCGCCGGGTGCAGGTCATCCTGTTCAATTATTTCGCGGGCTACCTGTTTCTTTATCCCCTGTTGATCGGGGTGCTTTTCCGGCTGTTTGCACCCTTAGAGATCCCCAATCTTGACCGGATGCTGGAAAATCTGGTCTATATCCTGGTTTTCGCGGTGACGGTCGGCGCAGCCTGGCCGCTGTTGAAGGAACACCTTGAGCGCTTTCGGCAAAACCGGCGGGCGATTGTCAAATCGACGCTGACGCGCTATGTTCAGATGTGGCTGGTGATGTATGGGATGAATCTGGCGATCATTCTGATCACCGGGCTGTCAAGCAGCCAGAATCAGGATACCGTCGTCCAGCAGCTGACCCAGTCGCCGCTGCAGATCATTCTGGTCACCTGTCTGTTTGCGCCGGTCGTCGAGGAAACCGTCTTCCGCGGGGCCGTCTTTACGCCGCTGCGCCAGCGGGGCAGCTTTCGCACCGCCGCGCTGGTCAGCGGGTTTCTGTTCGGTCTTCTGCATGTGTTCACGTCGTTGCTGAGCGGCAATTTCAGCGACGGGATCTTTATCCTCGTTTACGGCACGATGGGCTATCTGTTGTGCGCAGCCGAGGAAGAAAATCAGACGATCGTCAGTCCGCTGCTGATGCACGGGCTGAACAATCTGATCAGCGTGATGCTGATCCTGCTGTGAGAAAGGAATGAGGGAAATGAGTGAGGAACGCGACGTCATCCGCGGCAAACTGAAGCAGATCGTCTTCCGCAACGACGACAACGGCTACACTGTCGCTCGTTTTATCGTTGATGATCTGCAGCAGCGGCAGGTGACGATCACCGGGTATCTGCCGGTGTTCAGCGAGGATGCGCTGATGGAGTTAAGCGGCAGCTATGTCGATCATCCCCGCTATGGAATGCAGTTTCAGGTTGAGACCTTCCATCGCGTCATGCCGGACGACGAGGATTCCCTGATTCGTTTTCTGTCCGGTCCGTTATTTGAGGGCATCGGCAAAAAATATGCCGAAACGATTGTGGCGGCCCTTGGTAAAGACGCGATTCATCGGATTAAAAACGACCCAACTGTGCTGGACAGCGTGCCGAAAATGACGAGCAAGCGCCGGACAGCGATTCTGGAAGGGTTAAAAGAAAGCGACGACGATCTGGAAAATCTGATCCAGTTCTTTGTCGCTCATGGTCTGGGGATGCGCAACGTCATGAAGCTGGAGCGGATCTACGGTAAGGAAGCGGTTGAGAAAATCCAGGAAAATCCGTATCGGATGGTCGATGAGGTCGACGGCATCGGGTTTGCGACGGCGGACAAGGTCGCGATGTCGCTGGGCTTTGAGCTGGAGGATCCGCGCCGGCTGGAAGCGGCGATGGTGGCGCTGGTCGATCAGATGAACATGCAGAGCGGCGATACGTTTGTCAGCCGCGAAGGACTGGCGCATCAGATGAAACGTCAGTGCGCCGGTCTGACCTATGATTTTGACGAACTGCTGGAATCGCTGCTTTTACAAAGACGGTTAGTGGAAGAAGAAGGGCGGATCTATCATGTCGATCAATATGACGCGGAGGTCCAGATCGCGCAGTTTCTGACGCTGTTTCCGTTTGAAGAACTGGAACCGGTCGATCCCGAAACGCTGCAGTTTGAGCTGGATGCGCTGCAGGAAAAGCTGGCGATCACCTACGATCAAGCGCAGCTGGAGGCGATCCACACGTTTTTTGAACATGACGCGATGATCCTGACCGGCGGCCCGGGAACGGGCAAGACAACCGTTGTGCGGGCGTTGACCGCGTTGTTTAAAAAACTGTATCCGTACCAGCGGATCGCCTGCTGCGCCCCGACCGGACGGGCAGCGAAACGGCTGGCTGAGCTGACGGAAACCGATACGTTTACGATCCACAGTTTGTTGGGCTGGGATCTGGAATCGAATACGTTTACCAAGACGGAACAGGATCCGCTGATCGTCGATCTGTTGATCATCGACGAATTTTCCATGGTCGACAGCTGGCTGTTCGCGGCGCTGTGCAAAGCCTCGGTGCATGTCAAGAAGCTGTGCATCATCGGCGACGAGGATCAGCTGCCTTCGGTCCGCTGCGGCTGCGTCTTGAAGGATTTAATCACCTCCGAGCTGTTTCCGTTAGTCCGGCTGGAACGGATCTTCCGCCAGAGCGAGGGCAGCGACGTGATCACGCTGGCGCATCAGATCCGTCAGGGCCAGACGGAGGAACTGGACTGTCATGGCGACGTGGCGTTTTTCCCGGTCGGACTTTACGAGATCAAGGATCAGGTCATCAACGTCGTTCAGTCGGCGCTCAACAAGGGCTACGATATTCAGGACATTCAGGTGCTGGCCAGCAAATACAACGGACCGGCCGGGATCGACCGGCTGAACGCCGCTTTGCAGCAATGCCTGAATCCGCCGGAGAAGGGCAAGCGTGAATGGAAGGTGGGCTACCGCACCTTCCGCGAGGGCGACAAAATTTTACAATTAAAAAACCAGCCGGATGACGACGTCTACAATGGCGATATCGGCATGCTCGTGGAAATCGTTTACGCCAATGAGGACGAAGCCGGCAAAAACCGGCTGATCGTCGACTTCGAAGGAATTCTCGTTGAATACACCTCGGATAACCTGCTCAACATTTCGCACGCCTACTGCATTTCCGTGCATAAATCCCAGGGCAGCGAATATCCGATCGTCATCATGCCGGTCGTGCGTGATTATGGGATCATGCTTCAGCGGCGGCTGATCTATACCGGCGTCACCCGCGCTAAAAAATCACTGGTTCTCTTAGGCGAGAAGGACGCGTTGATCCGCGGGATTGCCAGCCAGGAACATCATTTGCGCTCAACGACGCTTACCCGGCGGATCGCGGCGATGCTGAATCCGGAATTTTAAGCATAAGTTTATCCGCTTGCGGACATACTAACACCAAAAGGAGTGGAACGTATGAAAAAATGGTTATTCGGTTTCATGGCCGGTATGGCTGCCGGCATGGTGGTCGCGTTTGCGAATGAAGATGAACTCGACGACGCTTATTACAAGGCCTGCAAATGTAAAAAGAAGCTGATCCGCAAAATGCACCAGATGGATCTTGAACACTAACCCCGTCGTTGCGGGGTTTCTCTTTTATGAAAGACCTGTTTGAACGAACGGATTGGAAACGCTGGCTGCAGCTGTTTGGCTGCGTGCTGATCGTGATGATCGTGCTCAGAATGTTAGGCTGGGATGTTGTGCTGATGGCCGTCTTCCATGCGCTGTCGCCGCTGTTGTTCTCCTGTCTGATCGTGTTTCTGTTTGAGCCGTTTGTCGAGAAACTGCCGTTTCCCCGGGGGATCAGCTGTTCGCTGGTGTACTTCGGTTTCCTCGGGCTGTTGGTTCTGGGCATCGGCATGATGGTGCCGTTAGTGATGGAGCAGGGGTCGCAGCTGCTGGGCGAAGCGGGCCGGTTAAGAGAACAGCTGGCGGCGACCGAGTTCTTTCACTGGGCCGGGCAGCTGGATTGGCATGGCGTATTCACGGCCGGCTATGAGGCGGCGATGAGCGCGACCCGCAGCGCCGTCGACCGGCTGTCGTTTTTCGGCGTCAGCTTTTTAGGTGCGTATTTCATTGCGCTGGACATGGAAGCCTTCGGGCGCATTCTCAAAAAACGGCTTCCGTCCTATCAGCACTGGCTGCTTTTCTACAAAACCAGCTCGCGCGTCGTCTACCACTATCTGCGCGGCTTGGCGCTGGATTTGTTGTTTTTAATGATCACCGTGTCGGTGCTGTTGTTGATCTTCAGCGTACCCAACGCCGTATTCTACGCGATCATGCTTGCGCTGTTCAATCTGATTCCCTATCTGGGCGCAACGGTCGGTCAGATCGTGATCCTGCTTGCGCAATATTTCGCAACCGGTCAGATCCCGTGGGTATTGGGTGTCTTGTTGTGGCTGATCCAGCAGATTGAAGCCAACTGGGTGCAGCCGCTGATCTTCAAAAAGGTCATGAACCTGCGGCCGGTTTATACGCTGATCGCGCTATTGGCCGGGGGTTGTTTCTTCGGCATGATCGGGATCATTCTGGCGCCGATCCTGGCCGCGATTGTACAGCTGGCCTACCGCAGCTATCTTTTCGCAAAATGCACGGAAACAGTTGGCACGTGGGAAACAGTGTGGTATAATTTCGATAGTTTTGAAAACGATGACGAAGAAGAGTAGATCAGGCTGTTCCATTGCAGAGAGAAAACGGCGGTGCAAGTTTTCATGGAATCTGATCGAAGCCGCTTCCGAGTTTGCCCAAAGCAACGTGTGCTCTGCGTTAAAGAGAAATGAGGGCATTTCTTTTGAAGAAAAGAAATGAATCAGGATGGTACCGCGTGAGTAAAGCGTTCCTGGAGTTTCAGGGCGCTTTTTATTTTGGCAGACGCATCAGACAAAGAAAGGAAGAAACAAACATGAAAGAATTAACAGGCAACCAGGTACGCCAGATGTTTCTGGACTACTTCCAATCCAAAGGTCACATGATTGAACCGGGAGCTTCGCTGATCCCGCATAACGATCCGACGCTGTTGTGGATCAATGCGGGCGTCGCGGCGCTGAAAAAATATTTCGACGGCAGCGAGAAGCCGGCCTGCAACCGGATCGCCAACGCGCAGAAGTCGATCCGCACCAACGATATCGAAAACGTTGGCAAGACTGCCCGGCATCATACGTTCTTTGAGATGCTCGGCAACTTCTCGATCGGCGATTACTTCAAAGCGGACGCGATCCCGTTCGCCTGGGAATTTTTAACCTCGCCAAAGTGGATCGGCTTTGACAAAAACAAGCTGTATGTCACTGTCTATCCGGACGATGAGGAAGCTTACCGCATCTGGACCGAGGTGTGCGGCGTCGATCCAAGCCATATCTTAAAAACCGAAGATAACTTCTGGGAGATCGGCGAAGGGCCGGGCGGACCGGACAGCGAGATTTTCTATGACCGCGGCGAAAAGTATGACCCGGAGGGGTTAGGCGAAAAGCTGTTCTTTGAAGAAATGGAGAACGACCGCTACATCGAAGTCTGGAACGTCGTGTTCAGTCAGTTTGACTGCCGGCCGGGAACGGACCGCAAGCTGTATAAAGAGCTGCCGCACAAGAACATTGATACCGGCATGGGACTGGAACGGTTAGTTTCGATCATCCAGGAAGGGGAAACGAACTTTGATACCGACCTGTTCCTGCCGATCATCCGCGCGGCGGAAAAGCTCGCCAAGCATCCGTATGAAGGTGAATATAAAATGGCGTACCGCGTCATTGCCGACCATATCCGCACCGTGACCTTCGCGCTGAGCGACGGCGCGATGTTCTCCAACGAGGGCCGCGGCTACGTGCTGCGCCGGGTGCTGCGCCGGGCGGTTCGCTACGGTATTAAATTAGGCATTAACGGCGCGTTTATGTACAAGCTGGTCGACGTCGTCGCCGACAACATGAAGGATTTTTATCCGTATCTGTTAGAAAAGTCGGAATTTGTCGCCAAGCTGGTTAAGAATGAGGAAGAAGCGTTCCACTCGACGCTGGCCAACGGTGAAAAGCTGCTCAATGAGGAGCTGGCCAAAGCCGAAGCGGCGAAAACCTTGAGCGGCGAGGTCGTCTTCAAGCTGTACGATACCTACGGCTTCCCGCTGGAGCTGACGAAAGAAATCGCCGGCGAGCGCGGTTATACGATCGACGAGGAAGGCTTTGAGGCGCAGATGGCGAAGCAGCGTGAACGTGCCCGGGCCGCGCGTGAAGACGCGCAGTCGATGGCCAGCCAGTCGGCGGATCTGATGGATTTCACGGCGCCGTTTGAATTCACGGGCTATGAAACAATGAGCGATACCGGAACGATCACCGGATTGTTTAAAAACGGCGTGCGCGTCGCGATACTGGAAGACGAGGGCGAGGTCATCCTCGACCGTTCCTGCTTCTACGCCGAAAGCGGCGGACAGGTGGCCGACGGCGGCACGATGCGCTGCGACGAAGCGGATTGCGAAGTGCTCGACGTCAAGAAAGCGCCGCACAAGCAGTTTATGCATCATGTGAAAGTCGTCGACGGCGTGCTGAAGGAAGGCATGAAGCTGCAGCTGCAGGTCGACGTCCAGCGCCGGATCCGCACGATGGCCAACCATTCCTGCGTCCATCTGATGCAGAGCGCGCTGAAGAAGATCGTCGGCAATCACATCGCCCAGGCCGGCTCTTATGTCTGCCAGGATTACGCGCGGTTCGACTTCACGCATTTTGAAAAGGTCAGCGATCAGCAGTTAAAGGAAGTCGAAGCGCTGGTCAACGAATTTGTCATGGCGAAATTTCCGGTCCATACCGAAGTCATGGCGATTGAAGAAGCCAAACATTCCGGCGCGATCGCGCTGTTTGATGAAAAATACGGCGATGAAGTCCGCGTCGTATCCATGGGCGAGGTTTCCAAGGAACTGTGCGCCGGCACGCATGTCCACAATACGCAGGATATCGGTGTGTTCAAAATCGTCAGCGAAGAAAGCATCGGCTCCGGCATTCGCCGGATCACCGCCAAGACTGGCTATGCGGCTTATCAGGAGTTTGTCAGCGAGCAGGACGTGTTAAAAACGATTGCCGCGCAGCTGAAGATGAACAGCCTTAACGGCGTCAGTGAAAAGGTTGCGGGCGTGCTGGAAGAAAACGCGGCGCTGAAAAAAGAAATCGGGCAGCTGAACCAGAAAATGATGGTCTTAAAAGCAGACGACATGGTCAATCATGCGGAAGCGGTCAACGGTCTGAATATCATTCTGGAAGAGGTTTCCGGACTTGACGGACAGGCGATGAAGAATCTGGCGGAAACGCTGCGCAATAAGTGTGAAAAATCTTTCATCTTCTTAGCCAATCCTTCGGAAGGCAAGGTCACCTATGTCTGCGCCTGCAGCAAGGAAGCGATCGCCAAGGGCATAAAAGCCGGAGATTTCGTGAAAATGGCGGCCCAGATGAGCCAGGGCAACGGCGGCGGCCGGCCGGACATGGCGCAGTCGGGCGGCAAGGATGGTTCCAAAGTGGACGAAGTCTTTGCGCTGATTCGCTCAAAACTTTGAAAATCCCTTTCCAATTTCCGCAGTTTACGCTAAAATGAATTCAAGGAGGGATATCCATGTCAAAACAAATTACCGAAACGATGTCTTTTAAGTCAGAGGAGATCCGCAGAGATAACATCAAGCAGGTGCTCCGGCTGACAAAAGAAGCGCTCGAAGAACGAGGCTACAATGCAGTGAACCAGCTGGCAGGGTATCTGATTTCCAATGATCCGGCCTACATTTCCTCGCATCACAACGCCCGCAGCATCATTCAGTCGGTCGAGCGTTACGAAATCATCGAGGAACTGGTGCGTTCCTACCTGGAAGAAAAGTAATGGAACGGATCATGGGGCTGGACCTGGGCAGCCGCACGCTGGGCATCGCGGTTTCCGATCCCCTGGGCATGATTGCCCGGACCGTGGAAACGTTCCGGTTTGCGGATGACGATTACGACGCGGCCTGCGCCCGGGCGGTGCAGCTGGCGAAGGAGCTGGGTGCAGTGAAGTTTGTACTGGGCCTGCCGAAGCACATGAACGGCGATGTCGGGATCCGCGGCCAGATATCGCTGGATTTCAAGGCGAAGCTGGAAGCAGCCTGCGGCCTGCCGGTCATCTTGCAGGATGAACGGCTGACGACGGCGGCGGCCGAGCGAATCTTAATCTCTGCGGACGTTTCCCGCAAAAAGCGCAAAGCGGTGATCGATCAGATGGCGGCAGTGCAAATCCTGCAGAGTTATTTAGATCAGAAGCGCTAAGAGTGCAGCAATGCACTCTTTCATTTGAATCGCAAAAAGGAGGAAAAAGCGATGTTGGAATCAAATAAAATTTTAATTACGGAAGAAGACGGCACGGAAACAGAAATGGAAATCCTGTTCACCTTCGACGACGACAGCCGCAGCAAAAGCTATGTGCTGTTCACCGATCCGAAGGATGAGGAAGGCGAGGTTTTCGCCTGCAGCTACACCGACGAGGGCGAAATGGAACCGGTTGAGGATCCCGAGGAGTGGAGCATGATCGAGGAAGTCTTCGGGGCTTTTGTCGAGGAATTAGACGATGCCGAAGTCGAAGAATAAACGGCGCAAAAAGAATAACGGACTGGCCGCCGTACTGATCGTGCTGGTCGTATGCGCCGGCCTGGTTCTGGGCGGGATTTTCTTTTACAACGGTCAGCTGAAGCCGGCCGCTTCGGAAAGCGAACAGATCACCTTTACCGTCAGTCAGGGCGAATCGCTCAACCGGGTCATTAAGAACCTGGAAGATCAGGGCGTGATCCGCAGCGGCTGGGCGGCGAAGATCAGTGTCAAGCTGGCGAAGCTGACGAACATCAAAGCCGGCACGTACATCTTGGATCCGAGCTGGGAAGTCCGGGAGATTTTTGAAGTGCTCAACGATTCCCACGGGGCGGTCGTTAACGACACGCGCTTAACGTTCATCGAGGGCGACTGGGCGAAGCATATCGCTGAAAAAATCGGCGAGACGACGCGCTGCAGCAAGGATGAAATGTTGGCGCTGTGGAACGATGAAAGCTATGTTCGTTCGCTGATGAGTGATTATCCGTTTTTAACCGAGGAAATCTTCAACGCGGACAGCCGGATTTTATTAGAAGGCTATCTGTTTCCGGAAACCTACAATTTCTTTGTCGACGCCGACGCCGATCAGATTACCCGCAAGATACTGGATCAGACGCTGAAGGTTTACAATGAGTTTGCGGATCAGTTCGCGCAGTCGCAGCTGAGCGTGCACCAGCTGTTTACGCTGGCTTCGATTGTTCAGTATGAAGCGGCCAAGCCGAGCGATATGCAGCTGGTCGCGGGCGTGTTCTACAACCGTCTGGCCGCCGGCATGAAGCTGCAGTCGAGCGTCACCGTGTGCTATGCGATAGATAAGGAAAAAGACGACGACTGGATGGCGTGCGAGGTCAATCCGGACTTTGATTCCCCGTATAACACCTACCGCGTCGAAGGTTTGCCGCCCGGCCCGATTCTCAATCCGGGACGCGATGCGATTCAGGCGGTCCTGCAGCCGCAGGCCAGCGATTACCTGTATTTCATGGCCGATGTGAAGGGTGACGGCACGGTGTATTACGCCAAGACCTACGCCGAGCATCAGGCCAATGTCCGCAAGTATTTAAAATAAACGTCAGTCAGGAAGAGGTGAGGGAAGATGAAGCCGTTATTGATCGGCATCGCCGGCGGCAGCGCGTCGGGCAAAACGACGATTGCCCAGTGTCTGAAGGAAGAATTTGAACAGACGCGGTCGGTCGTGATCATCCGCGAGGACGATTATTACAAAGACCAGTCGCAGAAAACGATGGCGGAGCGGGTAAAAACGAATTATGATCATCCGTTTGCCTTCGATCACGCGCTGATGATCGAACAGATCGACGCCCTGTTAGCCGGGCAAGCGATTGAGAAGCCGGTTTACGACTTTGTCCAGCATACCCGCAGCACTGTTACGGAAGTGATCGAGCCATGCGATGTCGTCGTGCTCGAGGGGCTGTTTGTGCTGGAGGAACCGGAGCTGCGCAAGCGCTTAAACATTAAGGTGTACGTCGATACCGATGCCGATATCCGCTTTATCCGGCGGCTTTTGCGGGATGTTGAGGAACGCGGAAGAACGCTGCAGTCGGTCGTTAATCAATACACAGAAACCGTGCGGGTGATGCACGAGCAGTTTATCGAACCGTCCAAACGGTATGCCGACGTGATCATCCCCGAGGGCGGAAGCAACATCGTTGCGATCGATCTGCTGAAGACAAAAATCAGTAGCATCATCAGTCCAAATATGCTATAATAGCCGAGCTAAGGAGTGAGAAAACCAATGGCAGATGATAAAATTTATGTAACTCAAGAAGGTCTTGAAGAATTAAAAAAGGAACAGGAAAACCTGATCCATGTCGTTCGTCAGGAAGTCATTGAAGATTTAAAGGCCGCCCGGGCGCAGGGCGACTTGTCTGAAAACGCCGACTACGATGCCGCGCGGGATCGTCAGGCTCAGGTTGAAGCCCGGATCCGCGAGCTGGAAGTCATGCTTAACAATATCGAAATCATCGACGATAAGCAGGGCTCGGTACGGGTTGCGAAAATCGGCTCAACCGTTAAGATCGAAGAACTCGACACGCATCAGATTGACGAGTTCACAATCGTGGGTTCCGTAGAAGCGGATCCGCTCAACGGCAAGCTGTCCAACGTCACGCCGCTGGCGGAAGCAATTCTGGAACACAAAGTTGGTCAGACCGTTGAAGTTCTGGTCGACGAGCCGTATCAGGTAAAGATTTTAGAGATTCGGTAAAAAAACAGGATTTTTAACAATTTGCGCAATAGAATAAGCAGGTGATCTTATGAGAAAAGAGTTCCTGCTTATTTTTTGTTTCGTTTTTCTGCTTCTGCCGCTGATTCCGCAGCGCGTCGTCGATTTGGAGGCTATGCGCGGGCAGCCGATTACCGTGACGATCGAGGGGGCTGTGCGGGAGCCGGTCACCCTGGAATGTCCGCCCTACACCGAGCTGGGCGAATTGCTGGACCAGGTGACGCTGTTGGACGACGCGGACCTCTCGCCGTTTTCAATGACGATGATCGTCAAGGATCACGACGTGATCCAGATTCCCCATTTCCAGGAAACGCCGCGGATTTCGATCAACACCGCATCCGCCGAGCAGCTGACGCAGCTGCCGGGAGTGGGGCAGGCGACGGCGGAAAAGATCGTGGCTTACCGCGCGGAGCATGGTTTGTTTCAAACGTTGGAAGATCTGATGCAGGTGCCGGGCATCAAGCAGAAGAAATGGGAAGCGCTGAAGGAGTTTATATGCTTATAAACGACACTGACGCGCTGCGGTGGCTGGTTTGCGTCGTGATCAGTCTGTGTCTGCCGCTCCCTGTGCAGAAAACCGGCCTGCTTTTCAGCCTGGTCTTCGTGCTGGTCTCCGCCCGCCCGAAGCAGCGGAAGTTTCTGTTTTTCTGGCTGTCCTCGGTTCTTGTCATTCTGTTCTGGCAGCTGAAACCGTCGCCGGCGCTCACTGCACCACGGATCAGCGGCACGGTGAGCGCGGTTTCCGCCAACAGCTTTATCCTCGAAAATTCTCAAGGCCGCTTTCAGGTGATCAGCGAAAATCGCCCCGGGTTAGACGATCAGGTCGAGGTCGAAGGGGAAAGCAGCCTATTTGAAGAAAATTATTCGTTCTATGGTTTCGATGCGAAAGCCTGGTCGCTGCGGGAAAAGCTTAACGGCCGCGTGTTTGCCAAAACCGTTAAGATCGTAAGCGCCGGGAAAACACTGCGGGCTTTTCTTTACCGCCGCATTGAAGCGATCCGCGATCCGGCTGCCCGGGCGCTGGCAGGCAAGCTGATTCTGGGTGTGAATGAGGAAGAAGGCGGACTGGCGATCTTGCTTCGCTGCGGATTTCAAATCAGCGTGCTGATTCAGGGCCTGGGAATGATCTGCGGCTGGTTCTTGACGGACCGGAGCGTGCGAAGGATCCGCTTGGGGACCGTGCTGGGCATCGCCGCGATACTGCATTTTCCCTATCCTCTGGTTCGTCTGGTGCTCAGCGAAGGCTTCCGGCTGAATCCCCATCGCGATAAAATCGAAACGTTTAAAACCAAATGGCTGTTATTGGCGCTGTTAGCGCCGCGAAGGGTCGCGACAGCGGCCTTTCTGCTTCCGTTCGCGTTTGCGCTGCTCGCTATGTTTCCCGCTCGCTCCGCGCCGCGAACCGCCCGTTTTACGCTGAGCTGGACAATGCAGAGCTTCCTGTTTCATGCCGTGAATCCCATGATGGTGCTTGGGATGCGCGTGTTGCGCTGGGGCCTGGCGCTGTGTACGCTTGGCTCTCTGGCCGGGCTTGTCTTTACGCCGTTTCTGTCCTTCAGCGTGAGCCTCGCCGGTCTGTTGGATCAGGTGTCAGGCTGGGGCGGGGAGCTGCCGGGGCAGCTGTCGTGGCTGATTGTGATTCTGGCCGGGCTTGCCGGGGTGTTCTCCAAGCGCGTGCGGATGATTCTTTTTTGCGGGCTGATCGGGATCTGGACGCTGTTGGGCTGGTGGCATCCGTGGGCCAGTCTGACGCTGATCGACGTCGGTCAGGGCGACAGCATCCTGATCCGCCTGCCGTACAATCAGGGCAATCTTTTGATTGATACCGGCAAGCCGGCGGCGCTGGATCAGGTTGAAGCAATGCTTCAAGGCGAGGGCGTGCGGCGGCTGGACGCGCTGATCTTAACGCATGAGGACGATGATCACAGCGGCAACAAGGAGGCTTTAATCGAAGCCTATCAACCCGCGCAGGTGATCGAGACGATGACCGAACCGCTGACCCTGCATGGCTTAACGATTTTCAATCTGAATCCTGACAGTGAAACGCGGCAGGGGAACGAGGGATCGCTGGTGCTGCTTTTGCGGATGCAGGATCTGACGATGATTCTGAGCGGGGACGCCCCGGCTGAAATTGAACAGAAAATTCTGGATCAGATTCCCGGCCTGCGCGCGGATATCGTCAAGCTCGGGCATCACGGCAGCCGCACATCCAGCTGCGCGCGTTGGCTGCAAACGCTGAGACCGATTGTGGCGCTGAATTCCAGCGGCCGCAATAACCGCTACCAACATCCCCATCCCGAGGTCATGCAGCGCCTGGAAGACTGCCGGATCGGGATGTTCGATACGAAGCAGGAAGGCGATATCCGGATTATCGTGACGCCGATTTGTAATTTCCTTTTTACCGCGCGCCGGGGATTTGCTATAATAGGGTAGGTGATTCGATGAACTATTTATTGTACGGGTCGGAAACGTATCGGCTGAAGAAAAAACTGGACGAGCTGCTGAAAGCGAACGATCCGGAAAACACGGGCATGAACACGGTGGTCTACGAAACAGGCAACGCCGATTTTCAGCTTCGTGCAGTTCTGGAAGACGCCTGGACAATTCCGTTCTTTGCGGAAAAGAAAACCGTCGTCGTGCGCAATCCGGTCTTTTTAACGACAAGCGGATCGTTAAACGAGAAGGACGGCAAAGCGCTGGAGGACTACCTCAATCACAGTTGCCCGAGCACCGATTTAATTTTCTGCGGTGAGTTTGAAAGTCTGGATCAGCGCAAGAAGCTGGTCAAGCTGGCTGTAAAAACGTGCCGGGTGTTCACGATGAAGCGGCTTGATGAACGCGAGTTTCGTTCGTATGTCAATCAACAGCTATCAGCGCACCAGCTGATCCTGTCGCGCGAAGCGATGGACGAGCTGATGCAGCGGCTGCCGCTTGATTTAGAAAGCTTCCATCAGGAGCTGATCAAGCTGACGCTGTTTGGAACGAAGATCAGCCGCGACGACATCGTGCATCTGGTCAGCCGGCCGTTGGACGAGGATGTATTTCATCTGGTCAACGCCGTCATCACGCATGATTTAAAACAGGCGATGCATCTTTGGCACGATCTGGATTCCCTGAACAAGGATCCGATTTACCTCGTCGCCCTGCTGGCTTCGCAGTTTCGCCTGATGGCGCAGGTGCGCATGCTCAGCGATCGGCGGATGAGCGAATCGATGATCGCTCAGCAGCTGAAGGTTCATCCTTTCCGCGTCAAGAAAGCGCATGAAGCCGTAGCCCGGCTGAATTCCGAACGGTTATTGGAAATTCTGAACGATTTAGCCGAGCTTGATCAGCGGTTTAAAAGCGGGACGCTGGACCGCAGGCTGGGCTTTGAAATGTTCTTAATCAAAGCCGCGCACTAAAAAATCTGTGAAATCACCAGAGAAACAGTCAGAATCCGCGTGTTTTCATACGCTGAAAGAATAAAGGGAGTGTTACGATGGATTCATTAAAGGAACTTTATAAAATCGGCCCGGGTCCCAGCAGTTCGCATACGCTGGGACCGCAGCGGGCCTGCCAGCTGTATAAGGCGGAATACGGCGAGCAACTGCACCATGTCGAAGTCGAGCTGTACGGCTCGCTGTCGTTAACCGGCAAAGGTCATCTGACAGATTATATCATCCGCAAGACCTTTGAGCCGGCGAAGACGACAATCTTCTTTTTAAAGGACTGGAAGGAAAGCTTTCCCAACGGCTTTTATATCCGCGGCTACAACCGGGATCATCAGCTGCTGGCAAAATGGACGGTTTTCTCTGTCGGCGGCGGTTCGATTAAAATTTTAGAAAAGCATCTGGAAACGGGTGAAAACGTCTATCCGGAAAATTCGATGCAGGCGATCCGTGAAATCTGCGACAAAGAAAAGATCGGTTTTGCAGAATACGCGCTGCGGGCGGAAGCCGGACTGGAGCCGTATCTGGATAAGATTCTGACCGCGATGCTCGCTTCCGTAAAGGAAGGTCTGCAGGCCAGCGGCGTCTTGCCGGGACGGTTGAAGATGGAACGCGCAGCGAAGGCAATGCTTTTACAGGCGGGAACGATCGAGGATGAAGCGGAACGGACGAAGATGAAGCTGGCGGCCTATGCCTATGCGGCCAGCGAACAGAACGCTTCGGCCGGCACCGTCGTCACTGCGCCGACATTGGGCTCCTGCGGCGTCATGGCGGCCTTGATGTATTACTATTATAACGATCAGCAGATCACCCGCGGCAAGCTGGTCAAAGCGCTGGCAGTGGCGGGTTTGTTCGGGGATCTGATCAAAACCAACGCCACGATTTCCGGTGCGGTCGGCGGCTGTCAGGCAGAGATCGGCGCAGCCTGCGCGATGGCTGCGGCCGCAGCCGCCTATCTTAACGGCATGAACTGCGGTCAGATCGAATACGCCGCGGAAATCGGCATGGAGCACCACCTTGGATTAACGTGTGATCCGGTTGGCGGCTATGTCATCATTCCGTGCATCGAACGCAACGCTGTCGCAGTCCTGCGCGCCTTGGACGCGATGTCGCTTGCTCGCACGATGAGCCGGATTAAAAAGAACCGCGTCAGCTTCGACGTCGTTGTCAAAACGATGAACTATACCGGCAAACATCTGCCGATTGAACTTAAGGAAACCTCGCTTGGCGGCTTAGCCAAAGAGGTGCAGATTGTACCTGAGGAACATCCTTCCTGTCTGGACGGTCATCTGATCGTTGAGGAAGCCGTCATGGAAAACGACGTGCTGGCTTCGCCGATCCGGTTCGATCTATGAACAACGCGGCGCAGACCGTCGTGCATCCGTTCGCGCCGATCTACGACGCGCACAGCCGGGTGCTGATTCTCGGATCGCTGCCTTCGGTCGCCTCGCGTCAGCAGGCGTTCTATTACGCTCATCCGCGCAACCGGTTCTGGCCGGTCATGGCGGCGCTGGACGGAAGTCCGCTGGATACCACGGCGCAGCGCGTGGCCTTTCTGCACCGCCGGCACTTCGCGTTGTGGGATGTGATCGCCAGCTGCACGATTACCGGCAGCAGCGACGCCAGTATCCGCGACGTCACCGCCAACGATTTCAACCGGCTGCTTGCGGAAACGGAAATCAAAACCATTGTGACGACCGGCAAGACCGCCGGCCGCTGCTATCAGAAATACGCTCAGCCGAAAACCGGCATCGAAGCGATCGTGCTGCCTTCCACCTCGCCCGCCAACGCCGCGGTGTCGTTCGAGCAGCTGATCGAAGCCTATCGGTTTCTGTTTGAGCTTTAGAGAAAAATTGAAGTTCCAAAGGAGGACATGGCATGGGAATTTTATTATGGCCGTTTAAACTGGTATTCTGGCTGACAGGACTGGTATTGTCCTTATGCGGCAAGCTGATCACCATCATTTTGGGGTTAGCCGTCTGCGCGCTGGGTTTGATGCTGTGCGCGACGCTGATCGGTCTGTGGCTGGGCATTCCGTTAGCTATATTAGGGATTTCGCTGATCATTAAAGGAGTTCTGGGATGAAACGCCCGGAACTTTTAGCGCCGGCGGGCAGCATGGACGCGCTGATCGCCGCCGTCAACAACGGGGCGGACGCGGTCTATCTGGGATCGACGCGCTTCGGCGCGCGGGCCTATGCCGGCAATTTCGACGAGCAGCAGCTGCGTCAGGCGGTGCACTATTGTCATCAACACGAGGTGAAGGTCTATGTCACCGTCAACACGCTGATTTTTGAAAACGAGCTGGACGATGCCAAGGCGTTGATTGATTTTCTGTATCACACCGACGTCGACGCTCTGATCGTACAGGATCTCGGCTTGGTTTCCTGGATCCGCCGGGCTTATCCGGATTTTGAGCTGCATGCTTCGACGCAGATGCACATCCATAACCGGGAGGGTGTGCGCTGGGTCAGACAGCTGGGGATGAAGCGCGCTGTGCTGGCGCGGGAAACCCCGGTCGAACTGGTCAGGGAGTGCGCTGAGGAAGGGCTGGATCTGGAGATTTTCGTCTACGGCGCCTTGTGCGTCTGTTACAGCGGCGAATGCCTGATGTCCAGCATCAACGGCGGCCGCAGCGGCAACCGCGGCCAGTGCGCACAGCCCTGCCGGCTGCCGTATCAACTGGTTGAAAGGGACAGCGGCCGGGTCATCGAAGCTCCGGGGGAATACTTATTAAGTCCGATGGATCTCAATACCCTTGACCAGGTTGAGGAGTTGATCCGCAGCGGAGCGACGAGCTTTAAAATTGAAGGCCGGATGAAGCGGCCGGAATATGTCGGTGCGGTCGTGCGGGCTTACCGTGAGAAAATCGACGCGGTTCTGGCCGGAATGCGGCCGGCTTCTGAGGAAGAGGAACAGATCCGGTTAAAGAAGTTGTTCAACCGCGGCTTCACCACCGGCTATCTGTTTCATCAAAGCGGACCGGCGTTGATGAATCCGCTGCGCCCCAATCACGTTGGAATCCGCATCGGCACGGTGCTCAGCCAACGCAACGGCCGTGTCCAGGTAAAATTAACCGCGCCGCTGCATCAGGGCGACGGACTGCGGATTTTACGTGAAAACGGCGAAGATATCGGCTTCATTGCCAATTACATCTATAAGCATGATTTGTTATGCGCCCAGGGACAGCCGGGCGAGATCATTGAGCTGCCGGTGCGGGAGAAAGTCCGGCCGGAGGCTGCTTTGCTTCAGACGACTGACAGCGAGCTGATGAAGGAAATCCAGGCGCAGTCTGCCCAGCCGGCGCGCCGGACGGCCGTGCGGTTTACGATCCGAGGCCGGGCTGGCGAACCGATGCAGGTGGACGTCTGCGACGAAATGGGATTTCAGGCGCAGGCCCGGACGGAACAAGTTCTGCAGCCCGCGCAGAAAGCACCGTTGGACACGGGGCGGTTAACCCAGCAGCTGGGCAAGCTGAACGATACGCCGTTTCAGCTGGAAAGCGTCGACAATCAGCTGGAAGGGGCGTTGTTTCTGCCAGTTCAGCAAATTAACGAAGCCCGCCGCCAGGCGCTTGATCAACTTGCGCAGCGGCGAGCTGTCCGCTATCCTGAGCGGGCTCAGCTTCAGCGTCAGGCTGTTCAGCCTTTAACGATCCAAGAAAAACAGCCGCTGCCGGGATTGATCGTGCAGATTGAAACCCGCGAACAGGCGGAAGCGTTGGCTGAGCTTCCAGTGCAGCTGATCAGCAGCGTGCCGGCCCTGATTCAGGCGTATCCGCAGATCATGCCCTCAACGCTGCGGGTCCAGGAGCATCCGGCCCGCTGCGAAACGGAATGGCTACAGACCGAGGAAATCGGAACGCTGACCCGGACAACGACGCGGTTGATCTGTACGAGCGGCTTCAATGTGACCAACAGCGAAGCGCTGGCGCTGCTGCTCAGCCAGACTTCGGTAGCAGGTGTGGAGTTTTCACTGGAAATTAATCCAATGCAGCAGAGTGCGATTCGTGAAGCGTTTAAAGAACAATACGGATTTTCCGCGCCGACCGTGCAGTACGTCTACGGCTATCGCGATCTGATGGTGTCCAAGGCTTGTCCGGTCAACCGATTGTTAAAAGACGGGACAAAGCGGAACTGTCAGCTTTGTCATCAGCAGGCCTACGCGCTGAAAAATAAAAAAGGCGAGCTCTATCCCGTTTTCGGCGACGCCGCCTGTTACAGTCATTGTCTTGAAAAAACGCCGTTTGAGCTCAAAGCCGGCGAGCTGGATCCACATTCTGCGTGGAAGATCCGGCTGACGCTGGAAGACGGCGCTGCCAGCCGGCAGATCGTTGAACGTTTCCTTCGTATCCGCAACCGGATTCAGGGAGAATAAGGAACTGTTGGTTGAAAAGAAAACAAGATCGTACACTTCCACCGCGGCGAAACGCCGCGGTTTTACTATGTTTCGATATGAAAATCAAAAGTTCCGTTTCGGAAGCGGGATGAGCTGGTTTAACGTTTTCAATTATGCTACACTAACAAAAAGGGGGAATTTTCATGTTTGAAGCTTCAATTTCAGAACTGGCGGAAGGCTTGCGGACCGGCCGCTGGACCAGCCGGAGTTTAACCGAGGAAGCACTGCGCCGTATCGCGGAGATCGACCAGTCCGGACCGGGCTTGAACGCGATTGCCGAGGTGAATCCGGATGCGCTTTGGATTGCGGACGCGCTCGACCGCGAGCTGCGGGAAACAGGACCGCGCGGACCGCTGCATGGGCTGCCGGTCGTCGTGAAAGATAATATCAGCACAGCCGGCAAGATGCACACCACGGCCGGTTCGGCGGCACTGGCTGATTTTTACGCACCGCAGGACGCCGAAGTCGTGCACCGGCTGAAGCAGGCGGGAGCCGTCATTCTCGGTAAAGCCTGTCTTTCTGAATTCGCGTATTGGGTAGCCCGGAAGCGGAAGATGCCGTCAGGGTTCAGCTCGCGCAGCGGTCAGGTCGTCAATCCCTATGATCCGCAGCTGGATCCGTCCGGAAGCAGCTCCGGCTCCGCCGTGGTCGTCGCCGCTCAGCTTGTACCGTTTTCCATCGGTACGGAAACCAACGGTTCGCTTGTTTCCCCAGCCCGCAACAACGCCGTGGCGACGATCAAGCCGACGGTGGGGCTGATTTCCCGCAGCGGCATCATTCCGATCTCCTCGATGCAGGATACGGCTGGACCGATGGGCAAGACGATCGCGGACTGCGCCGTCGTCCTGGATGCGTTATGGGGCAAGGATGAACTGGACCCGGCGACGCTGGCGTGCCCGGATCACTTCGATTTCGCCGGTGCGCTGAACCGCGGGGTCGCAGGCTTCCGGATCGGCGTTCTGACGTTTGACGACGCACCGCAGGATGAGCTTGAAAACACGATTCTGGAGCAGGCGCGGCAGATTCTGGTACAGCAGGGCGCAATGCTGGTGCCGGTTTCCCTCCCGCAGGGCCGGCTGAACAATCTGCCGGTGCTGGAACATGAATTCAAAAATGGAATCAACGCCTGGCTGGGGTCTGTCCGCGGCTGCACCGCGATGCGTACGCTGGACGATATCCTAGCGTATAACCGCCGGCATGCGCAAACCTGCCTGCGTTACGGACAGGATCTTCTGGAAAGCAGCAACCGCACCTCCGGCACGCTGCGGGAAGCCGACTATCTCCGGCAGCGCTTAGCGTTGACCCGTCAAACACGCACAGAAGGAATCGACCGGCTGTTGAAGGAATATCAGCTCGATTGTCTGATGACGGTTAAAATCACCGGTTATGCGCCGATTGCCGGATATCCCTGCGCCGCGGTCTGCGCGCAAAGTCCGGATCAGGGGACGCCGTGTTCTGTCTTGTTTATCGCTACGGCCTGGAGCGAAGAAACACTGATCACCGCTGCCCATGCCCTTGAAACAAAACTGTGCGCCCGCCATGCCCCGATTTTCCAATAAAATCAAAAAAAGCATATCATCAGTTTCTGGCTGAACGATATGCCTTTATTTTGGTTTGTATGTTCACAGCAGCAGCGACAGGATGACCGTAAAGATGCCGGTGATCCCGATCGCCAGTCCGGACAGGCCGCCTTCCTGTTCGCCGATCTCAATCGCCTTGGACGTGCCCATCGCATGCGACGCTGTGCCCAGGGTAATGCCCAGCGCCACGCTGTTTTTAATCTTCAGTTTAGCGAATAACAGGGGAATCACGATCGAACCGAGAATTCCGGTCAGGATCACCGCCGCCACGGTGATCGCGGGCAGGCCGCCGCTGACCTCGCACACGCTGACCGCAATCGGCGTCGTTACTGACTTCGGCAGCAGCGAACGGGTGATCAGCTCGTTTAAGCCAAAGATCCGGCATAGGAGTGTGATGGAAAGGATCGAGCTGAGCGCTCCCAGAAACGTTCCGATCAGAATCGCCGCCAGGTTCTGCTTCAGGATTTTCCGCTGATTGTACATGGGAATCGCCAGGACACACGTCGCCGGCGTCAGCATCATGGCGATGACGCTGCTGCCTTCCTTAAAATGGGCATAGGGAATCCGCAGAACCGACAGAATCCCAATCAGAATCAGAATTGAAACCAACAATGGATTCAGCCATGTTTTCCGCGTGATCCGCTGCAGCCGGCAGGCCAGAAGATAAACGATCAGGCACAGACCCGTGAAGAAAAACGGACCGTTGAGCAGCTCGTTCATCGCGCCGACCCCCGCTTCTGCCATTTTGTGATCAAAAGGATGCTGCCGCAAGTTACCGCCGCGGTGATCAGGGTGCTGAGCACGATCACCGCCAGGATCGGAAGCAGATCATTTTGGATCGCCCCGAAGCTGTCCAGAATCGACACGCCCGCCGGAATGAAAAAGAACGCCATGTTGGCCAGGAGAAACCCGGCGAACCCGGAAATATCCTCGATCCTCAGCAGCGATGTCGACAGACAGCCCAATAACAGCAGCATCGCCACGATACTGCCGGGAAAAGCAAACGGCAGCAGGGCGCTGATCACCTCGCCCAGCCAGCACAACAGAAACACAATCGTGATTTGTTTTAAAATTTTCATAGGGGAAAAGAACCTCGCTTTAAAAAGATCGTTACCAGTATACCGGAAATAAAACCCCGGCGCAACCGGGATTTTTGAATGGAAGCGCATTCCTTGAGCAATTTTTATCAAAGTGATCACGGATGTGCGGAATTGCTTAAAAAACATGCGAAAGCACCGCTTTTCGTCCTGGGTTTCCTTTAAATTTAAACGCTGGTTTGTTATAATACATAGATGGAGTGAGAAGGAGGATGCCATGTTTCTAAAACGAATAGAAATGCAGGGCTTTAAATCTTTCGCCGATAAGGTCGTGATTCAGTTTGATCACGACGTCACCGGGATCGTAGGCCCCAACGGCTGCGGGAAAAGCAACATTACCGACGCGATCCGCTGGGTTCTGGGCGAACAGTCCGTGAAGTCTCTGCGCGGCAACGCGATGACCGACGTCATCTTTGCGGGCAGCGCCGACCGTCGAATGGTCAACATGGCTGAGGTTACCCTTGTCTTTGACAACAGCCGCCGGGATCTTAACAGCGAGCTGGATGAAATAGAAGTCACACGCCGGCTTTACCGCAATAACGGTGAAGCCCAGTATTTGATCAACCGCAACCCGGTCCGGTTAAAGGACGTTGTGGATCTGATTCTGGACAGCGGCCTGGGAAAAGATTCCCTGTCGATGATTTCTCAGGGCAATATCAGTTCATTCGCGGAAGCCAAGCCGATCGAACGGCGGGCGATCTTTGAGGATGCCGCCGGCGTCAGCAAGTACAAGAAACGCAAGCTTGAATCGCTGTCCAAGCTGGAGCGGACCAAGGAAAATCTCGACCGCACCCAGGATATCTTAAGCGAATTGGAGCGGCAGGTTTCGCCGTTGAAACGCCAGGCCCGCAAGGCTGAGATTTACAGGGAAAAGAAAGCACGTCTGCAGGAAATCGAGATCGCCGTCTTAGTCGAGGAGATCACGCATCTTAACCAGCAGATCAACGAAGCTGTCAAGACGCTGTTCGATATCGAGAATTCGACGACGATGCAGCAGACGACGATTCAGGTTCATGAAACGGCCAATCTGGAGGCCAAGAAGGATTCCAACGGGCTGGAAGTCGAAATCAACAAGCTGCAGGAAGAACTGATGCGCGTCATCAATGAAATCCAAACGCTGGAAACCCGCAAGATCGAGCTGGATGAAAAGCGGAAATACGCGATTGAGGTCGGCACGCGCGAGGAAAAAGCGAAGCAGATGCAGTCGTTATTGGAAGAAGCGCGCTTTGAATACGAAGACCGGCAGCAGCGGCTGGATCAGCTGCAGCGGGATGTGGCGCTGCTTTCCCAACAGCTGTCGCAGACCGCGATGGAGCTGGCTGAAAACTCGCAGAAAAACGACGAGGCCGCCGGCATTCTGCGGCGGCTGCAGAACCGCAGGGAAGTGCTGGAAAACCTGGCCCGTCAGCCGTTCAATTCACAAGCCGGCGTCAAGGCTGTCATGGATTCCCAGGCGTTTCTGCCCGGCGTCTTAGGCGTCGTGGCGAAAGTGCTGGAACCGGAAAAAGGCTATGAGGAAGCGATTTCGGTTGCCTTAGGCGGCGCGATGTACAACATCGTGACCACCGACGAGGCCAGCGCCCGTCAGGCGATCAGCTTTTTGAAAAAGAACCAGAGCGGGCGCGCGACGTTTCTGCCGATCCGGGTCTTAAAACCCCGCTGGATCGCGCAGGATCACCGCATCGTGGCGCAGAACACCGAAGGCTTCTTAGGCGTCGCCAGCGAGTTCATCCACTGTGATCCGCAGTTTGATTTAGTCAGTCAGTCGTTACTGCAGAACGTATTGGTCTGCGATACGCTGGAACATGGCAACAACCTGGCCGATTTATTAAAGTTCAGTTATAAAATCGTAACGCTGGACGGCGACGTCATCCACCGCGGCGGTTCGATGACCGGCGGCAAGGCCCGCAACAGTTCGTCCTTAATGACGGTTCAGCGTGAACTGGAAGAAATCACGGGAACGATTCAATCGCAGCAGGCGAAATGCCAGTTGGCGCAGAAGGCGCTGGATCAATCCGGACGCCAGCGCTCTGAGCTGGAGCGGTCGCTGACGGAGAAACGGATTGCCAGCGCTCAGCTGGAACCGGTCGTCGACGCCAAGCGTGCCAAATTTGAACGCTTGAAAAACGATTACGAGCTGTTAGCGCCGGAAGCGGTAGACGGCGAGCAGGAAACGTTTGCGGATTCGCTGATCACATCGCTTAACCAGGCCTATTCCCGCCGGGATGAAATCACGACGTCCCTGTCCCAGAAGCGCCAGCAGAAGATGAAGCTGACTGCCGACATCGAACGCCGCGAGCAGCAGATCCGCCAGATCCGCCGGGAACTGGAAACGGCGACCGCCAGCTCGCATGCGATTCAGCTCGACAAGGCGAAGATTGAAACACGCCTGGAAAACAACCTGGCGCGGCTGACCAGCGAATATCAGCTGACCTATGAATACGCCCGCACCAAGGTTGAGGAAAGCCACATTGAAAACGCGCGTGAGGAAGTGCTGCAGCTGCGCTCGGAAATTGAAGCGCTCGGCAACATCAACATGAACGCGCCGGAAGAATACACTGAGGTCAACGACCGGTATGAATTCATGCGCAAGCAGGTGGACGATCTGATCGCCAGCCGTGATAAAATCCTGTCGGCCATCGACGAGATGGACGAAGTCATGGTCCGGCAGTTCAAGGATATGTTCGATAAGATCAACGAGGAGCTGGGCGACACATTCCGCGCGTTGTTCGGCGGCGGCAAGGCCCGCCTGATCTTAGAGGATCCAACGGATTTGTTAAACACCGGCATCGATATTGACGTCCAGCCCCCGGGCAAGTCAGTTCAGAATATCCGGCTGTTCTCCGGCGGCGAAAAGAGCCTGATCGCGATCAGCGTGCTGTTTGCGATTCTCAAGGCCCGGCCGGTTCCGTTATGTATCTTCGACGAAGTCGAGGCGGCACTGGATCAGGGCAATGTCGAACGGTTCGCCCGCTACATCAAGAATTTCAGCGAACGGACGCAGTTCATCGTCGTCACCCATCGTCCCGGAACGATGGGGCAGTGCGACGTCCTCTACGGCGTCACGATGCAGAAGCAGGGCGTTTCGCAGATGCTGAAGGTCGAACTGACCGACGCGATTGAAATGGCCGAAACCAAGGAGGTGCAGCCGGCATGAGTTTCTTTGATACGCTGAAAGACAAATTTTCCAAGAAAAAAGACGGCGACCGCTATCTGAGCGGTTTCAACAAAACAAGCGACACGATGGGCAAAAAGCTCAACAAGATGGCGTTCGGCTTCAACGGCGTCACCGAGGATTTCCTCGAAGAACTGATGATCGTGCTGCTGGAGAGCGACGTCGGCATTCAGACCGCGGAGAAGATCTGCGATCAGCTGAAAACGACGGTCGATCAATACCGCTACGTCACGTTCAAGGACGTCATGGCCTTTCTGATGGAGATCATGCAGAATATCTATCTGGAGAGCAACGATGCGCCGATCGTGATGAATGAGAACGGTCCGACCGTGATCCTGATGGTGGGTGTCAACGGCAGCGGCAAGACCACGACGTGCGCCAAGCTGACCAAGCTGTATCAGAGTCAGGGCAAAAAAGTCGGCGTCGTGGCCGCGGACACGTTTAGGGCCGGGGCGATCGAGCAGCTGGCGCGCTGGGCTGATAAGCTCGGCGTCCCGTGCATCAAAGGCCGCGAGAACGGCGATCCCAGCAGCGTGCTGGTCGACGGCTGCCGCTATGCCAAGGAACACAACCTGGATATCCTGTTGTGCGACACTGCCGGACGCTTGCAGAACAAAGTCAATCTGATGAACGAGCTGGCCAAGATGCGCAAGGTCATCGGCCGTGAAATCGAAGGCGCGCCCCATCATGTATGGCTGGTGCTCGATTCCACAACCGGCCAGAACGGCTTATCCCAGGCCAAGATCTTCCAGGAGGTCACGGATGTGACCGGCATCATCCTGACCAAAATGGACGGCACCGCCAAGGGCGGCATCGTGCTGGCGATCAAGGATGTGCTGCACATTCCGGTCTATTATCTGGGCTTAGGCGAAAGGGAAGACGACCTCAAGCCGTTTGATCTCGATCTGTATCTTTACAGCATTTCGGAAGGCATCCGGGATGTCGGATAAAGAATTGGCTCAAACCGAACGAATGAATCTTTTGATCGATTTCTATGGTACGCTGCTGACAGAGAAGCAGCGCACGATCCTGGATTACTACTTTCAAGAGGATTATTCGCTCTCGGAAATCGCCGAGCTGCAGCAAACCAGCCGCAGCGCCGTGTACGATCTTCTGAAACGCTGTGAAAAGATTTTGGAAGACTATGAATCGAAACTTCACCTGCTGCGTCACTATCAGGTCCGCATCGCGCAATATGAAAAGCTGAAAGCGCTGCACATTGCCGAAGTCGACGCGCTGGTCGAGGTCTGTATGCAGACAGAATAAATGGAGGTACATATGAGTAAAGTTATTTCAGTCAACGCAGGCAGTTCATCCCTTAAGTTCCAGCTGTTCAACATGCCCGAGGAGGAAGTTCTGACTTCCGGTGTGGCAGAACGGATCGGGCTGGACGAAGGCATCTTCACGATCAAGGTCAACGGGGAAAAACATACCCAGAACCTGCCGATCAAGGACCACAAGGTCGCGGTCGAACTGCTTTTGGAAGCTCTGGTTAAATATCACATCGTCGAAACGCTGGATGAGATTTCCGCTGCCGGCCACCGCATCGTTCAGGGCGGCGCGTACTTCGATCAGTCCGTCAAGGTCGATGAGGACGTCGTCAATAAAGTTGAGGAACTGGCGCCGCTGGCGCCGCTGCACAATCCGGCGCATTTGATTTGTTACCGCGCGTTCTGCGAAGCGCTGCCGAAAATCGGCCACGTGTTCGTCTTTGATACGGCGTTCCATCAGACGATGACACCGGAATCCTACATCTTCCCGGTTCCGTACGAATGGTACACGGAAGATAAGGTTCGCCGTTACGGCGCTCACGGCACCAGCCACCAGTATGTTTCCCAGCGCACTGCGGAATTGATGGGCAAGGACATTGCGGATACCCGCATCATCACCTGCCACTTAGGCAACGGCGCTTCGATCACGGCGGTCAAGGGCGGCAAGTGCGTCAACACATCGATGGGCTTCACACCGTTAGGCGGCATCATGATGGGCGGCCGCTGCGGCGACATCGATCCATCCGTCATCTGCCATATCATGGATAAGAAGGGCATTTCCCCGAAAGAAATGGACACGATCTTAAATAAGAAATCCGGCATGCTGGGCGTCAGCGGCATTTCCAGCGATGCCCGTGATATCGAAGACGCAGTGAAGCAGGGCAACGAACGCGCTATTCTGACCCAGGCTGTCTATGTCAACCGCGTGATCAATGTGGTCGGCGGCTACGTCATGCAGATGGGCGGCGTCGATGCGATCGCCTTCACGGCCGGCTTAGGTGAAAACGACACGAACCTGCGCCATCAGATCCTCGAGAAGATGGAAGAATGCCTGGGCTTGTCCATCAACTATGAACTCAACGATAAGACCCGCGGCAAGGAAGTCTGCATTTCCAATCCGAAAAGCAAGGTTCAGGTCTATATCGTACCGACCAACGAAGAACTCGTCATCGCCCGCGACACTGTTCGTCTGTTAGGGTTATAAGCATGTTTGAAGGACTGTATTCCGCACTGGAGCAGTCTGAGGTCATTACACTTTACCGACATATCAATCCGGACTGCGATGCTTTAGGGAGCCAATGGGGGCTTGCCACCTGGTTAAAGCATCGCTTTCCTTTAAAAAGGGTGATTGTGCTCGGACATCAGAAAATGACCAACGGCTTGTTTCCGGACAGCGATGAAGTTGACGATGAGACCATTCGGAAGTCGCTGGCGATCGTGCTGGACACGGCAAACGTGCGGCGGATTGACGATGACCGCTGGCAAAACGCCCGGCAGATCATCCATCTTGACCATCATCCGCAGATCGAGCATTTCGCCGATCTTGAATATGTCATTGATCACTACGCGGCGACCTGTGAAATTCTTGCGGAATTTTTCAGCAATGTTGATCAGGAACCATTGGAAGCGGATGTCGCGGAATATCTGTACCGCGGTTTACTGACGGATACGCTGAGCTTCAAGACGAGCAACACAACGGAACATACACTCGCAATGGCTTCCTATCTGGCTCAGAGCGGCTTGAATATCCCGCAGATCAACCGCGATCTGTTCGACGTTCCGCTTAAAGAATATGAATTTGCCAGCGCGATCCGGGCCGAAGCTCAAATTCTGGATGAGCATCTGATGATTTCCGTTATTGATCAGGCCTTCTTAGACCGCTGGTCCTTGACGGCTTCCCAGGCAAAGGATCAAGTTTATCAGTTCGGCGGAATCCGCGAAATTGAGATCTGGGCGATCTTTGCCAAGGATCACGACGATCAGGGAAACACCTGGTGGGCTGGTTCGCTGCGTTCCAAGACGCTGCCGGTCAACGACATCGCGATGAATTACCGCGGCGGCGGGCATAAGAACGCGGCCGGCTGCAAATGTCTGGACGACGCCAGTCTGAACGCGCTGATCGCTGAGCTGCGCCAGCGCTTAAAGGAGAATCAAGCATGACTCAATTCCATTTTAACTTTGATCCCAACGCCTTCAACCAATTCAAGACACCGCGCAAGCCTAAAATGAAGCCGGGGAAAGCTCATCTGACAGCTCTGGTGATCACGCTGGCGCTGGCCATTCTGATTGACTATGTGACGCTGCCGGCCTGGAATCTGCACAGTCCCTCGACCGTTATGCTCGTGGTCTTTCTGCTTGTCGTCTTTGGAATCAGCGATTTTGTGCTGTCCGGCAAGTGGGCGCTGATCCAGAAATGCTGCATTTTCGGGGCAGGATTCCTGTTTGCCGCGATGCTGCTACTGATGTTTTTAGGCAGCGAGCTGCTCAATGCTGAGAAATACCGCGATCAGATCGCGATAAAAGACGTGTCTGATTTCAGCTCACAGTTCCAGGCGATTTCAACCGAGCGGATTCCGGTCGTTGATCAGCAGACTGCGGCATTGTTAGGCGACAAACAGATCGGCAAGCAGGCTGGTCTGGGTTCGCAGTATCAGATCGATCAGACCTACACGCTGATCAGCTCTGATCAGCATTTATACCGTGTATCGCCGCTGGAATACCGGGATTTCATCAAATGGTTCCAGAACAACGGCACTGGAATCCCGGGCTTTATCCAGGTCAATGTGAACGATCCCAACGACGTCGATATGGTCATGCTTCAGGAAGGGATTAAGTATTCCCCGTCGGCCTGGTTCAATCAAAATCTGTTCCGGCACATCCGCTTCCGTTATCGCACAGAGCTGCTTTCCGATTATTCATTTGAGCTGGATGACGAAGGTCATCCGTATTGGGTTGTTTCCGTCGTCGCACCGGAAATCGGTTACTACGGCGGATTAAGCGCTCAGGGCGTGATCATCGTCGATCCAATGACCGGTGAGATGAACAAATACGCTATGGATGAAATTCCAGCCTGGGTGGATCGTGTCCAGCCGGCGGAGCTGGCATGGAATCAGATTGACAACTGGGGCTATTACGTCCATGGTTTCTTCAACACGCTGTTTGGTCAGAAGGATATGATTCAAACGACCGACGGCTACAATTTTGTCAATATCGACGGGCAAACCTATGTCTTTTCCGGCCTGACTTCCGTCGCGGCGGATCATTCGATCAACGGCTTTGCCTTGATCAATCTGCGCACCAAGGAAGCCAGCTATATCAAAGTCGGCGGCGCTGACGAGGTTTCGGCGATGGCTTCCGCGGAAGGGCAGGTTCAGCATCTGAACTATCGCGCAACCTTCCCGATTCTGTTGAATATCGCGGATGAGCCGACATATTTCATCTCCTTGAAAGATTCCGAAGGGCTGGTCAAAATGTATTCCTTCGTCGACGTTACGGACTACTCCATTGTCGGGATCGGTGAAACGATGCAGACGGCGCATGACGATTATCTGCGAAAGCTGAAAACTGCGAACAAGCAGATCAGCGGTGAAGTGGCGGAAATGAAAACGGTCACGGGAAAGGTGGCTGCGATCGCTTCTGCCGTGCAGGAAGGCACAACGCATTATTATCTCACGCTGGAGAACGATGTGCATCTGTATGTACTCTCTCTGGACATCAGTGCGGAGCTGACACTCACCCAGGCGGGTCAAAACGTCATGATCGAGTATCTGGATACTGTCGGCAACACGGTTGCCGGAAGTCGTTTTGACAATTTGGAAATGGATTACGAATAAGCAAAAACGCCTGAAATAAAGCAAAATTTAAGATTAGTTTCTGTTGAACTCTGAAACGAAAGATGGTATCATATACGAGTACCGGAGGTAATAAGTATGAGTGAATTGTTAAACAAAAAAGCATTAGTAGATACTGTTGCGAATCAGATGGGAATGACAAAGAAAGCGGCAGGCGAAACTGTCGATCTGATCTTTGATGAAATTACTTCAACGCTGAAAGACGGCGGCAAAGTCGATATCAGCGGCTTCGGCAAATTCGAAGTGAAGACAAGAGCTGAAAGAACAGGCATCAATCCTGCAACAAAGGAAAAGATCACCGTGCCTGCGACAAAGGTTCCAGGATTCAAAGCTGCTAAAGCCTTAAAAGACGCTGTAAAATAAGAAGCCTTGCGCTTCTTTTTTTGTGAAAAAGGGTGAATCCGTGCCGAGACTCTCTCAAAGGCTGAAACAAGGATGAAATGAGGAGAGACTGATAATTCAATAAGATCGCTTGATCAACAGGAATTCTGCGTGAAGCAATTCATTCGCCAATTCGGATATTCTATGGTAGAATAACAAAAACTCAAGATCAGCGCAGCAGCAGACTCACATGTTCCTGCCAATTTGGGTTATACTAGAGAATAGAAGGAGTGATGAAGATGGATTGGATCCTTTACTTAGCGGCTTTATTCCTGGTTATGTTCTCTCAGATCAAGGTTCAGGGCGCCTATGCGCGTTACCGGCAGGTGATGACGCTGCGCGGTTATACTGGGGCCCAGGTGGCTCGGCGGATTCTAGACGATCATGGTCTGCAGCATGTTCAGGTCGAACCCGCTCCTGGCGGGGCATTGTCTGATCATTACGATCCAAAAGCGAATGTTGTCCGGCTGTCCGAAGACATTTACGCCAATTCCAGTATCGCTTCTGTGGCGGTGGCGGCGCACGAATGCGGCCATGCGATCCAGCATGCAGAGAATTATGGATTCATCGCTTTGCGGAACTCCATTCTTCCCTTTGCGATGGTATCCAGTCAGCTTTCCTGGCTTGTCTTGATCTTGGGACTGTTGTTCAGCTCCACTGGCCTGTTTTACACCGGCATTCTGATGTTGAGCTGCGTCGCCGTCTTTCAGTTAGTGACGCTGCCGGTAGAACTTGATGCTTCCAAGCGGGCCATGGCGCTGGTCTATGAGGAAGGATTTGTCGTTCAGGAAGAGCGGAAAGATGTCAAAGCGATGCTGAGCGCGGCTGCGTTTACTTATATCGCATCGTTAATTTCCTCAGTGCTGCAGATCCTGCGGCTGCTTCTGATCTTCAACCGGAACCGGGATTAGATTCCATACTGCAGCGATGCTCACAGCTATAAAACAGCTGTGAGTTTTTCTTTATCTTGAGCAGCGGTGTGGTATACTTGAGAAAAAGGAGGCGTTTTTATGAAAGTTTGGCAGCAATATCTTGAGGAGGAAATCAATGCTTTACGCCGGATTGAAAGGACCCAGACGACTGCGATTGAACAAGCCGCGCGGATTCTGGCCGACTGCACGAAGAACGACGGAATAATCCGGGTTTTCGGCTGCGGTCATTCGCATCTGATCGCAGATGATGTCTTCTATCGTTCTGCCACCTTGGGCAACGTTCAGGCCGTTTTGGAAGAAGCTGTGACTGGAAATACCCAGATTACTAAATCAGGATTCCTGGAAAAAATGGAAGGCTATGCTGAGAAGATCATTGATTACTACCGCTTTGAACCAAACGACGCTGTGATCTGCATTTCCAATTCCGGCAACAATGCCGTCACGCTGGAATTTGCGAAGATCTGTAAGGAAAGGGGCTTTCCGGTCATTGTTCTGACGAATACCGAATATTCCGCAACATTGAAACCAAGACATTCCAGCGGCAAGCATTTGATGGATTTTGGCGACGTTGTGATTTCAAATTGTTCTGCCCTTGGCGATGCCGCGGTGGCGATTGAAGGACTGCCGATGAAGGTGGGATCGACGTCCTCCATACCATTTCTCTTCCTGATCAACGCGATTCTGGCGGAAGCGGTGGATTTGTGCGTAAAGGAAGGCTTTATTCCGGATGTCTATTATAACGGCTCCTTACGGGTTAACAATCCGGCGTTGGGTGAGCATAACTTCGCCATTATCGACAAATATTTCTATCGCATGCGCAATCTGTAAGTTCGCTTTACGACAGATTTATGAATCTGACCAAAAAACGACGATTGTCGGATCGGCGGGACAAGGGTATAATAGAATCAGAAAACAGAATCAGGACCGTCGTCCGGAAAGGAAAGATCATGAAAAAAGCGTTGAAAGTTGTTGGCGTTGTCGCTGTGGCAGGAGCCGGGCTCTACGCCTGTAATTATTACAAGCAGTACCGAAAGTTCAAGAAGATGGAAGAACGGATGGAAAAGCTACCGCTGCATAAGCTGCAGGAAGCGGTAAAGGAAAGACGTTCCAATCCGGATACAGTTGTTGTGGAAGTATCCAAGAGGGCAGGGCTGTGGCAGAAACTAATCGCCTGCCTGCATGTTTTAACGGCCTGAAATCTAACGTGGTAAGCAGTATAAGAAAAAGTCCGGATAAACGGACTTTTTAGATTACAGTTAAGAATGGAATAATGCTTGGGTTTCCTATGTCGGCTTGTTATAATTGTAACTAGCAAGGATGAAGGGGAGTCATCTTCACTTTAACAAAGGTATAGAATATGGATTACTTAAAGAGTATTTTTACATGGATTCACTGTGATTTTTATTTCCGGGTTTCATTTCTTATTGGATTGCTACTTGTTTTGATTGTGTCGGGAATAAGCAACTTACTGATCAATCATTTAAATTGTTTCCATCAATGGGACGTTTTCATAATTTTATTGTTTTCTGCTTTTTATGGGTTAACAGACGTCCTCGTCTGTCTTTTGTTAATTCTTAATCCCCAGATGAATGATTTAAATAAGAAGCAGCGAGTCAGCTGCTTAGTCGAATATGCAAGAATCATAAATATTGAGGTCCTGATATTCAAAGCATTTCAGATTCTTTTCGTTTATTATTTTTCCATCTCTGAATGGATTATCGCGATCTTTGGTTTACTCGTAAACGGGATCATCTGTTATTCATTTATCCGCTGGAAGCAGAAACGTATGAGTAAATCTGGGAAATATGATTCATCTACATAGCTTCGCATAATGTATCTTATCCAATTTTTATATTTGGAATAAGCAATTCAATCGTTGTGATATCGAAAATAAACGCCGCAGAGAGAACACTCCCGTCTGCGGCGTCACTGGTTTTATTTCAAATATGATAAATACGATTCGCCATATTCCGGCATCGACACCTCAAAATTCTCGGCCACCGTTGCGCCCAGATTGGCAAACGTATTCGCCAGCGGCAACAAACCGGAACCTTGATGCGATGGCGAGTACAGAATCAAAGGCACCATTTCACGCGTATGATCTGTTCCCGTATGACAAGGATCGTTGCCGTGATCGGCGGTAATGATCACCAGATCCTCTTCCCGCAGTTGTCCCAGGAACGTGGTTAACAGCTGATCATAATCCTCCAATTCCTGCGCATAACCCTGCGGGTTGCGGCGATGTCCCCACTTTGCGTCAAAATCAACCAGATTCACAAAGCACAGGCCGGTGAAATCCTTCTGCGTCAGTTCAATCGTCTGCTCCATACCGTGATGACTGCTTGTCGACTTATACGCTTCCGTAATCCCTTCGCCGTCAAAGATATCTTTAATCTTGCCAACGCTGATCACATCATAACCCTTATCCTTCAGCTCGTTCAACACGGTGCGGCCAAACGGCTTCAATGCCAGGTCATGACGATTGCTGGTACGAGTGAAATGGCCCTTGCCTTCACCGACAAACGGCCGGGCGATGACGCGTCCCACCTTCCATTCATCCTTCATCGTCAGCTCACGCGCAATCTCGCAGCAGCGATACAGTTCTTCTAAGCCGAAGACTTCTTCATGGGCCGCGATTTGCAGCACGGAATCCGCCGATGTATAGACGATCATATCCTTGGTCTTCATGTGATGCTCACCCAGTTCATCCAGAATCTCCGTCCCGCTGGCTGATTTGTTGCCGACAATCTTATAGCCCGTGCGTTTTTCCAACTCGTCGATCAATTCCTGCGGAAATCCGGTGTCCGTAAACGTCTGAAATGGTTTATCAATGTATAAGCCCATCATTTCCCAATGGCCGGTCATAGTGTCCTTGCCGACCGAAGCTTCCAACATTTTTGTGTAATACCCCTGCGGATCACGCTGCGGTTCTACGCCCAGGATTGAATGCAGGTTGCCATAGCCCAGCTTTTCCATTGCCGGCATTGCCAAGCCGCCGACTGTTTTTGCGATATGACCGATCGTATCTGCACCGCGATCCCCATAATGTTCGGCATCCGGCATTTCACCGCAGCCGACAGAATCCATTACAATTGTAAATATCCGTTTATATTTCATCGTCATTTTCTCCTTCTCGATCCATCAATTTTCCAAGCCCTTCATCATAAGCCGTCCGCAGCCGGTTGCGGTCGATATGTGTGTAGATCTTCGTCGTTGTGATATCAGAATGACCTAACAGCTCCTGAACGCTGCGCAGATCTGCGCCCCCTTCCAGCATGTGCGTGGCATAGGTGTGGCGGAGCTTATGCGGCGTGATCGGCTTCTGAATCCCAGCCTGGATACACACTGATTTTATCATACTTTCGATGGAAGCAGTAGTCGTTTTCTTGCCCAGTCGTGTAATAAACAGCCAGGACGTCGGTTTTTTCTGATATAACGGCCGGACGGTGTCGACATATTCGCGTACAATTTTTATCGTCTGCTTTGGCATCGGCACTAACCGCTCCTTATTCCCTTTGCCCCAGATCCGCAGCATCCCCAATTCCAGATCCACCTGATTCATTGTCAGCGCCGCGCATTCGATGACGCGCAGCCCGCATCCATAGAGAAGCTCGGCAATCGCGTGCCAGCGGATATCCTCCGGGCTATGTCCGAACTGTGCCATGATCTTCTCAATTTCATCCCGCGTGCAGTAGACCGGCAAGGACTGCGTCCGCTGCAGCTGCTCCAGATATTCCGCTGGGTCCAGTTCGTCAAAGCGAAAGGCTAAAAACTGATGGAATCCACGGATTGCGGTGATTGCGTGATTAACAGAAGCGGCGGCGTGATCCCGCGCCAGAACCCGCACATATTCCTCCAGCATCGCCGAATCAATCTGATCGATCCGATCGATTTCTTTCTGCGCAAGAAACTGAAAATACCGGCTGAGATCATTGCGATAGCCGGCAATCGTTTTTTCTGATTTTGGAAACTGAATTGAGATGTAAATCAGATATTGCCGGAAGGCTTCCTCTAGCGTCATATTCTCCCTGCTTTCCAGCTTTATTATACCAGAGTTATTCCATCATGGCGAAAATTTCCATCAAGCGGATGACCAGCGTCGATTTAATCCAGGCGGAAAAGAAGATCAGCAGCAAGGAAACGATCAAAACGTTTAAGCGGCCGTTGATCAGCTGGATCAACGAAAAATCACTGCGGCTGTAGCCCAGACAACGCTGAATCAAGGCATAGGAGATTTCCGTGCTGATCACCGAGACGAGAAACAAGGCGATCAAATCGAACAGAATCTGCGGAATCAGCGTTAACAGGATCCCCAGGACCCCTTTCAACTGATAGGTCAGAACGTATAAAACGCAGGAAAATCCAATCTGGACGCCCTTGGTAAAGACGATAAACCCGATCAGCGGAATCCCGGCCAAGGAGAAGCCGAGAAAAAAGATCGCAAGCATGAATAAAATGTTGGTGACAAACTGACTTGTAAAAAACGACTGCGGTTCTACGCTGGTGATCACCGTCGTCAACAAGTAAGAGGACAAACGCTCAACGTCGGCGCTGCTGATCCAGCGGGAAAGCAGGACACCGGTAATCATGCCGAAAATTAACAGAATTAATAAGAAGTTGATGGAGTTTTTATGCTTATTGGAAAAATTCTTCAACTGGGGTTGTATTGTTTTCATGTTTCCCTCCTGGTATCAATGTATGACAGCCAGGACAGATTAGACTTATTTCTTGTGTTGGGTATCAACCGGTTTTTTGATCAGCGCCGCGGCGGTCGTCAGCTTGCCGCCGGAAGTAAGCTGTTGATTCAGCTGACTGATGAGATCGAGCGTTGCGCAGGCCGGATCGACGGGCGGCGCTTCAAACAGATTCATCTGAATTTTCTGATCATGGATGCTGCTGAGCGAACCGACGCCAATGCCTAAATGGCGCATTGGCTGATCTTCATAGTTTTCATCGAACAGTTCCATCGCCAGCTCAAACAAGTCTTCGCTGCGGTACACCGGATGATCCAGCTTTCGTGAACGGACGTTGGTGTTAAAGTCGAAATAGCGGATGGAAATGGAAACGATCGTCCCCATTTTATCTTCTTCGATCATGCGTTCGCTGAGCTTATTCGCCAGCTTGCGAAACAGTGTCCGCACTTCTTCTTCAGTAGAGAAATCATAATTCAGCGTTGTTGACTGACTCATGGATTTGATTTCGGCATCGCTGATGATTTCGCGGTCATCCTCGCCATTTGCCCGCTGAATGTAGGTCATCGTATTTTTTCCCAGCAGCGGCCGCAGCTGTTCTGGATCGGCCGCAGCCAGATCGCCGATTGTCTTAATGCCTAATGCTTTCATCTGCGGCGCGGTTTTCTTGCCAATTCCGCGCATGTCTTCAATCGGCAGCGGCCACAGCTTCACCGGAACCTCCTGTTTCCGCAGGACGGTGATCCCCATCGGTTTTTTCATGTCGCTGGCCATTTTGGCCAGAAATTTATTCGGGGCGACGCCGATGGAGCATTTTAAATGCAGGTCGCTCAGCAATTCCTGCTGCAGCTGCCACGCTAAATCCAACGGCCGCGGGAAACGATGAATTGCCTGACTCATATCGGCATAGCATTCGTCAATACTGGCCTGTTCAACAAGGTCAGTGTATTTCTTTACATAGGAGATGAACTGTTCGGAAAGCTGTTCATAATAGCCGTGATGTCCTTTCACGACGACTAACTGCGGGCATAATTTCAAGGCTTCGTTGATCGGCATCGCCGAGTGAACGCCGAACTGCCGGGCTTCATAGGAGGCGGTGGACACGACGCTGCGCTTGGTCAGACCGCTGACGACGACCGGTTTTCCTTCCAGCGGGGGGTCAAGGAGAATTTCCGCGCTGGCAAAAAAAGCATTTAAATCAATATGATAAATAACCCGGCCCACGCGGCGTTCCCCCTTTCTTTCTTTTATATTGAACAGATTTGTTGATTGCTTCTTCAGAAACCAATCCTGTTTCAAGTCAAATATTCCGGTTCACCGCAGGATTCAAGCAGATGGCCCAGCTTTGCTTTTAACCTATCGTGATTTATTATAGCACGGACTTGAACAACTTTCATCTTTCAGACCAGAAAAAACGGAAGATTTCTCCTCCGTGCAAAGATGATCATGTTATCCAATTTTAGCGTAGCTGCTGGTATTGTTCTTCAGCCGATGCTCCAGCCGCAGCTTATCGGCGATCATGGCAATAAACTCTGAATTGGTCGGCTTGGCTTTGGAAGCACTGATCGTATAGGCAAAGATTTCGTCAATCGCGTCAATGTTGCCGCGGTTCCAGGCGACTTCGATTGCATGCCGGATTGCCCGTTCCACGCGGGAGCTGGTCGTCATATAGCGGCGGGCAATTTCCGGGTAGAGCACCTTGGTGATCTGACCGAGGTAATCGACGTTTAAGTAAGTTTCCAGAATCGCAGTGCGCAGGTACATATATCCTTTGATATGGGCAGGAATACCGATTTCATGTAAGATCTCCGTGATCTCCCGTTCCAGCTGCAGGCGCATCATTCGTTCATCATCCTGATTTTCATTGGCGTTGGCCGGCGCAGTGGATGGGGTTGGAGCAGAGACTTTCTGATAGCTGCAGACCTGAGCGATTTTCTCGCTGACCGTCTTGGGATCCACCGGTTTCATCAGAAAATAATCGACCTGATATTTCTGCATTTCCGTCACCATAAAGTCGTTGATAAAGCTGGATGTACATAAAATTTTTCCTATCCGGATCCCCTCCCGGCTCAATGTGCTGAGGACTTCCATCCCGTCGAGTTTAGGCATAATGCAGTCAAGGACAAGAACGTCAGGATGGCTCATCCTTATCCGTTCCAGACACTCCTGACCATCTTTGCAGCTGGGTAAAAGCAGCCAATCGTTTTTCTTCCGCAGTTCCTGTTCCATTTGTTCTCTGATCTCGCTGTTGGATTCACACAACAGGATTCTGATCTGTTTCATCTTGTTCACTCCTCTGTTCGATGTTTCCATTTTATGGAATTTGAACTGAAAAAGAAGTCGAAACAGGTCGAAGTCCATGGAAAAGTTTCTGCTTTTTTGCCTGTTTTTGAACTCAAGCCAAAAGAAATGCCTGAATTTCAGGCATTTCCTTAGTTTGTGTCTGTTAATCGTGCCGGGCTTCCTCCAACATCCAGTCGATGTAAATCCCATAACCGCTGTCGGGCTGGCTGGTAACCATATGCGTTACCGCGCCGATAAGTTTCCCATTTTGAAGAATTGGCGATCCGCTCATTCCCTGAATAATGCCGCCGGTTTGGTTGAGCAGTGCGGAATCGGTAACTTGAAAGCGGATTCCTTTCACGGCCTGACCGTTCTGTTTGCGCACCTCGGTAATCTGGATTGCGTAGCGCTTTGGCGTCGTTCCCTGCACGACGGTATAAATTTCCGCCGGGCCCACGGTAACTTCTTCGCGCGAAGCGACAGGTACGCTCTGCGCGGCGGAAGGCAGTGTCTGGACTTTGCCGTACAAGCCATAGATCGTGTTTTTCCTGACCGTACCAATAGGAACCAGACTCTCCGACTGACAGATTTTCTCACCAGGATTTCCGGAGGTTGAGCGCCGGACGGAAACGACGGTCGCTTCAAAGATCTGTCCCATTGTGACATCGGCAGGCCGGCTTTGCCCTTCCTCCGCGATTTCATGCCCCAGAGCAGCGAAGGTTTTGGTCGCCGGATCATAATACGTCATTGTCCCGACACCCTTGATCTTATCCTTCACATACAATCCCGTCTTGAATACCTTTTCTGCTTCCAGATAACAGACAAACAATGAAGCCGCTTCCCGCTGCCCATTGCGGATGACGGTCACCGGAACCTGATTCCGCTCTTTCTGCAACGTTTTCAGATTCGCAAACAGTTCCTCCAGTGTCGACACGGTCCGGCCATTGGATTCAATAATCCGGTCCCCTACCTGCACTGTCCCTTCCTTCGCTGCCGACAGCGTTTCCCCATTGACTTGGAAATCATACATACCGCTGACATAAACGCCTTCGTAATTGACTGTGATCGCAATCGTATCGCCGCCCAGAATGACGGTTTTCTCCTGGGCCTGAACGGGTAAAAGCGTTAACGTCAATAGGAAGGCCGTCAAACCGAAAATTCTTTTCATGGCCTCACCTCGCAGTACTGATAGTATGGCGCTTCCAGGCTTCAACTATATCCAGAAAATCTTACCAAGGCTTTGTTTCAACTGGGAAAACGTCGCATATAACCGTTGGAATAAGACGAGGAATTTATTTAACTTTAAAATATTTCCAACGAAAATAGCGGCTGTCCAAGGGATCGCAGTCTTTTCCAGCGCGGAATGCCCCTGCCAGTCTTTGAAGAAAGTAAAAGCACGATCAAACTGACCGTGCTTCATTCACTTTCTTTTGATTGCGTTGATATAACTCCTGGGCTGCCTGCCGGGCCGTATCGGACAATTCGCCCTGCGAGATCAGGGCCAGCTGGTCAATCCGTTCCTCTTTGCTCAAACACTGGATTTGGGTTTCCGTGAAATCCTGTCCCTGACGCTTGGTAACATGGTAATGTTGATCCGCGCATGCCGCAACCTGCGCCAGATGCGTGACTGAGAAGACCTGCGCGTCACGAGCTAATAAACTCATCTTCAAGCCGATCGCAGTTGCGACCTGGCCGCTGACACCGGTATCAATCTCGTCAAAGATGACGGTCTGAATCCCCTCCAGCCGGGTAAAGATCGTTTTCAGCCCCAACATTAAACGGCTTAATTCACCGCCGCTGGCAACCTGCGTCAGTGAGCGGACCGGCTCGCCGGGGTTCATGGAAATCATGAAGTCCGCTTCGTCCAGGCCATGCGCCGACGGCTTGGCGTCTTTCAGCTGCAAAATGAACCGCGCATGCGGAAGCATTAAATCGTGCAGATGAATTTCAACTTCCTTCTGCAGCGCCAGGGCTTTCTGCTGCCGGATCTGGCGCAGTTTCAGCGCGCTTTCTTCAAATTGCTTGTAGGCGGTCTGCACATGTTTCTGCAGCTCTTGCAAGTATTCCTGACGGTGCTCCTGTTGATTTAACTGCTGCCGGAAACTTTCTCCCTTTTCCAGAATTTCATCCAGACTGCGGCCGTATTTTCGCTTTAAACGATTGATTTCAAACAATCGGCTCTGAACTTCGTTGATTTGTTCCTCGCTGAATTCCAGCGACTCAAAATAACGCTGCAGCCGTTCTTTCAAATCCTGCAGGCCATAATAGTGCTCATTCAACGCTTCGCTGATTTCTGCCAGTTCCGTTTCTTCCGGAAATCCGCCGGTCAGCCGCGCCGCCTCGTACAGCTGCGGAACCGCGCTTTGTTCACCATCCAGAATTTCCAGACTTTCCGCTACCCGCTGATAGATTTTCTCGCGGGCCGCAATCCGCCGTTCGATCGCTTCCAGCTCCTCATCCTCGCCCGGCTTCAGCTGCGCTTGTTCAATTTCATTCAGCTGAAACCGCAGGAATTCCAAGTCCTGCTCAGCCTTCGGGCTGCGTGCTTCCTCAAGCTGATCATTCAGTTGTCGGTAAGCTTTAAACTGAGTTCTGACGCTGGCTAATAACGCTTCGTCATCCAGATATTGATCCAAAAGATTTAAAAACGAATTGCGGTTTAATAAATATTGCGTATCATGTTGGGAATGAATGTCAATTTCATGTCCCAGCAGCTCGCGAATGAAGTTCGCCGTGGTCACGCGGTGATTCAGACGCATCTGACTTTTGCCTTCCGCGCTGATCTCCCGGTTAATGACGACGTCCTCATCCCCATCGAAGCCAGCTTCCTGCAATAATGCCAGCACCCGCGGATTCGTGGAGAAATCAAAGACGCCTTCAATCAGTGCCTTATTTTCGCCTTGTTTAACGAATCCCGCCTGGGCGCGCTGCCCGCAAAGCAAACTGATCGCGTCGATCAAAATCGACTTGCCCGCGCCGGTTTCTCCGGTGAACACGCTGAAGCCCGCATCAAAATCCAAATCGGCCTCATCGATCAGAATGAAGTTTTTGACATACAGATGTTTAAGCATCAGCTTCCTCCTTCCGGAATGATTTAAGCTTCGCAGTATTCTTTAATCACATCGAACAAACTCAGGATATCAATCGCTTCCAGCCGCCGAATTTTATTCAGCGAACCCTGCGGTACGTAAGTATCGCCGATGCCGACGCGCCGGATGGTCATCGCCGCCTGATGATCGGCAGCCCATTCCAGAATCGCGCTGGAAAGACCGCCCGCCAGCATATCTGTTTCATACACGATAACTGGCTTGCCTTCCTCCGCCAGCCGCTGCAGCATGACTTCGTCCAGCGGCTTGAAGAACCGGGCATTGACAACCTGAACCGGCAGCGAATTGGTCAGCACTTTGGATACGACTTTATCGACATCCGGGCCATAGGTCACGACGGTGCATTGATGATCAGGTTCCGTATTGACGAGCGTCCAGCTGCCGACCGGAATCGGTTCAACCTGCGCCAGCTCGTTATACAGCGCAGTCCCGCGCGGATAGCGGATCGCCATCGGATGCGGCTGGGCAAACGCCGTTGCCATCAGCTGCTGGGCTTCCCCGGCATCTTTAGGCTGCGCTAAAATCAGATTCGGCAAGGAACGCAGGATCGCGATATCGAAGACGCCGTGATGTGTATCGCCGTCTTCCCCTACCAGTCCGGCCCGGTCAATACCAATCACGACCGGAAGATCCATCCGGCAGATATCATGATTGATCTGATCATAACAGCGCTGCAGGAATGAGGAATACAACGAGATAAACGGCCGTTTCCCGCTGATCGCCAGTCCCGCACAGAACGTCGCCGCATGTTCTTCGGCAATCCCGCAGTCAAACGCACGCTCCGGGTAAACCGCGAAGAATTTTTCCAGCTTACTGCCGGTGATCATTGCCGGCGTCACCGCGACGATATCTTTGTTGTCCTTCGCTAAACGAACCAGTGTTTCGCTGATAACTGAAGACCATGAAAGATAGCCCGCCGGCGTGGCCGACAATGGTTTTCCTGTCTGGGGATTGAACGGTCCGACGCCATGCCAGACACCTTCTTTATCTTCCTCGCAATAGGAATAACCCTTGCCCTTTTTCGTCAGCACATGCACGACGACCGGCCCTTGATGGGATTTTGCAACCTTCAGGATCTGAATCAGGCTCTTGATGTCATGGCCGTCGACCGGTCCGAGATATTCCAATCCGAATTCACCGAACACGCCGGTATCAATCACGCCTTTTTTCACCGCGTCCTTCATGTTTTGCAGGCCGGTCAGCACCACCTGACCGACATTGTTTCGATTCAGCGCCGTCTTGAGATCATTCTTCAACGCATTGTACGGCTTGGATGCGCGCAGCTTGGCAAAGTTCTGCGTCAAAACACCGACATTCTCTGAAATCGACATGTTGTTGTCATTGAAAATGATGATGATGTTGCGCTGTTCGCTGCCGATTTGATTCAGCGCTTCCAGTGCCATCCCGCCTCCCAGGGCGCCATCGCCGATAACCGGCACGATGTGGTAATGTTCATGGTTGAGATCCCGGGCAACCGCCATACCTAACGCCGCTGACAACGAGGTCGAGGAATGTCCCGCCTCCCAGACGTCATGCTCACTTTCGGCTCGTTTCTGAAAGCCGGACAACCCCTCATACTGACGAAGCGTATCAAACTGGCCGGCCCGTCCGGTTAAAATTTTATGCGTATAGCATTGATGTCCAACGTCAAAAAAGATTTTATCCTGCGGCGAATCAAACACCTTATGCAAAGCGATCGTCAGCTCGACGACGCCCAGATTGCTGGACAGATGTCCGCCGGTCTTGCTGACATGATCGATCAGGAATTCCCGAATCTGTTGCGCCAGCGCTTTAAGCTGCCGCTGATCCAGCTGTTTTAAAAACGCGGGATCGTGTATATCGGTTAAATCCATTTCCGCTAACCTCCTTATCTTCACTTAATACTGACGAAATTCCATCGCGTCCAGAATCGCGATCAGCCGCTGCGTATCCAGATTCATCTGACGGATCGCATCGCGCGTCTGACGGTAAACCTCGGTCATCGCATCCTGCGCCTGACCTAACCCCAATAAAGTGACATAAGTCGATTTTTTGTTATCCAGATCGCTGGCTGATTTTCCCAGCTCCTTGCTGCTCTTGGTGACGTCCAGGATATCGTCCTGAATCTGAAAGGCCAAACCCATGAGTGCGCCGATCCTTCGCCATTGCGAAATGGCCGCGTCCTGACCGGCCAGAATCGCGCCCATGACCAGCGGCGCAGTAAACAGACAGCCGGTTTTATACAAATGGACTTCTTTGAGCTGTTCCAGCGTTACAGCCGGGCTGTTTTCCGCCTCCAGATCCTTAATCTGGCCTAAGATCATGCCTTCCGCTCCGCCGGCCGAGGCCAGCTCCTTTACGATTTTTAACGCTTTGACCGGGTCGTCGCTGCTGTTGGCGGCTAAGGCAAAGGCCTGCGTCAGCAAACCGTCGCCGGCCAGAATTGCCGTCGCCTCGTTAAACTGTTTATGACACGTCTTGCGGCCCCGGCGGTAATCGTCGTTATCCATTGCCGGCAGATCGTCGTGAATCAGGGAATATGTATGCATCATTTCCAGTGCTCCGGCGGCCATAAAACCGTCCTGTGCTGATAGTCCATAACCCTCCGCGACCGCGAACAACAGCTGCGGGCGGAGCCGTTTTCCCTTGCCCATCAGCGAATATTCCATCGCTTCGCTAACCTCGGAACGTTTCAGCAGCCGGCACTGGCGCTGCAGGAATACTTCAAATTCGTTCATCATAAGTTTTCGTCCTGACTTTCTTTCGGCTGATGCCGCAGCATCAGTTCCTGTACCTTATTTTCATATCCCTGCAGCTGGGTATCGAGATCCTGAACTAGATTCAGACCCTCCTCAAACAATCCGATCGCTTGTTCCAACGCGATTTCATTGCGTTCCAACAGCGAAACGATCTGATCCAGCCGGTCCATTGACTGTTCAAACGTCGGCTTTTCACTCATGCTTGTTCCTCCTTTTCCTTGACATGGGCCTGGATCTGACCGTCATGCAGCCGGATCCGCAGCTCCTCGTTGACATTAACTTCCTGGATAGAACGGACCAAATGCCCGTTCTGAGCGATCAGACCGTAGCCGCGCCCCAGAATCTTTAACGGGGAATAGGCGTCCAGCAGCCGGATCTTTTCTTTCAGCTGCTGCTGGCGAAGCATCAGCTGTTGTTTCTCATGGTGATTCAGATTCAGCCGCAGCTGTCCCAAGCGCTGCTGCTGAAGATGGACCTGACGCGAGGTCTGGTTTAATAAAACTGCGCTCAGCTGATCCAGCCGGGCCCGCTGACTGCGGAGCCGCTGGGTTGTGTTCTGCAGCCGTGAGCTGTCGTAATCCAGCCGCATCTGAAGCGGCTGAAGCAGACTCATCGGATCCTGAAAGATCCGGCTTTCAACCTGCTGCTGATAACGCTGGCGCTGCTGACGCAGTTTCTGATTCATCAGATAGATCAGCTGCTGCCGCTGGCGCAGACAATGGCTCTGCACCTCTGCCAACTGCGGCGTTGCCATCTCAGCCGCGCCGGTGGGCGTCGGAGCCCGCCGGTCAGCGACCAGATCGGCAATCGTGACGTCGACTTCATGACCGACGCCGCAGATTACCGGTGTTTGCAAACCGGCCATCGTCCGGGCTACGCTTTCTTCATTGAACGACCACAGATCTTCAATCGATCCGCCCCCGCGGGCTAAGATCATGACGTCAAAACCTAACGTGTCCGCCTGCCGCAGTGCCGCACAGATCTGTGCGGCCGCACCTTCGCCCTGCACCAGCACAGGAATTTCGCTCACCTGGGCAATCGGCCACCGCCGGGCCAGCGTCGTAACAACGTCTTGGCGCGCCGCGGTGTTTTTTCCAGTGATGACGACTATCCGCATCGGATACTGGGGCAGCGGTTTTTTCCGGGCCGGATCGAACAGACCTTCCTCATGCAGCCTGCGTTTCAATTCTTCATATTTTAAATACAGATCGCCTAAACCGGTCGGCTTCATCGCCGTAACATAAAGCTGAAGCTGTCCGCTGGCTTCAAAGATCGACGTGTTGGCCTGCACCAGCACGGAGTCGCCTTCCTTGGGAATAAACTTGCAGCGGGCCGCATTGGAAGCAAACATCACACAGCTGATGCGTGATTTCTCATCCTTTAATGTAAAATACCAATGACCGCTGCGATGCGCTGTGAAATTGGAAATCTCGCCTGCAACGATCACACGCTGAATCAGCGGATCCTGATCCAGCTTGCCTTTCAGATACCGGACTAAGGCGCTGACGCTCAGCTGCCGGTTTCTCATATTCTGTCCAGAACGCCGTTGATCAATCGGTAGGCTTCGTCGTCGCAGTAATCTTTCGCTAACCGCACGGCTTCATCAATGATGATCGCTGCCGAGGCCGTCTGGTGATCCAGTTCGCTGCACGCCATCAGCAGAATCGCCTGTTCGAGAACGCCTAAGCGCTCGAAGCTCCAATCCTTTAAGGTTTCGTTAATGTATTGGATATATCGGTTTTCATTGTCCAAGGTATCCAGGATCAGAATCCGGCTGAAATCATCCAGCTCTCCGGTTTTCATCTCCATGACTTCCTCAATGATTTCATCCATCGGTTTGTTCAGCAGACGATGCTGATACAAACAGATCATCGCTTTTTCTCTACAACTATGTCGGTTCATGTTAACCCTCCGCTCATTGTATTATTTTAGCATGAAAAACGGTTTGGTGAAACTCTTTCTCATGCCTTTTTGCGGACTTTTGATTTGCCTTTTTTTTAACATTCCTATAGAATGAAAAACAGAACAGAAAGAAGGATCGATATGCGTTCTTCCTCATTCCCCTTACGTTTCTGGGGACATTTAAAGACGATTACACTGCACAAGCTGCGGGTGACACGGCTGTGCTTTAAAATGGGCTTGATCAAGCAGGGTCTGCTTCATGATCTGTCGAAATACAGCCCGGTTGAATTCTGGGCGGGAGTGCGTTATTTCCAAGGCTACCGCTCGCCGATTGACGCCGAAAAAGAAGCCAAAGGCTATTCCGAGGGCTGGCTGCATCACAAAGGGCATAACAAGCACCATTGGGAGTATTGGATTGACCGGAACAAGCAATGTCAGGGCTTATTTTGCGTGGAAATGCCGAAGCGGTATGTCGCGGAGATGGTCTGCGACCGGATCGCAGCGTGTCAGACGTATCAGAAAGAGAAGTATACAAACGCTTCGCCGATCGAGTATTTCCTTCAGGGCAGCGACAAGCAGTTCATGCATCCGCATACCGCAGCGCTGCTTCAGCAGTATTTGGAATGGGTTAGAGATTTCGGGATTGACGCGGCATTTAAGAAAATCAAGCAGAATTTGCGGCGCTCGGAGGTTGTTTAAAGTATTCTGAATTCATGTTTTAAAGGCCCCGATCGCTTGTTTAACAGATTTTTACAGAGGATAAGCAAGCGGCGCAGAACAGCCGCTTTTCTTCCTGTTGAAGACCGTTCTTCCGGCAAAAAAGATACATTCCTAAAGAAACAGTGCGGCCGCCCTTCCCCCCCCCCATTGCTTTGCTTTCCGCATCCCGCTTTCATCAGGATTTTAAGCGCAGACTGTTCCTTAATTCTCTTTTTACTTACAGTTAAGTTCTATCTCAGAAACAATCCGTTGGATAAAAGTGAGGTGATCCCATGCGCTCTATTGATTTATCCGGACTTCCCCGCGATGCGCGTCATTTCATAGCCTGGAATCAGTCGGAAGGCTTTGACGTTCCCTTTCAGTATGATGATCATCAGGGCCTGCTGACGATCCTGCGGGCTGGAAAAGGAAATCATGGCGAAGCGGTGCTGGATATCCGGTATGCCGGTAGGATTATTCCCGCGGTGCCGGCCAGCTCCGTCAAGCATTGTATTTTAGGCAGGATCCTTCAAACGCGCCATTTCGATTTTGTTACGTCGCTGGGGCAGCGGTTTGCGGACGCCCGGCGGGATTATACGATTATAGATCAGCGCCGCGGGCGTTTAAAATCCAATCCCCGGATGACGCAGCGCGAAGTTCTGATCCTGTGTTCGCGGTGCGGCGCTAAAACCTGGATGGCGGAAGAACGAGTTCTGCCGCCAAAAAGCTGCGCCTGCGGCCGCTGTCGGTATTCGCCTCTGTCCGGCAAGCGTTCCATCGCCCAAACCGATCGCTGGATGATCCCCTTCTTTCCCGGCGGTGAAGACGAAGCACGACAATACACCCGCGGGCAAAACAAAAAGCTTCGCTTCCGTTGTCCCTATTGCGGCAACGTGCGCGAAAAAGCGATTGCGATTGCGACGCTGCATCATACGCATTCCATCGGCTGCGCCTGTTCCTGGTCTGTCGGACGCTCCTTTCCTCACCGGCTGATCAAATCCGTGCTGGATCATCTTGAAATTCATTATATTCAGGAAGCTTCCAGAAAAGAGCTGCCGTGGGCGCAGTCGTTTTCCTATGATTTCTATCTGCCGGATTTCGGCGTGATCCTGGAAGCGCATGGAAAGCAGCATTATGAGGAAGGCACTGGTTATTTTAAGAATACGTTAAAGAAAAACAAAGCGAACGACGCGCAAAAAAGAAAGCTGGCCCTGGACCATGGCATCGCCGCTGAGCGCTATCTTGAAATTAACTGTAAGAAAAGCGAGACCGAAGTAATTAAAGCCAATTTGCTTCGCTCCTCACTGTCTCAAATCCTGAAATGTGATCTGGCCGAGCTGGATTGGGTCGAACTCACAAAAGTTGCGTGGAAATCGGAAAAACTGAACATCCTGGAGATGAGCGTTAAAAATCCTGAAATGTCAGTGCGGGCCCTGGCGGAACACTTCGGCGTCAGCCGGGATTTAGTAAAAGAAGTCCAGATTAACGCCGGAATTTATGACAGTCAGAAGGAACGAAAGCTGGGCGTAAAGCGACAACAAGTGCGTTATCATCATCGGACCCAAGCGCGGAATGAAAAGATCTGCCAGATGAAAAAGGACCGTCCGCAAGCCTCCACTCAGGAGATTGCCGAGCTTGTCGGCATGGAGCGTCATGCGGTTTACCGGATTTTGAAACAAAGCGGGCTCTACGATGAGCAAGCGGAGAAACAGAACAAAAATTTCAAAATTTCCATGTCGAAGAAGAGAATCAAAGATTGCGATATTCAGACGATCTGTCAGATGAAACTGGATCATCCGCTTCTGTCTGCCAGAGAGGCCGGCCGATTAACCGGCCACAGCCACAGTACAATTTTATCCGTCTGGAGGGAATTCGGATTAGCTTAAAGCGTCCAAGATCCTATCCTTCTGGTGCAAAGAATGAAAATTTGTTATCACTGATTTGATTCGGTAAAAGGAAGACTTGCGGTGCAAGGAAGGCCTACATTGAAATACGAAAAGCAAATAAAAAGATCAGAGAAGAAGACGGATTCCCGATCTTTCCGCTTTTACAGAAAAAACGTTTCTTAAATCGGGTCCGGTTGAAGCCAGGACTCAAGTAAGAAACGTTTTTCATTAAAATCATGGATGGATTAAAATCAAACTGTCCAACGCGGATTCGCGGCGATCTCAGCTGCCCTGTTCAATCCCCGACTGTTAAAAATCAGGAATAGGCTTGCAGAATACGATCAAGCTCTTTCTGCGTTACCGGGATCGCGGAGCCATGCCGGACGTCGTTGTTGGGCAGCGTATAGTCGCCTTCTGCGAGCCACTCAAAATCAGCGTCTTCTCCTAATTGAGAAAAGCGGGCGACATAGAAACGCTGATTCGGGTAATTGTCTACGTATAGATAGAACACGCCTGGCTCATGCAGCGACGGCAGCGTAAACGGTCCTTCAATATACTTGCGGTTATAGATGAACAAATCATCATAACGACGGGTAAACCCCGCAGTCAGATCCTGGGTGCCCGCATAGAAGATCGTCTGCGCCGCCTCACGTTCATCTTTATAAAGCATCCAATACTGACCATGCATGCGCAGGATTGTACCGTCGATCACTTTATAGCCGGGATTGAACAGCGATTTGGGATAAGTGAAGGTTTCAAAATCCTGGGTAGTCACCGCAAACATGGATCCGCTTTTCGGATCCTGCGCATCGGAATAATAAATCACATACTCCCCGGCAACGGGATCATACGTCATTTCCGGCGCCCAGGCCCGGCTTCCGGTGCTGTACAATCCTTTGTCGAACCAAGCGATCCGATGCAGTCCATGATCGCTTAAATTCACAAGGTCTTCGCTTTTCCAGACATAGATCGAAGGATTATCATACCCTTCCGTCGCCAGAATCACAAATTGACCTTCGGCATCGCGGCCGATAAACGGATCGCGGACCCGTCCGGTTCCCAGCTTACTGGTCAGAATGGCCTGGCCCTGATTCAAATCAGTCCAGTGCAGACCGTCCAGACTGTACGCCAGCTTTCCCGTTTCCTTTCCGAGATCGCCGTTGAAATACGACAAGATATAACCGGCATAGGCGTCAAGCACAACGGCTTCGATCGTTATTGTTTCCTGCTGATCCCCCTGCCGGAGCGTCGCTTCCAGCTGGACCGGCACACGTTCTTCTTCCGGATTTATTTTGATCAGAACATTGTTTTCCAATCGAATTTCACCCGAAACCACCTTCCATTCGATCACGCTGTCATTTTCGCCCACTGTTGGCAGCGGACTCCCCGCATTCAGCAATGAGCCCAATGTAATCGGCAGCGCTTTGACGTCCCGAAGCAAGCGGGTTGCCGGCGTCTGGGCCCGGATTGTGATCGGGAAGTCGCGTTGGAACTGACGGTTTTTGATTTTGGTTGAGAGCGTCAGCGTAATCTGTTGATCCCCCTGCTCTGGAGTTGGAACGGTGATCACGCCTTCGTTGTTTTCGACTTTCAAAAAAGCTGGATTGCTGCTGGTCCATTGGGCTTCGTACTGGCTGTCCACTTCAGGATACAGCGTCGGGTTTTCTCGCAGATCTTCCGCATTCGGAATGGTGATTTCACTGAGCAATACCTCTGGATAAAAACGGTCAAACTCATCTTCGATTTCTGAAGCGCTCAGGGCCTTTTTCCGAATCTGAAAATCCTGAAACTGTCCTTCCATGCAATCGCCGTAAGCAATCGCATCCTTGCCGACGACAAGCCAAGATTTTTCGATTTGATTGATCGAAGCGCTCATTTGCCCTGTCATTGCCGCCTGTCCATTGAGATAGACCGTTGCTTGCGTTCCTTCAAAAACAATCACAATTTGATTGTAGCGATGGGTATTCAGCGTAAATTCGCTGTTGGAAATCAGCCACTGTTCCTGCCCTTCAGCTTTCATCTGCAGCGCCATTCCCTGCAAAGTTCCGTCTTCCCGGACCGTCAGGTTGGTCAGCTTCATCATTTCCTGCTGCTCGTTGACTACGGAGATCAGCGGCAGATCCGGAACGTTTGTCGACGGCTTGATCCAGAAGCTGAGGGTCGCAGTATCGCTGCCGTTCAGGATCGTGCTTTCCATCGTATGCTCCGCGTCGCTGGTTAAAAGATAGGCATCCATTTTAATCCCTTCGCGCCATGTCCATTCCGGAGCTTTCGTTGAGTTGTAATATTCGACCTCCGCAGTATCCGCCGCCAGACTGGTATCGGCCACGTGCGTTGTCTTTGGATTTTTCTGACAACCGCCGAGCAGACAGAGACTCAGCAGTAAAAGGATCATTTTGTTCAAGATTGACAGAGAAATCATTCCTTTCTTATTTTCTTATCTTTTAGTATACAAGAAAATAAGCATGAACACCATGCTTACTTCAAGGTTTCCGATATCAGTTTCTTCATCAGCTGCCGCTGTTGGACAATCAGCTCAGCTTCGTTAAGAACGCAAACTTTCCGATTTTTGACTTTCCATTGCCCGGCGACCATGACATGTTCGATCCATTCCGAACGGCCGTCGAAAACCCAGTTCTGCAGAACGTCGCTGAACTGCGGCGTGCTGATCAGCGGCTGAAAATCCGGCTCGTCCATTCGGATAAAAATGAGATCGGCCTGCATTCCAGGCTTCAGACAGCCGGTCTGCGGCCACCCGCAGCAGCGCGCACCCCACTCGGTCGCCATTTTCCAGACGATTTGCGCTGGATTGAGAACATGTTGATCCCGCAGAAGCAGATACTCACATTTCATAACATCCATGAACTGCAGTCTTCCCCAATCTGTGCCCAACCCAATTTCAATCCCCTGATCGAGCATCATTTTCAGCGGACTGACGCCGTTCTGCGACTTTAGATTGGAGATTGGACAGTTGATCATCCGTGCGCCTCGTTTTGCGGCAAGCTGGATTGCCTCTGCCGGAGCTTTACAGTTATGAATGAGAACACTGTGTTCATCGAGCATACCGGCTTGAGCATAAGCTTCAATCGTATGTTGATAGCCTTTGGATCGAATGGCCTCAGCGGCCAGATCCGTTTCCATGCAATGCGCTTTGAACATTGTCTGCGGATGATTTTGTTTCCAGAACTGTGCTTGGCTGCAGCGATCCTGTGACCAGCTGCTTTCCTCCGGCAACGGCAGCGCTGTTTTTAACAGCTCTTGATCTTCTAATTGTGATGGATCATCCGCTTCCAAAGTCAGACGGATTCCGCACAGCTCGCCAGCTCTTTTCTTGGCTTGATAATCTTGTTGAAACAAGCGGCAGTCAAAAACGGTCGTTATGCCTTGCTTCAGCATCGACATATATTCATACAGCGACAGTTGAATCTTTTCTTCCTCTGTGCAGTGGTTTAACGCATTGACAAATCGTTGTTGAAGCTGTCCCTGCGGCGTGTCGTTGAGCCATTGCGCCACCGGCATATCCATAAACAAGCCGCGCGTGACAGTGCTGGTGCCATGAAAGTGGGCGTTGACCATACCAGGAAGAACTAACAGATGACTGCAATCCAGTTCTTCCATTTCATCATTAGCGTCAACGACTATGTCTTGATCAATATAGACATTTTTTTGAACCAAACTTTGTTTTTCATCCAATACCCATGCGTTTTTGAATTTCATTTTTACCCTTTTCCAATATGTGAGAATGCAAAAAAACATAAGAAATTTCCAGTTTAAAATTTCCTCTATCCCTTTTTATTATTATCTATCCACTCTTCTTTTCCAACATTTCCTAATATATACTCATATTTAAAAGCATTTACACCATTTTCTTTTAATTTTATGTAATTGGCACTGCGAAGTCGCTGCAACGATTTTTTAACTATGTTAATATCTGTCTCTCCACTTGCCTCTCGTACTTGTTTATTTGTAATACTTCTATCTGGATCTTCTCTAAATAAATCTCTTACTATTTGTTCTAAAGTAGCAATTTTAGTGTGCTTTATTACAATAACTACAGAATTTTCAGTTTCTACAATTTCTGGCGGAACTAATCCAACTTGATGTAATTCATTTTTTACAGTATTTAACCCTTCGCCAATATCATGATTTGGTGGATCAGGCAACTTATGAAGCATACGAACTATGTTGGGATTACGTGAATATCGTTCTTCATATATATTTTCCACCGTAATAAATCCAGGTAGCTTTCCCGGACTTTTAATCTCTATTCTATTATCATAAATAATAACATGAATATCATCACTTAAGCTATAGTCTCGATGAATAATAGCATTAACCAATACTTCTTTAATTGCTGTGGTAGGATATTTACTTTTTTTATATTTTCCGTCTATATTGTATAATGTATCTTCTAACATATTGTCTATAGCTATTAAGGTTCTATCAATTAACTCCTCTAAACATCCATTAATTGTAATCGGCATGGAATCTAAAAATCTTCTATCATATTCCGAATTCGTAGTTCTCATTCTATATAACTTAATTCCGCAGCGTGTATCCAATGTTGCCTGCGGTTCCTCGTCAAAAAGTAAAATACCTCCCACATTGGGATATAGTTTTCCATCAACATCTTCGACGAGTCTTTGCTTTTTCAAAAATTTTTCCGGCTGCAATTTAGTTTGCAATTTTTCTATATATTTATGTAACTGTAAAGAATCAATTAATTCCTTCAAATCAGCATGTTTTACTATTTGCTTTTCATATTGATAGCTCCCTTTTGCATATCCTAAGGCTAGTACTTTTTCTCCTTTAATTTCCTTTTTATTTGCATTCACTCGAATAAAGCATTTATTTTGCGCAGTAAAATGAACTTTTGAGCTTTTAGGTATAAATATATGTAAAACATATCCTTTTGAATCAAAATCAATAAATTCAATATCAAGATTTTCTACAGCTGGATTAGTTTGTTCCAATAATGTTTCCAAAATATCATTAGCGTCTTCTATTTTAATAAATCCATTAATTCTTTCTCCATTGAATTTCTCATCTTCAATTCCAATATACAACTCACCTCCATCAGTATTTGCAAAAGCCACAAAACTTTCTTGTAATTTTGAAGGTGTAATCAATTTACTTTTGAAATCCAAAAAATGATCTTCTTGCTTAACAAGTAACTTTTTTTCTTCATCCATAGCTGCTCTTCTTCTATTCATTCACAGTTCTCCTTATTTATATTTACTTTATTACTCTATCTTAACTTCGACATAATTTTATGTAATTCACGCAAAGTTCACTCTACACTTTTTTAATAGCTGCTGATTTATCATATTTTTGAATTATACCATAGTTTTTAAAATTTGAGGATTCATTTTGCCTCTCTACAAAACGTTCTGTTTGCAAAAAAGAGACATAGATAAGAATTTCCGTTACAATAAAGTTACTACACCATACGGAAAGGAAATCTCATTATGTTTATTACTCATTCTATCGTATCTGCTCTCAATTTAAAAGACACTCATCTTCATTTCTCTGAGGATTGTGTCTCTTCTCAGTCCATTCGTGGTGTTGACTCCCTTGTCTTTTCCGACTCGCTTTCTTATGACCCTCCTCCTAATATAATATTGGGATCGGAAATCATGGTATCCAGTCATAATTTGATCTTCTCGTTGTTCAAGCTATATAATGTAGAGGTGATGGTGTGACGTCATTCTTCTAGAACTATGCTATGAATATACGTTCGTCAAGAAGTCAGTCAATTGCTCATTGCAGCCGTTCGATTTAAGTAAGTAGAGCCGATATCCTTTCCATCGCGTTCGTTTAACCTCCAGGAGATCACTCTTCAGAGGGGTGTCTCTATGAGCTATCTTATTGGTATCAACGCCGCCAAAGCCAAGAACGGTATTGCCATCTTCAATTCAGATATGAGCCTTATCAGAAAGCCTTTCACTGTCTCTCAAAGTCAGTCTGATATTCAGAAGCTGGCGAAGTCCTTTGCGGCCATCGTTAGGGATGTCCGTGCTGTTGTCGAAAGCACTGGCCGTTACCCCCTTCCTATCGTCGAACAGCTTTCTAAGGAAAGAATCTTTGTCAGCGTTGTCAATCCTAAGCTGATTAAGCAATTCGACGATAACTCTCTTTGCAATGTGAAGAACGACCCTGCCGATGCGAAGAAAATCTGCAGGTGTGGTTTCCTGAACTGAGATTCTCTGAGGAGTATACGAATATGGATGAATTACATACCTAGCTTCAACTTTACAATTCTCAGTTCGAGTTTTTTTAAATCCCAAAAAGTCTCGGCCAATTCCAATCTTATAGCTTTGTTAGATATGACCTATCCGGGTGTCAATCAGCTCTTTAACAGCCCTGTCAGACCTGATGGCAGCTAAAATGGGTGGATTACGCCGAGATTTCTGGCATGTGGACTGCGTTCGTTCTCTTTTGCTTAATGCCTTTTCCGAGAAGTACAGACATTTCTGTGAAAAGCAGAGCTATCACTTTCGGTATCTTTAGTATCCTTGCCATAGATGATGTTGCCCTTACGATCACGCTGAATTTCGTCTTTCTTATCTATAACAAATGGCCATCCGCAATCTTCTCAATCCGCTTCTTATCTGCGGTTGCCTGTGACAGCACCTTGGTTGGCACAGGCAGGAATACCACAGGAGAATAATTGACCTCATCAGACACAGTTGTAGCTTCGTACACAGGCGAATTGTTCTGGTATGCTTCTAGCTTTTTGATATCCTTGCCAGTGGGTTCAGCCATATTTTCCAGTTCTTCAACCTTAGCTGAATCATAGAAGGAAGACAAAGAATCTTTAGAGAGCATAGTCTGAATGTGGTCTTCGGCAATAGCATAGCTGCGCTGCAACGTCTGCATAACAGCGTACTCATGGTAAATGAACTCCTCATTGGAGTAAATCTTACAGTATTCGTTTTCCACGAAGTCAGCATACAGTTTGATAATGATGAGCAATCTTCGAGAGAGATTTCGTTTTTCTTGTCACCCAGAGCCTTACGCAATTTCTTGAAGGAGCTGGATGCATCAATCAACTGGATTTTCCCCTTGTGTTCAGGGCGCTTATTCTTGGAAAAAAACCATATATGTTGCACTAGGAGTGTTATAGAACAAATTCATCGGTAATGCTACAATAGCTTCCAACAAATCATTTTCTATAATCCACTTTCTAATTTGACTTTCGCCAAAAGCGATGCTGTCAATAAATAACGAACTTCCGTTAGAAATAATAGCAGCTCTGCCAACATTATTCTCCATCTTGTCAACGGCAGACTGCAGGAACAGCATCTGCATATCGCCGGAACCAGGCAGATCTGCACCCCAACGACCGTTAAAGCCCTTGGCATATTCAGACTGAACAGCCTGTTCCACACCCTTTGCTGCATCCTTGCCGCCCCAAGGAGTGCCAAAAGACGAGTTCTCAATTACAAAGCGCATCCTGGTGCCCTTAAAACGGTCTGCCTTCGGTGTCCTGGTAGCAGATGTTTTCTGCGTTCTGACCCTTAATCATCATCTCAGGCAAGGCAGATTGAGTAAGACTCAGGGTTGATTCCCTGTTCAAACAAACGCGCATCGGCGGTGGGGTTATAACGCTTGATGAAATTTAGATTGTCGCTTCATTCAACCCCACTGTACTTACATAGTATCCTTCTGCCCAAAAGTGTCTATTCCCAAACTTGCATTTCAAATTTACATGCTGATCAAACATCATCAGCGCTGATTTCCCTTTCAAATATCCCATGAATGAGGATACACTGTATTTTCGCGGAATAGCTAACAGCAAATGCACATGATCCGGCATCATATGCCCCTCTATGATCTCTATCCCTTTGTATTTGCACAGTGCTTTGATGATATTGATCAAATCTTTTCGATTTTGATTATAGATCACTTTTCTTCTATACTTAGAAATGAACACAATGTGATATTTGCACATTCATGCTGTGTGGGCTAATGAATTGTATTTCAAGCCATTTGAATCACCTTTCCTTTCTTAATAGTAGCTTGAACAACTCTATTTTATTCGGAAAGGTGATTCCACTGTATAACTTTTTTTGCCCACCCGCATAGCGGGTGGTTTTTTGTTTCGCTGGCTTCGCCTGCTCAACCGACTTAAGTCTTCCCGGAATCCACCTTCTGTGGATTTCTCCGTATCATAAAAACTGCCGACTTCCTCTTTTTTGAGTTTGTCTACAGTCTGACCCAGTCATACTGAGCTTTTTCAGAGCGCTGATATTATTCCCACTCGCCGAGTTAAATTCATTTCTAAACTTTTTTGTATAGGGGATTTAATTCGTCGTGGTTTTATTTGATGCAGATTATCCTTATCCTAAGGTCTATTCAGACTTTTGCTATCAAAAATCTATCTGGGGCATCCTATCAGAGGTTTTGCTTGAGACGGATGATTGGGTGGTTTAGGAGTATTATAGCATGTATAAAGACATTTTTACAGAGCCTACTTGAAGCTCTCCCGAAACAATTGTATCAGTCAAACATTTGTAGCCACTATAAAGTTAGTACTATTCAAGAAGCACTTTACCCTGAATTGCACATTCTACTTTCGAAACATCAATATCACAAAAGTCGCCTGACTGATTATCTGGCATTAGGATAATACCTGCATCGTCTATACAATAGCGTTTACACATGATTTCTCCATTAATGCTAAAAATGCCAATATCACCGTTTGACAACACATCCACTTGTTTTACCATTACAACAGAACCATCTGCAATGGTAGGTTCCATACTTCTACCGGAAATTTTTACGGCATAATCGGCATTTAGGTTATCTACTTCAATCCTCTCAAAGGGAACATTGGCCTGATCAAAATAAAAACCATCTCCAGCACAAGCTGGCCAATCAAATAGCGGAATTATTTTCTTGCTTTCGGAGGTGGACTGTGTTTCATCAATGAGAGCAAATTCGTTATCTTTTTGTTCGTTGTCTTGGCCTTCAGCTTTTTCAGGGTCAGGTAATTCTTCCTCAATGGCTTTAAAAATTTCTTTGATCCAATCGAAAATATAGCGACCTTTTTTCAATGGATCAGAAGAATTGTCAGCAATTTTGTTTTCAAAATCGATTGCAGTTGATTTGTTGCCGGCATACACACCATTATAAAATTCAAGAGACACAAATTTCAAAGTATTGCCATTAATACGGAAGATACTACTTCCATCTTCTTGTATTATGTAGCTATTTTCAGCCGACGAATAGTCAAAGTACAGCCGTCTTCTCATACCGTTTCCACCTCTTTCGAATTGAATCAAGCCCTCCATCAATATTTTGAGCCACGATATCCAGAATATTGTACTCTGGGCATTCATATTCAAGTGCACCAGATCTAATCTTTAAGCCGCTTTCATCTTTAGATAAGAAGATAAGATTGTCCACATCCAAATTTACGATAAATTGTGGATTATGTGTCACCATGATGACTTGTCTTACTTCTCCCATGTTTTTGAAACGATCCAGCAAATAATCCCTAATTGCCTTTTGGGAAATATTATCTTCTGGCTGATCAATCAAATAAACACCATCATGGTGTGTTTCCGAACAAAGCAAGTCAAAGTATATTTTAGAATCTAAGCCCGAAGACATCTCCGCATACTTATCTGTTCCTTGGCTGATAATTGAATACTTCGCAGAGAAATCCTGATCCAATACCTCATTAATTGCAGATTTAAAAAATTGCAGTACCTCTGTGTCGTCATAGCGCAACAGCATATCCTTTAAATCATTTTCCGTTATTGTCTTCCAGTTGATTTTTTTCCCTACCTTTAATGTTTTGGATAGAACACTGTTGAAATAATCAATGCTTATTTCATCTATATTCAGTTTTGAAATAAATTCATAATCCAATATTTGATTGCTGTGAGGCAAGATTTTTTGAGTTTTCACATTAGGCTTATATACTTGAAGGGCACGTTCATAACGTATAAGCTCTACTATTCTGCTTTTTACATCAGCTGTACGCTCAGTAAAAGATGATTGCTTTTTTTGACGATCACTAACCGTTTTGCGGTGTCTAGTTGAAATTAAAGTCAGGATTTTATGAACAGTTTCTATTCTTGTATTTTCTTTATCAACTGTATCTACCAGATAATCATATCGTCCCTTCATGTTCTGCAAGCGTTTTAAAATACCTGCTAATTCATCCTGATCATCTTTAATTGTAACCATCTGTGAGATCTCATTTACAGCTACAATAATTGCCTCTAATTTTCCAGATATTTCGGTTTCTTTCTCGGATGTTTGTTTAGCGCTTCTTGTATTATTCACGAAGGTCATACTTTCTGCTGTACTATCATCTATGACAATCGGGAATGATAAAAGCTCTTCTAATCGCTTATCCATTTCGAACTTGCGTGACAGGTATTGACACATGCGTTCTGTTTCCGCATTCAAGACACTCCTATAGGGAAGAGGATTTACATCCGGAGGAAAATATTCTTTCAAAAATTCAGAAGCATTTAATTTATTTTCTTCAAACTTGGAACGAACTTCGCCCTGCATGTCAAAGCAAAAAATATCTTCAGGTTGAAGTTGTTTTTTTATTAATATTCCATTGTCTTTCAGATATCTTTTATATCCGTCTTTCACTTTCGCTGGTAATGATTGTGCCTTTTTCTTGTAGCCTGTGAGTGCATGCAACAGCAACGACTTACCAATAGAATTATCTCCAATAATTGCATTTATTCCCTTGGATAATGGTATAGCGAACGTCTCGCCATCATGCTCAAATTTGATTTCTTCAAGTGTTTTTTTGTCAACATTAAAAAAACTATTAACGCATTTCAATCGGTTGTGGTCAGTGATTGCCATAACCAATCCTTTGAAAGTAGGAAGACACTTAGCAAAAGTATAAGGAAACGCATCAGTTAGCAGACTTTCAGGAGTCTCAGAGGGATACACCGACCAATCATGACAATCAGTCCCTGTTACAAAGCGAATATTTTGTTCCATATCTTGCTGAAACAAAAATGTCTTGTTCAGAACCTCGTTTCTTCTATTTTTAAACTCAAACGCTTCAAAATAGTCTGTGTAAACAAATTCTAAAAATCGTTGGTTCCCCAGGCTATTGGCGTCATTCTTTCTGGGATTGCGGCTTGTTAATGTGTTTTTCTGGTGAGCAATTAAAATTGTATTCATGTCAACTTCTCTAAGAAGCGCCAAGAATTCTTCTTCTCTATACGCATCATTGTAATTTGGCCTATTATTTTTCAAAATACTCTCTAGTTTTTGAACCTTGACCCCATCCTCATCAGTAAAGATCGTAACAACATGAATAACACTTTCTTTGCCTTCACTTGCGAAGCAAACCGAGAACTCAACACCTGGAAGCACCTTTTGTATTGAGTTATCCATAGATTCTGCTGCTTTTAATCCCTGGTACATTTCGTATGAAAAAGTATCATGATCTGTAATGGAGCATAAATTCACTTCATTGTCATTTAATTTTTCAATCAATATTCCTATATTTTCCAGGGTGTTATTCTTGACTTTCACTCCATCCTTATGCGCTGATGCAGCAGAATGAATATGTAGGTCAATTTTTAGCCCTGTTTTTACAACTTTATCCATAACAACTCTCTAACCCGTCTTTACTCTAGAATCTATATCTATGAATTTTTTGCGGAACCAACTATTTCCTGGGCCCTAAAAACTTGTCACCATTCAAATGAATCATGTGATCCGGCATATCTGCAATCCATACTTCCGTTTCCCAAGCGAGTGTCTCAGAAAATTTCTTAAATGTCTTGAAATTCAGAAAAGCGGTAACATAGATTTTTCCTGCGGTTACGCCGGTGGTCATTTCTTCAATCTCTTTGATGCGTTTGGGCTCCATCGGCCCAACAGATGTTACCGACTCTATAAAATACAGCCAGTTCTTCTCCTCTGAGTAGAGGACCACATCTGGCATCTTATCATGCAATGTAATAGTAAACCCCAGTTTACAAAGCTTGTCCTCGTTCTTTACCAAATCCTTTTCAATGGTATCGCCAACATAGAGACATTCCGAATTTGGAGCAAAACGTGGTGCAAATTCCTCAATAATTGCCTTTTGAAGTTGATTGTGATCTCCTGGAGAAAAAGTGAAATCCTCACCGTTGATCTTCACAGGCATTTTGCGTCTGACACGCTTAGAAGCATATAGCTGAACAAGTGTGTCGTGATTAGTTTGAAAAGAAGTAAGCTTGGTTTCCCACTGATCTGTACCAAAACTCTGTACCAACTTTAGCATTTCATCTGTCAACCGATAGCGGTAATTTGGGCTATTGGTGGCCTTGCCATTATCCTCGATGAAAGCCGCATTTCTGAAATGGTGCATAGCCTGTTTTCTGAAGGTTTCACGACTATTTTCTGCATAAGTAGTCCCATAATTGTTATTCGCAAAAGCAATTACATCGTGAATACGAATCCATTCGTTGGTCGCATCTTGCCACAGAGTTTCCTCAACAAGTCCTGCCATGGCAAGCAAAACACAACAGCACATAGCATTTTGCTGCTTTGCCGGGACTTGCAAGGCATTTAATATCTCTTTTGCTTCTTCTATTTTACTCATACATAACCCCTCAAAATTCTGTCACAAGCCGGTTCCGACATATCGTGTGCAGCAATCAGCTCTTTTCCCATGGCCTCAATGACATCCATGGAAGGAACCGGCATAGAGTTTACCTCAGTCGAATTGACCTGCGTTGAACCATTTAAAATCCTATAATAGCAGTCATACAAGGTGGAGTTAAATAAGACATAGAGACCGTACACAACACACTCCGAAAGATCACGCATCCCATCAATAAAATTTATCTTGTTTTGTGTGCTGATCTGGGAATACTCAGGATGCTTTTTTGCCAAGTAAACACCACATTGAAGCCGCCTATGTTCTTCTTTTGCTGTAAATCGTTTGACAAAAAGATAGTTCTTATTTGGCTGTAATAGCCCCCGCTGCTCAGTAACCAGATACTCGTGTTCCTTCCCTACAGGAAAAACCACTTTGCCATTTTGTATGTGCTGAGAATAGAACAATGGAACAGCCTGTTCTTCAGCAACATCTCTCAGTGCTTCTCTGTTTCGGAAGTCAACTGTAAGTCCAGTTTTCATTTTTAGGCCAATGCTTGGCAGGGTATTTTCCCACTTGTTCAAACTATTAAGTGTCTCTACTTCGTCAGCATTTGTTACCAGATATACATAGGAATCTGGTCCGTTGATAACAGCAGAATATGGAGCTTCAAAAATGGTCTTTTTTGAAAAGTCCGCATTGCTTTGGGTCGTAGTAACAGTAACAGTTTTTGGCTTTGAGCGCGTTTTTCTCAGCTTAATAATGATAGTTTCCTGCAGTACACTTTCTTTTTCAAAGACTTTATCACGACTAACAAATAAGTGGATATGCTCCAAAATACCTTCGCTTAAAAACTTCTGACGAAATCTCTTGAAATATGCGCCAGAGGTCCAGGAACGCGGAATAATATAAACCATTTCTCCGCCATCTCTCAAGTTAAACATACTCATAGAAGCAAAGAGAAAATAGAGATTGGGAGCGCCATAACATACATCTGGCATGGCTAAGGCTTCTGGGGCATCTTTTGCTATTTTCATATATGGAGGATTTCCGATTACAAAATCAAATTTTTCAGGCTCCAAATTCGCCCCTAACATCAAATTATAGTCAGTCGCTTGACTTAAAATGTAGTTATCAGAAACGATTTCGTAGGATATTTTCTGTTTGGATTGACTACGCACTACATCCAGATTGGCCCGCAATAGCTCCATTACATTTGGGTCATTCTCATAGCAAACCAATCTAATCTCTTTTATTGCCGAGAAAGCTTGCAAGCGTTCCAATAGTGCAACTGAGAGAATGCCAGAACCAGCACCAGGATCAAGGATAGAAAGTGTCTGGCGCTTATCGGGAATCTCAAACAATTCAGCCATAAAAGCAGCAGTTTCTTTACTTGTAAAAAACTGGCCATATTTTTTGCGCTGGCTTTTCGGCATGTGGTCAATATATTCTGTCGTTGCTTTAATTGCAAAGTCAAGCATGCTCATGATTCGTAAACTCCATAATTTCATCGATGCCGCAGTTTAAAGCCACACAAATTTTATACAGGCTCTCCATTGATACAAATTCATTTTTTCCCATCTTTGCTAAGACATTAAAGCTAATGCCCGCAGCATCCTTTAAGTCCGAGCGTTTCATCTTTTTGTCGATGAGAATTTTCCAAAGTTTATCATAAGATACCGGCATTGCTACTTCTCCATTCATGTGCGGATAAGTAATTATATCATAAAACACACGATACCTCAAGATAGCCTCACGAAAACATGAGTCAACTTCAAGTCGAATAGCATGTAAAATTATGTAGCTGCGTGTGTCAATAAGGTTATTTGGATACCACTTTTCTGTTGCCTCTTTTGTGAGTATTTCACCAACTCCCGCGCATTGCTGGCAGGATGCCAAACATAGGCGATGAGATAGTCCACATGATCCACAACATAGCGGTTTGCTCTCACGATTGCAATCTTGCGCGGGACGCTTTCCATCCCCGGTGGATAGAATGTTCCGTCAAATCCATCGGGTGTTGGGATGGGCCGCTCTGCCGGATGATATGGCAATAGCAAAGTGAGCTTCACTTCTGGGTAGAAACGCTTTGCTTCTTTGACTGCTGACACTGCAAGACGGTCAAATCCGCCGTAGTGGCCAACGATAAATTCTGTAACGCCATATTCCAAAATGTGCTGCTCCACAGCCGCATACAATGCCGGATAAATCTCTTCTGATGCCTCTCGGTGTCCGATAAAGAAACAGCTTTTTTCTCCCAAATTTCTCCCTCCTTTTTAGTTGCGTTTATCGTTAAAATTATACGATATAAATGATTAAATCACAACGATTTATCAAAGTATAATTTACGAAGAACGCAAGCAAAGGAGTGATGCAGGTGAAGGATATTCTCTCGGTTATAACCGCGTATCGAGAGGAGCGGGGCTGGACAGAGTATCAGCTTGCAGAACGCTCCGGTTTGCCGCAATCCACGATCTCCTCATGGTATCGCAAGAACATGGTTCCGACCATTCCATCCCTTGAGAAAATCTGCATAGCCTTTGGCATTACGCTATCTCAACTGTTTGCAGAAGAAGATGCACCTGTTTCCTTGACTGAGGCGCAGAAAGAGCTTCTGGAACGCTGGTCAAGACTAAGTGAAGAACAGCAGGCTGTTGTATTTGCTTTGATTGATAAGATGTAAAAAATCCGTCAGAGGCGCACCCTTTAGAGTGCTGCTTCTGGCGGATTTTCTTTGCCATCAATCTAACGGAGTTTTCTGTGTTACTGCTTTTAGATATAATTCAGGGGCCCCATTCAAAATCAGTTCGGCATAGGCCAGCGGATCGTTGTAGATCAGCCAGTCCAGTTCTGACCGCTGGTACATGCTGTTTGCCACCTCGTTCTCTACGGCGGTACAGTCGATAGAGAACAGCGTCCCATCCTCCAGACGCAGCTCCACGCAGGCGGTATCCATGTTAAACTCACAGGATACAATCTTTCTCAATACTCGTTGCCTCCCAATGCTTAAATTTTGGTCGATTTTCCGCAGCGGCACAAGGGCCGTTTCGGTTGTTTTAGATACTTGCAAGCAATGCGTGTGGATAGCCACACACAAGACTGGCAAGCAATGCGAGTGTTAATACACACTCACATTTCCTGCCGTCTGCTTGTTGAGGGCAGCGCCCCCAAGCCCCGTTTGAACACAGAATTTCATTCTGTGGCTGCGCGTTCTCCGAACGCTTTTTGTCTGTACCCGGCGCCCCGTTTCGGGGCATAGGGGTGCGTAAGTCGCGACATTTTCTGGTACTTTTAGGGTGTCCTAAAATGGGGTGCCCTCCTGGACGACGGGGTGGCAAAATACCACCCCACTTTTTCCCTCCCGCAACGGTGGCGACGGTCGCAACGGTGCTGGGAGTACCCCTCAAAACACCGTCGCGACCGTTGCGAGCGTCGCGCTTTACTCGATTACTTCAAACGCGGGGGCTTCTACCATCATATAGGTCAGTCGGATGCGCCGTCCGGCGTGTTTGCTTTTGTTCTCATACTTTACCTGATGTTCTTCCAGCAGGCGGCTGGCATTTACATTCAGATGCTTGGTAAGCCGGTTCACCGCCATATCCGTTTGAATCGCCTGGGCCAGCTCGGTGGGACTGCCTTCCCATTCTCGGTTCTCGGCATATACGATCTTTGCCACAGCTTCCAGTACCGGGTCTGGAGGTTGTTTCCAAAGCTCATTCTCTGCATGGTCAAGCCCCCAAACCAGGCTTTCCTGGTCTTTGCTGAGATACAGCCGCTGATCCGGCTGGTCTCTGCCTACCACCTCCAGGGTGGCCTTGCTATCTGTTCGCTTCTCCTTCTGCATCAGCAGCGCACCATCCGCACAGCCCAGCAAGCCCGTGGTCCCCGAGATCATCTCAAAGCTATCTCCGGCAGGCTGCTTTCTGGTGTGGTGGACAATCAGGACGCAGACGCCATACCGATCAGCAAATTGCTTCAGCTTGCCGATTACCTCATAGTCGCTGGAGTAGCTGTAACTATCATTCACCACCTCACGGACTTTTTGTAGAGTATCTACGATAACCAGCTTGGTATCGCTGTGTTCCCAGACAAACTTTTCCAGCTGTTCATCCAGACCACTGCCAAGCATCTTGGCGCTTGTGGCGAAGTGGAGGGAGCTTGTCCCCTCCACTCCGAACATTCGGAACATTCGGCGCTGTAAACGGCGCTCGTCATCCTCCAACGCCAGGTAGAGAACAGTTCCCTGATGGGTCTTGTAGCCCCACAAGTCCTGCCCGGTACTGACATGGTGGGCGATCTGCGCCACCAGGAAGGACTTACCGATTTTGGGCGCTCCGGCAAGGATGTACGCTCCCGTGTAGAGCAGGTTCTCAATCACCGCAGACTTACCCTCAAACACATTGTCCATCAGCTCGTCCAGGGTAACAGTATGGAGGTAGGCCGGGTCGCTCATGCGGCGCATTTTCCGGTAAAGTTCCTCCAAATCTCTTTCCGGGGAATTGCTTTTTTCGTCCGGGTCTGGTATAGTGGTCTTGGAATTTTGAGAGATTGACTGCCCATCATCTGCGCCAACAGATGAACCATGGGCGGTCATTTTCTTTTTCTCATCGGTCATAGGCAAAATCCTCCTGCATTCCGTTCATAATGGCGGCGATCATCTGGATGGTGTCCAGCAGATCATCGTTCACGCCCTGCCCGGCTTCGATCCGCCGGAGCTCGTCCAGCACAGTGGCCAGCTGGTCCCGCAGCGCCTTGTAGACTCTGGGATTGCCCTGGACAACCACATCCCGTTCCAGCAGTCTCCGGATGATGTAATCCTGCTTGGTCAGACCGGTGAGTTTCACCAGGGTTTCCAGATGGAGATCTTCCTCCGCCGACACCCGGAAGGCCACCGTCTTGTTTCTCCAGCGGTTGTGGTTGTCATAGTTCTTCTTGGACATTTTCTTATACTCCTTTCTCATTCTTCAGTGAATCCAGCTTGTCAGCCATTTCCACCTGGCGGGTGGGGAACAGGTGAGCATAACGGTAGGTGATGTCGATGCTCTCGTGTCCTACGCGCTCCGCAATAGCCAGAGCGGTAAAGCCCATGTCGATCAACAAACTGATGTGGCTATGTCTCAAATCGTGTATGCGAATCCTTTTCACCCCTGTTTGCTTACAGCCACGGTCCATTTCCCGGTGAAGATAGCTTTTGCTGATAGGGAACATTCGGCTATCCGGCTCCACGCCGTAGAGCTGCTTGAGGTAGTCCTGGAGCTCGTCACAGAGGAACTGGGGCATCTGGATCACCCGGTTACTCTTGGGCGTCTTGGGGGTGGTGATAACATCCTGCTTGTTAAGCCGCTGGTAAGACTTGTTGATGGTGAGGGTGCGCTTCTCAAAGTCGAAATCCGCCGGGGTCAGGGCCAGCAGCTCGCCCTCCCGGACACCGCACCAGTACAGAACTTCAAAGGCGTAGAAGGACAGCGGCTTGTCCATCATGGCTTCGGAAAACTTGGCGTACTCTTCTCGGGTCCAGAACAGCATCTCCTTCCGTTCCTCTGCCCCCATGTTGCCCGCCTGCCGGGCCGGGTTGAGGTTTAGGCCGTAAAATCGGGCAGCGTGGTTAAAGATGGCGCTAAGCTGATTGTGGACCGTTTTCAAATAGGTCTTGGACAGCGGTTTGCCGTGGCAGTCCCGCATTTCCCGGATCTCGTTCTGCCAGCGCATAATGTCCTTGGCCGTGATCTCCGACAGCTTCCGCTTGGCAAAATAGGGCAGGATCTTCTTTTTGATGATGCTCTCCTTGGTGAGCCAGGTGTTGAGCTTCAACTTGGGCTTAATGTCCCTCTCATAGAGAGCAACGAAGCTCTCAAAGGTCATGTTCACATCGGCCTGCTTCTCCATCAGGAACTCCCGTTCCCATTCCAGCGCCTCTCGCTTGGTAGCAAAGCCCCTTTTGAGCTTCTGCTGACGCTCTCCCTTCCAGTCGGTGTAGCGGAACTGCACATACCAGGTGCCGTTGTCCTTGTTCTTGAACGCCGCCATAATTACTCCCCCTTTCTCGCCGTCTCGGTTCTCGTGCCATAAAACTTCTCGTGGAAGAACTTGCGGTCAATCCGGCCGGAAATCGTGATGCAGCCGGTTTTCGCCAGTTCCTCGTTCATCTGCCGGATGAGCTTATAGGCGTAGGGTACGGACACCCCCAGCTCTTCGGCCACTTCGTCCACACGCATAAAAATCTGATTTGCCATGGTAAATCCCTTCCTTTCTTCGTTGTTGGTGACTGCTGCCTGCAAGTGTTGTGTTTCATAAATGCCTCCTTGCTTATGTCCGCCACTTTTTCTCCGTTTCGCAACCAAAAATCTGGCGGCTCATTTGATACGCTATATCATCTAAGCTTATCCGCTTAGTGTCCTTATGATACTATACATATAAGCTTAGTTCAAGCCTTGTAAAAGAAATATTGTTAAATAAATTTGCTTAGATTGTCTTGACAAAACTAAGCAAATATGCTATGTTGCATATAAGAACAACCATAGATGGGAGCTGGATGTATGGCGATTGGCGAACGGATTCACTTTTTCCGTCTCCTACGGGGGATGACGCAGAAATATCTTGGTATGGCGCTGGGCTTCCCGGAGAAGTCTGCCGATGTGCGCCTGGCGCAGTACGAAACAGGATCAAGAACCCCTAAGGCCGATCTGACTGCTGCCCTGGCCCAGGTACTGGATGTCTCTCCCCACGCCCTTTCTGTCCCGGACATAGACTCCTATGTGGGGCTCATGCACACCCTGTTTACCCTGGAGGACAACTACGGTCTGAAGATCACGGAGCAGGATGGTGAGCTTGCCTTGCAGGTAGATTTCCGCAAAAACAAGGATGCTGCCCGGCTGCATGAAATGCTCTGGGCCTGGCGGGAACAGGCAGCCAAACTAGAGGCCGGTGAGATCTCCCATGAGGAGTACGACCGCTGGCGTTACCACTACCCGGAGTACGACAGCAGCCAGATTCACGCCAAGGTTCCGCCGGAGAGTCTGATCTGACCCTCTCACTTGTAGGCCACGGGAGAGGCCATTTGTTGCGCAAAATCAGAAAATTCAGATAAATGAGAGCAAAATTAAAAAGGTCTAACTGATCAGCAAAAATCAGTTAGACCTTTTACTTATGAATAAAAAGATGAGGATTTTTAGGCTACTCGCAAGCCACCCGATTTTTCTTTTCAAACTCAATAAATCAGGATTTGACGAGTGCTATCAATCTGCTACCAAATGGGGAATTTAAAAGTCAAAAAGTCAGTGTTTTCAAGGGTTTGCGGGCCCTCATATCCACTTTTTGCTTATTCCCACTCAATCGTCGCACATGGCTTCGGCGACAAATCATAACAGACTCGGTTCACGTTCTTAACTTCCTTTAGAATTCGATCCGTGACCTTTGTCAGCACCGGCCAGTCGATCTGTTCAATCGAAGCGGTCATCGCGTCGATCGTGTTGACGGCGCGGATGATCACCGGATACTCAAAGCAGCGCGCATTGTTCTTGACGCCCACCGATTTGAAATCCGGAACAATCGTGAAATACTGCCAAACTTTCTTATCCAGTCCCGCCTTCGCAAACTCCTCGCGCAGGATCGCATCCGATTCCCGCACCGCTTCCAGCCGTTCTCTTGTGATTGCGCCCAGGCAGCGGACGCCCAGTCCCGGCCCCGGGAATGGCTGACGGAAGACCATGTCATGCGGTAAGCCCAGTTCCAGACCGCATGCCCGGACTTCATCCTTGAACAGATAATACAACGGTTCAACTAACTCGAAATTCATGTCTTCCGGCAGGCCGCCGACATTGTGATGCGACTTGACGACCTTCGCGGTCTTCGTGCCCGATTCCACGATATCCGGATAGATCGTGCCCTGCGCCAAAAAGTCAATCCCTTCCAGCTTGCGCGCTTCTTCCTCGAACACACGGATGAACTCAGCGCCAATAATTTTACGTTTCTGTTCCGGATCCGCTACCCCTTCCAGTTTCGTTAAGAACCGCTCGCTCGCATCCACATAAATCAAGTTCGCATCCATCTGATTGCGGAACACTTCAATTACACTTTCCGATTCACCCTTGCGCATCAGGCCATGATTGACATGCACGCACACCAGCTGCTTGCCGATCGCTTTGATCAACAAGGCTGCGACGACCGAAGAATCAACGCCCCCGGACAACGCAAGCAGCACCTTTTTATCCCCGACCTGACGCCGGATCAATTCGATCTGGTCGGCAACGAAGTTTTTCATATTCCAATTCGCTTCCGCATGGCAAGTGTCAAACAAGAAGGAATTCACGACCGCTCGCATCGCGTCTTCCTCTGCCGGCCACTGATCAAGGCAATGCTTGCCCTTGGCCGCCGCATAATTCACTGCCAGCACCGGGACGCCTGCATCATAGATAAAATCACGAACTTCAATCGCCTTGCCGTCGACGATGTTCAGCGGGCCGCCGTTAAGGATGATCCCCTTGACATTATCCAGCTTCGCCAGTTCTTCTTCCGTGATATCATGCGGTTTAATCTCGCTGTAGACGCCCAGATCACGGATCATCCGCGCCAGTACGGTATTTTCATCACTGCCTAAATCTAAAATTAAAATCATATCCTGTTTCATCGCTGTTCCTCCTTCAACTTCCTTTTTATTCCAGTCCTAATGTAACAAAATTCGGGTTTCTTTGCAATCGCCGATTGCCTTTCTTACCAACTTTTGAATTTTGCCAACTTATCTTGATCCCCTTCCCCCTTTAGAAAAAGACCGGAAGTTTCCGATCTTTCACTCAGGGTAAGGGAAAAGCTTATTTCATCGAGCTCTTGTCTTTGACGATGACGTCGTGCGCGCCGCCTTCGACAATCGAGGTTGCGGAAACCAGGGTCAGCCGGGCGTTCTGCTGCAGCTCAGGAATCGAGAGCGCACCGCAGTTGCACATGGTCGATTTCACCTTATACAACGTCAGCGTGACGTTTTCCTTTAACGTTCCGGCATACGGAACATAGGAATCGACACCTTCCTCAAAGCTCAGCTTCTGAGCGCCGCCCAAATCGTAGCGCTGCCAGTTGCGGGCACGGTTGCTGCCTTCGCCCCAATACTCTTTGACATAGGTGCCATTGACCATCAGCTTCGTCGTCGGCGATTCTTCAAAACGGCTGAAATACCGTCCCAGCATGACGAAATCCGCGCCCATCGCTAACGCTAAGGTAATATGATAATCGTAAACGATGCCGCCGTCCGAGCAGATCGGAATGTAAATTCCGGTCTCTTCAAAATATTCGTCACGGGCTTTCGCAACTTCGATGACCGCTGTCGCCTGACCGCGGCCGATGCCTTTGGTTTCACGAGTGATGCAGATAGAACCGCCGCCGATGCCGACTTTAATGAAATCCGCGCCGCTCTCCGCTAAGAACCGGAATCCCTCGCGGTCGACGACGTTGCCTGCGCCAACCTTAACGGAGTCGCCGTATTTCGCACGAATCCAGGAAATCGTGCGCTTCTGCCATTCGCTGAAGCCTTCCGAGGAATCGATGCACAGCACGTCGACGCCCGCTTCCACTAACGCCGGAACACGTTCCGCATAGTCGCGCGTGTTGATGCCCGCGCCGACGATATACCGTTTGTGGCAATCCAGGAGCTCATCCGGATTTTCTTTATGTGTGGCATAATCCTTACGGAAAACAAGATACAACAGGTGCTGATTCTCGTCGATGATCGGCAGCTGGTTCAGCTTGTGTTCCCAGATCAGATCGTTGCAGTCCGACAAGGTGTCGCTCTCATGACCGACAATCAATTTATCATACGGCGTCATGAAGTCCGCAACCTTGGTTTCCGGCGCCATCCGGGAAACCCGGTAATCGCGGCTGGTAACCATGCCGACTAAGCGTCCGTTGGCAGTTCCGTCCTCAGTGACCGGCATCGTGGAATGTCCTGTTTCCTCGACCAGTTCAAGAACCTGCGCCAGCGTCATATCCGGCGTAATGTTGGAATCGCTGACGACAAAGCCGGCCTTGTGATTTTTCACGCGGGCAACCATCGCCGCCTGACTTTCAATCGACTGTGATCCAAAGATGAACGAAACGCCGCCTTCCTTTGCCAGCGCCACCGCCATCCGGTCATCAGACACCGCCTGCATGATCGCGCTGACCATCGGGATGTTCATTTCGATCGCCGGTTTTTCACCTTTCTTGAACTTGACTAACGGCGTCTTCAGGCTGACAGACGTCGGGATGCACTCGCTGGAAGAATAGCCCGGAACCAACAGGTATTCGCTGAAGGTATGAGACGGTTGATCATAGTAATATGCCATAGTATTCGCTCCTTTTCCCTTTTTGTATTATCCATGATTATAATGAAATTGTGCCCCAAAGTAAAGGATTAAATGATCCGTTTTGAAAAATTTTACAATTCTTACGATAAAAGGCGGACCTCCAATAAAAGAAAGCCCGCCTTTTCGTTATTTTGTACGTTTATATAAGGTATGAATGGCATGCTGATCAAAGTCCATCAGTGCTTCGTGCAGCGCTTCGCTCCAGGTTGGATGAGCCATGATCACGCGCTGGCAGTCGTCGATCGTCAAATGCTGACTGACGGCCTGAGCCACTGTGCCGATCCAGTCGCTGGCATGCGCTCCGGCAATCACCCCGCCCACTAACTGACGGGTGGCCGCATCGGCGATCAGCTTGACAAAACCGCGCGGCGCCTGTTCGATCATGGATTTGGAATTGCTTAAGGTGCTGGTCTTGCCCACGATGACCGATAACCCCTGCGCCTGCGCTTCCTCCTCCGACAAGCCGACCCACGCCGCTTCCGGATGGGTGTACAGACATGACGGCACGCAGTTTAAATCAAACTGCGGCGTCCGGCCCAGCATTGTATCCACCGCATTGATCGCCTGCGCGCTGGCCAGATGCGCAAGCTGAATCCGGCTGGTCACATCCCCAGCAGCATAAATCGTAGGAACCGACGTCCGGCCGCAGGCATCCGTGATCAAACGGCCGCGCTCCTGCGCCAGTGCCGGCGCGCAATCGCATAACACCGGTTTGCGTCCGGTTGCGGCGATGATCCATTCCCCTTCCGCGCGCATCGGTTTTTCCTTTTCTACATAGTCTACGGCATTTTCATGAATCTGGGTAATCGTAATGCCGCAATGCAGCTGCGCGCCCCGGCGCTTGAGGATCATTTGAAGATTCTGCGCAATTTCCCGATCCGCCTGAATCAACGGCCGCGGGGCGGCTTCCAACAGCGTTACCCCAACCCCCAGATCCAATAATAAATCCGCAAATTCCAGGCCGATCACGCCGGCCCCGATAATCACAGCCTGCTGCGGCAGCGGACGATCCCACTGCAGCACCTGATCCGAGGTCATCGCCAGTTCAATTCCCGGAATCGGCGGAACTGAAGTCCGGGAGCCGGTCGCGATCAAAATATGTTCAGCTTCAATGATCTCATCATTCACACTGACCGTCTGCGGGCCGGTTATTTTCGCTTCGCCATGAAGAAACTGGATTGAATTGCCTTTGATCAGCTGGGCAATTCCCTTCTGCAGCTTCCCCACGGTGTCTTCCTTCTGCAGCCGCAGTGCTTCGCCGTCGATCTCGATCTTGGCGTACTGCGCCGCAATCCGCAGCTGATGCGCCTGGTATAACAGGCTTTTAGTCGGAATACACCCGCGGTTAAGACATGTGCCGCCGACCTGGTCTTTTTCGATCAGCACGACCTGCATGCCGCATTGGGCGGCGTGAATTGCCGCTTCATAGCCGGCCGGGCCGGCGCCGAGAATCACAAGCTCGGTTTTTAATCCCATTTTGCTTCCTGCCCTTCTATTTCTTGGCTGATCCACGCAATGCATTCCGGGATCAGCGGATGGTGCGGACTTGCGGATAAAGCGCGTTCCTGCAGCGCCTGGGACGTCAGCGGACAATCATGAAGCAAGGCTTCCAGCTCCGTGATCGCCGCCGCATCCATCGCGTCGGTATACAGCCGGCAGGCGCAGATACGCTGGGACTGCAGCTGCAGCTGCGCCTGGATCTCACCCCAGGCGAAACGTTTCTCCAAACATAAATCAGCCTGGAATTTCTCTGGGAACAGCCAGGCGTCGCTGCGGTAAAACTGGGCCAGCGCTTTGATTTCCGCAATCTGCGCCGGTGTCCATTCCCACATCGTTCCCAGTTCTCCATAAACCTGTTCCATCGCTTCCCGCAGTGCGGTTTTCAGCCGGCTGATCGTCATCATTGGCGCGCATTCCTTTAAATTGATGACGCGCTGACGGACGGAATCGACGCCGTTGCCTTTCAGCTTCGCGGCGGATACCTTCAGGTATCTGGCCACTTTCTCGCTGTCCGTATCGACGAGCAGCGTGCCGTGATGAAAGCTGCCGTGGGGCCCGTGATAAAAGGCGTTGCCGGAAAATTTCCGGCCCTGCGCCGTCAGATCGTTGCGGCCTGAAAACTGCGCGTCCACCCCGAACTGACGCACAGCCTGCAAAAGCACGGAGCATTGTCGATGCAGATCAAACTGATCGTTGGGAACCAACATCGTAAAGTTCAGGTTGCCCAAATCGTGATAGACCGCCCCGCCGCCGGAACAGCGCCGGGCTAACAAGCCGCCGTCCTGCTTCAGCGCCGCCAGCCGACATTCCTTCAGCGGATTCTGGTTTTTGCCAATGACAACGGTATGCTCGTTTTGCCACAGATAGAGAATCCGCCGGCCGTCGAGATGATCGCACAGCCACTTCTCCATCGCTAAATTAAAGTAAGGGTCAAAAGTCTGACCCTCTGTAAAATACAGCATTGTGCTATTTGTTTCCCTTTTGCCAGCGCAGAATCGGATGCCGGGCCGCCTGAACCTCGTCGATCCGGCCGACTGGCGTCGTCGTTGGACATGCCTGCAGTGCCTGCGGATCACTGGCCGCCAAGTCAAGCAGCTCACTCAGCACGCGCACTGCTTCATCGAGCACCGCCTTCGGTTCGGTTTCCGTCGGTTCCACCATCAGCGCTTCTTCCACGATCAGCGGGAAATACATCGTCGGCGGATGGATGCCGCGGTCGATCATCCCCTTGGCGATATCCATCGCACTGACGCCCAGGTCGTTATGCTGACGTTTCAGCGTCATGACGAATTCATGCATGCACGGCTGGTCAATCGCCATATCGTAGTTCCGGCTCAGTTCATGTTCCAGATAGCGAGCGTTGAGCACCGCGACCTGGCTTGTCCGGCGCAGACCTTCCTTGCCTAAGATCATGACATAGGTTAAAGCCCGGACCATGACGCCGAAATTGCCGTAGAACATCTTCATCCGGCCTAAACTTTCCGGACAGTCCTCATGAATCCGGCCGTTTTCGATCCGCGGCGACGGCAGATAGGGAATCAAATGGCGCTTGACGCCAATCGGCCCGCTGCCCGGCCCGCCCCCGCCATGCGGCGTGGAGAACGTCTTATGCAGATTCAGATGGACAACGTCAAAGCCCATATCGCCCGGACGCGCAATGCCCATGATCGCGTTCAGATTCGCGCCGTCGTAATAAACCAGACCGCCGGCGTCGTGAATGATTTTTGTGATTTCCAAAATATCTTTTTCAAACAGGCCCAATGTGTTGGGATTCGTCAGCATCAGCGCCGCGGTCGTTTCATCCGCCATCGCCCGCAACGCTTCCACATCGACGTTGCCTTCCGCGTTGCTTGGAATCTGCTTGACCGTAAAGCCCGCCATCACCGCGCTGGCCGGATTGGTTCCATGAGCGGAATCCGGCACGAACACGACGGTGCGCTGATCTTCATGATGGCGTTTCAAATAGTTGCGGATCGTCATCAGGCCGCTGAATTCGCCATGCGCGCCTGCGGCCGGCTGGAAGCAGAACGCATCCATGCCGGTGATCTGCGTCAGATATTTTTCCAGCGTTGCGACAACTTCCAGACAGCCCTGCACGTCCTCTTCCGGCGCCAGCGGATGGATCGCCGTAAAGCCCTCCAGGTTGGCCGCGTCTTCGTTGACTTTCGGATTGTATTTCATCGTGCAGGAGCCTAATGGATAAAAGACGTGATCGACGCCCTTGACACGCTGGGAGCATTCGGTGTAATGGCGCACGACCTCCAGTTCGCTGACCGAAGGCAGCTGCGGTTTCTCAGCGCGCAGTTTTGTTTTTAAAGTATACGCAGGAACCTGAAGCTTTGGCAGCGCCACGCCCCGATGTCCCTGGGTTCCGCGTTCAAAAATCAGCTGGCTCATGCGGCCACCTCCCCGATCAGTTCGACCAGATGATCCATATTTTCCTTATTGTTCACTTCTGTCGCGCACCACAGAATTTCGTGATCGCTCAGCGGCAGTCCGCCCAGGATGCCGTGATCTTCCAGATGTTTGAGCAGCACGCCGCTCGGCACGTCGCTGACCGTTACGAATTCATGGAAGAATTCGCCGGCATATTTCAGTTTGAGCTTTGTTTTTTCACATAGCTCCTGCGCTAAATAATGGGCGTTGCTGACACAGTGCGAGGCGACCTGTTCGATGCCTTCCGTGCCCATCGCGCTGCAGTAGATCGCCGCTCTCAGCGCGCATAACGCCTGATTGGAACAGATCGAGCTGCTGGCCTTTTCCCGGCGGATGTGCTGTTCACGGGCCTGCAGGGTCAGGACGTAAGCCCGCCGGCCTTCGTGATCGGTACTCTGGCCGACAATCCGGCCGGGCAGCTTGCGCATCATCGCCGATACGCTGGCCATAAAGCCCAGATACGGCCCGCCGAAGTTCAGCGGCATGCCTAACGGCTGGCCTTCGCCGACCGCGATCACAGCGCCGGCTTCCTTCGCTGACGGCAGCAGTGCCGCCGCGATCGGATTGATGTGCAGAATCCCTTTTACCTTTTTCTCCGCCGCCGCTGCAAACAGCGTTTCTGCGTCTTCAATTAAACCGAAATAGTTCGGCTGCTGCAAAAGCAGACAGGCCGTATCCTCGCTCAGCGCTTCCCGCAGCACACTTTCTTCCAGCACGCCGTGCGGACACTCTAAGACAGTGATTGTCATACCGTAGGCCTCGCCGTACGTCCGGATTACCTGCAGGATCTGCGGATGCACCGACGCTGGCACCAGCACGCGGCGATGCTTCGGATCCCGGCACATCAGCAAGGCTTCAGCCGCGGCCGTCGCGCCGTCATACACACTGGCGTTGCTGACGTCCATGCCCGTCAGCTCGCAGATCATTGTCTGATATTCAAAAATGGACTGCAGCAGTCCCTGACTCATTTCCGCCTGATACGGCGTATACGCCGTCAGAAACTCGCCGCGGCTGGACAGCGCGTTGACGAGACTCGGGATGTAATGGCGGTAAGCGCCCGCCCCGCGGTAGAGATCTTCATAAATCCGGTTGTGCGAGGCCATTTTCTTCAGCTTCGCCAACACTTCAAATTCACTCATGCCCTCCGGCAGATCCCAGCCGTCTTCCTTTAAAAGCACCGCTTCGGGCAGATGCCCGGTTAAAGCGTCTAAATCTTTCAGCCCCAGCGAATCGAGCATCGCCTGCAATTCTTCCGGGCTGGATGCAATGTAATCGCTCATGGGCTACTCCAGCGTCGTCAGATATTCGCTGTAGGCTTCCGGGCTTAACAGATCGTCTAATCCGCTGACGTTCTCCATCACGCAGATCCAGTTGCCGTAACAGTCCTCGTTCAGCTTTTCCGGAGCGTCGATCAATTCCTCATTCGTTTCTTTGATCGTTCCGGCGACCGGCGAATAAATTTCACTGACGGCTTTGACGGATTCGACATCGGCTAACGCGCCTTCCGCTTCGACTTCCTCGCCGGCGGGATGCATGTCGACAAATACGATATCACCCAGACTGTCCTGCGCGTAATCGGAAATTCCGATTTTTACTGTGCCGTCTGGCAGCGTTTCAACCCATTCATGCGACTTGCTGTAAAGCAGACCTTCTTTTACGACTGACATTTTGTGTGTCCTCCTTCATTTCTTATTTTATTTTTATTGTCCCAGTCCCGCCGGTTTTTTCCATTCCAGCAAGGACTGCAGGTTTCCTCGTTCAAGCGGAAGCTGAGGCCATGTTTCTGCGCTTCACGAACGTTTTCCTTCGCCCTTTTCCGTCCTTTGATCCGCGTTATTTCCGTTTGTAAAACGGCATCGGCGTGATCAGCGCCTTCATGCTTCGGTTTCCATGAACAACCTCGACCTCAGCGCCATCCTGAGCGTGATCGACGTCGACATAGGCCATCGCGATCGCTTTGCCCAGCGTCGGCGCCATCGTCCCGCTGGTGATGTGACCGATGACTGCTCCATCCTGGCGAACCTCGTAATGCTCGCGGGCAATGCCGCGGTCGAGCAGTTCCAGACCGATCCGGACCTTCGTCAGACCTTTTTCCTGAATTCCCTGCTTGCCGATAAAATCAGCTTTATCCAGTTTCACCGCGAAGTTCAGACCCGCCTCTAACGGTGAGGTCTCAGCGTCCAGCTCATGCCCATACAGTGGCATCGCCGCTTCTAAGCGCAGCGTGTCGCGCGCGCCCAGTCCGCACGGGATCAATCCCAGCGGCGTTCCGGCAGTCATGATCGCCTCGACGATCGCCATCGCGTCTTCATTGCGCATGTAAATTTCGACGCCGTCCTCGCCGGTATAGCCGTTGCGCGAAACCAGACAGGCCTTGCCAGCGACCGCGATCTGATCGGTAAACCAATACGATTTTGCCGGCAGTGAAGTCAGATCGGCAATCTTGCCCAGGATCTCAATTGCTTTGGGGCCCTGCAGCGCAACTTGCGAAATGAGCGATGAAACATTGCGCAGCCGGACGTCGAGACGGCAGTTCTGATTAAACCACTCCCAATCTTTCTGCTTGTTGGAAGCATTGACAACACATAAAAAATGCTCGTCGTCAAACCGGTAGACAATCAGATCGTCGACCGTGCCGCCGTCTTCATAACACAGGCAGCTGTAGCGCATCTGTCCATGTTTCAGATTGGCGATCTTGTTGGTCAGCAAATGATCGAGAAAAGCGGCCGCTTCAGGACCTTCGACGAGAAATTCGCCCATGTGCGACACATCGAACAGTCCCGCTTGTTCACGGACCGCCTGATGTTCTTTCAGGATGCCGGTTGGATACTGGACGGGCAGCCAGGTGTCGGCAAATTCAACGAGCTTGCCCTGGTGGCTTTGATGAAAGTCGTATAACGATGTTTTTTCTGTCATCTTCGTTTCCTTTCCTTTTCAGGTTCCTCTTGTAGCTTTATTATAGCGAAAATGAAAGCGCTTTTCCATAAAGTTCTGCACTTCACAAGATAACTCTGTTCTTTTTCCTATCCAACCGATTACAGCCAGAACAGCAAGCGTCCTAATTGGAATAAAAGCAGACTGACCACATACGGCAGCGCCAGCATGATCGCGATGGATTTCAGCATCAGCTTCGTTCCATATTCCTGCCGCAGGGCGTTGAGCGTCATGATGCAGGGAATCGAAAACAGACAATAGACAAGGAAGCAATAGGCCCGCAGCTTGCCTAACGGATCTGGAAAGAGCGCGCCCAGTTCGCTGATCAAACCGGCATCCTGCCCTTCCTGGCTGAAATCCGCTAGGTGCACGACACTGTTTTTCACCGCTTCGCCCAGACCTGAAATCAGGTTCCGGGATTCCTCGGCAAAATCCGGCGGCGTTTCCGTTGTTTCGCTTAACACCGAAGCCAGAAAACCGACGACTGTTTCCTTGGCCGCGATGGATCCAGGCAGGCTGGCAACCAATGGCCATTGCGTGCCGAAACCCAGCGGTTCGTAAATCACGGACGCCGCCTTGCCAAACTGCGCGGCGTAGGACGTGGCGATCTCCCCGGTCGGAAAATAGGTCAGTCCCCACAGCACTGTCATTGCCAGCATCACGACAGTCAGCGCTTTACGGGTGTAATTTTTGACTTCCTGGCGGACCTTGTTGAACACCACCGGCAGCGATGGGCGGCGATATACCGGCAGCTCCAGCACCATCCACGGCTGTTTGCGATGCTCCGGCAGCGACAGCACCAGCGATAACACCAACGCGCTGACCAGGCTTAATCCATACAGCGTAAACACGACCAACCCACCCTGTCCGGGAAAAAACGCCGCCGAAAACAACAGATAAATCGGCAAGCGCGCGCCGCAGCTGATTAATGGAACGACCAGCGCTGTCCGCCGGCGGCTGCTTTCCTCTTCAATCACGCGCGTCGCCATCACGGCCGGAACATTGCATCCCAAGCCTAACAACAAGGAAACAAACGCTTTGCCGCTGCAGCCAAACGGCCGCATCAGCCGGTCCATTAAAAACGCGATCCGGGCCATATAGCCGCTTTCTTCCAGCAAGCCGAGGAAGAAATACAAAAATGCCATTAACGGTAAAAAGCTGAGCACACTGCCGATCCCTGCCAACAACCCATCGCAGACCAACGATTGCACCCAGGCCGGCATTGAGGCCAATAAGAGCCGGCAGCCGTGCTGCATCCAGAGAGTTAATTGATTCAGCCAAGCCACATACGGCGCGCTGCCATTATAGATAAGCATCAGCATCCCAAAGCTCATCGCCAGAAGCAGCGGCAGTCCCCAGATCCGGTGCAGCAGCACCGCGTCGATCCGCTTGGTTTTTAACAGCCGCCGCTGTGGATCCTGACGAACATGGCTCATCAAGCTGTCGACCGCTCGGTACAGCGCCTCATGCATCGCTTGCGGCTGGCGGTCACAGAGCTTTTGATAGGCTTGTTTCTTCAACGCCAGCGGCGAGGCAAAGGGTTCTGCCAGCTGCAGCGCGTTGACTTCATCGACCCACGCCTGTTCCAACGGTTTTGGCAGCAGCGGCCGGTAGCCGTCAAAGGGCTGATACAGCATCGCCAGAACGGTGTCCTTCACCTGGCGGCCGGCTTGCTTGTCAAACGCGCTGGCGCAAAGAATCGGACAGGCCAAACGACGGCTCAGCTTTGCCGCGTCAATCTCAATTCCATTTTTCAGCACCTCGTCGTAAAAGTTAAAAATCAGAATCATCGGAATCTGCAGCATCCTTAATTTCAGCGTCAGCCGCAGCGCCCGCTGTAAATGCGTCGCGTCCAGGACGTTGATCAGACAGTCGATTGGCTGGGATTCCAGAAAGTCCTGGGTGATTTGTTCCTCGTTGTTGGTTTTCTGTAAATCATAAATACCCGGCAGATCGATCAGGGTGATCGCTTCCTTATCCCATTCAACCTGTGCCTGCTTGCGCTCCACCGTAACGCCCGGCCAGTTGCCAACTTCAAACCCAGCATCCGACAGCGCGTTGATCCAGGCAGTTTTCCCGGCGTTGGGATTGCCGACAAAGGCTACGGTCTTCATTCGGTTTTCTTCAAAGCGACATGGATCCGCGCGGCATCCGGCCGGCGCAGCGCGATCAGGCTGCCCCCGACGCTGTATTCCGCCGGATCCTGCAGCGGCGCACTGCGGACAAATTCAATGTCCTCGCCCACCCGCAAACCCAGAGCTTCCAGCCGGTCCGCCAGCGCCGGCGGCAGGTCAATGCGCGTGATGACTGCGCTGAGGCCGGATGGCAATTGTGTTAGTTTCATCGCTGACTCTCCTTTCCTTACAGACTATGCTTATAAAAAGTCCTTCCTTCCGCGCAAATTTCGACATCCTCACTCTGGTATAACAGGCAGATTGTGGTATAATCAGAAAGGTTAATTTCAAAGAATAGGAGAGAAGCGTTATGAGATTAAGTCAAAGTTTCTTTACGACTCTGCGTGAGAACGTAAAGGATGAAGATTCCGTCAGCGGTAATCTGCTGGTTCGCGCGGGCATGATCAAAAAAAGCTCGGCAGGAGTCTATATGTACCTTCCCCTTGGGTATAAAGTGCTGAAAAAAATTGAAAACATCGTCCGTGAAGAAATGGATCAGGCGGGAAGCCAGGAATTGTTGATGCCGGCGTTGATCCCGGAAGAAGTTTACGTCGCATCCGGCCGGCGGGATAACTTCGGTTCCAGCATGTTCTCGCTGAAGGACCGGTTTAACAAGAGCTATGTACTCGGTCCGACACACGAGGAACTGTTCGCCGTTGCGGCGGGCATGAAAATCCGCTCATACAAGGACATGCCGTTCAATTTATATCAGTTTCAGACGAAGTACCGGGATGAAGCGCGGCCTCGCTATGGTTTGATCCGCGTCCGCGAGTTCATCATGAAGGACGCTTATTCCTTTGACAAGGATGAAGCAGGCATGGACGTCGCCTATCAAAAGATGTTCGATGCTTACAAGCGGGCGTTTGACCGGATGCACATGGATTACAAGATCGTTCGCGCCGATACCGGCGTCATGGGCGGACTTTTGTCCGAGGAATTCCAGGCGGTCACGGAAATCGGCGAGGATGTTTTAGTTCTGTGCGACCAATGCAGCTTTGCTTCCAACCTGGAAGTTGCGCCGTGCAAAGATGAGGGCGCTGACAGCATGGAAGCGCATCTGCCGAAGGAATTGGTGGAAACACCGAATGCGCGCACGATCGAGGAAGTCACCGAGTTTTTGCATGAAGCGGCTAATCAATTTGTCAAGACATTGATTTACAACATCGACGGCAAGCCGTTTGCGGTGATGGTCCGGGGCGATCGGGAAGTCAATGAAACCAAGGTTCTCAAGCTTGTCGGCGGCTTGGAAATCGCGCTAGCAGAACCTGAGATGGTCGTCGAAGCGACCGACGCCAAAATCGGCTTCGCTGGTCCGATCGGTCTGCATTGTCCTTTAATCATGGATCTGGAAGTTTCGCATATGGCGAATTTCATCACCGGCGCCAACAAGACGGGATATCACTATATCCATGTCAATCAGGAAGATTTCAAAGCGGATTACACGGCGGATGTCCGGCAGATCATGGAAGGCGATACCTGTCCGATCTGCGGCGGCAAGATCGTCTTTAAAAAAGGCATTGAAATCGGGAATACGTTTAAATTGGGAACGAAATATGCTCAGGCGATGGATCTGGAATATCTCGATCAGGAAAACAAACTGAATCCGGTCTGGATGGGTTCGTATGGCATCGGCATCGGCCGCTGCATGGCCGCGCTGGCTGAACAGCACAGCGATGAGCATGGCTTATGCTGGCCGATCAATATCGCGCCGTATCCGGTAGCGATCGTTGTCATTGCCAAAAAGGATGAGCAGCAGATGGCTGCCGCAGAACAGCTGTATGCCCAGCTGCAGGCAGCCGGCGTCGATGTCATGCTGGACGACCGGGATGAACGGCCGGGCGTTAAGTTCAAGGATATGGATCTGATCGGTACGCCAATCCGGCTGACCGTCGGCAAGAAAATCGGCGACGGTCTTGTTGAAATGAAGCTGCGCAAGGCGGAAAAAGCGGAAGACATCAGCATTGACAACGTAGTCGCTAAGGTTTTAGAGCTCATTCATCAGGGCGAGTAAGTCAAAAGGACAATCACGGTAAAATAAAAAGTGATCTTCTGGATTCAATGTCAGAAATCACTTTTTTATTGGCATGAATAGCGTCATTCGCTTTTATTCTGGATGTTGGATCTCGCTTCCAAGCTTCATTGGCATGACTGTTAGTTTTTAGTCTAAGCTCATAATCGGCAGAACCTGGCCGACTTGATCTCCTCCGCTTTTCCAGCTTCTCCAGGCCGGCTGCGCTTCCAGGAATCAAGGAATCACAAACCTTACAAAATTGTGAGGATTTTGTCATGCCTGTCCATGGTAGATCCGCCAGGATAAGCATAGAATAAAGACAAAGGAGGAACATCGCTTATGAAATCGTTGTTGGAAGTCGTTACCGCTCTTTTCGGCAGTCTTCTGTTCTTCCGTCGGAAGACCCCTTTCCGTTTAGGTCAAGTCCCGAAACGAACGCAGCTTTAATTGATTATTCTGTGATAAACCAGAACGCTTTGATCCTCAAAATCGAAGCGTTTTTCCAATTTATAATTCAAACGGCTTAAAAGGCGCTGACAGGCCGTGTTCTCCATGGCAATATAAGCCTGCAGTACAGAAATATTCAAAGTTTGACTGGCAAAATCCGTTGCCCAGCTCAGCAATTCCTGCCCCAATCCGTAGCCCCAGGCTGGTTCATCCAGAAACAAAGTCACATCCCGCACTTCGGGCTTCTCCGTTTGCTTTAATGCCAGCACGCCCACTGGTTTCTGCGTCGATTTTCTGGTCACAAGCCAGGCATTGTTAATTCCCGCGGTCAGCTGCAGGATTAAGTCCACGGCCTCCGAACGAGATTTCAACGTCGAAAAGCGCATATAGCGGGCAACGGATTCCTTGCCGGCCATCGCCAGGACGGTATCTGCATCCTTGACAGTCAAAGGCGTGAGCTCCAGTCGTTCTGTATCCTGACTCACCAGTTTTTCAATCCGGTAAACATTGATCGTATCGACATCCGGGCAGCAGAACACCGCGCGGTTTTCCGGATTGCCGGGAATCTGTCCGCCATAGCGAAGAATATCGATGTAAGGAAACGCGACATGCGCCGCCATAGGACACAATTGTCCGCGTTCTGTGTCAAAGTCATAACTATCACCGATCTGATGTCCCCGGTGACAGCCGTTGGGTCCCTTCCGATCGATCAGCGTGATGATAATCTTAGCTCTGGAATTCATCATAGAATCCCCCGGTTTTCAGTGATGGCCTGTTCTATCCGCAGGCCCCGATATAAATCGGAATTGTACTGATTTTGGCGAATTAACGCTTCAACGGCATCCATTGCTTTTTGACACGCTTCCGGCAGCGTTTTCTTTTGCAGCAATGCCCCGGCCAAAACGGCGGAGAACACATCGCCGGTACCGGGAATCCGAACGTCAATCATTTCAAACGGGAGATCGAAGCTGACGCCTTGTTCATCACGGCCACAAACATAATGACCGCCATCTTCCGCAAAGACGACGCTGGTGATCACGGCCGAGCTGCAGCCTAACGCTGTCAATTCGTCCAGCAGCTGATCCTTCTGTTTCCGGGTAACGCTGATCCCCCAGTCAGGATGCGAGCATAACAGTGCTGCTTCCGTTAAATTAGGAACGATCACCTGGGCCGAAGCAGCTAATTCTCTGCGCAGTTCGACGGCGGAAGGATCCACACCCGGATACAGATGCCCTTCATCGCCCAGAATCGGATCGACAATTTTCAGTGCCTCCGGATGACGGACAAACAATCGTTTTAATAATTCTACCTGTTTTTCTGAAACGAGAAATCCCGTGCAGATACAATCGAAATGAAAGTTCAGCTGATCCCAGGTATTCAGTGTATTCTCCATAAAGTCCGTCGTATCCTGAATATCAAAAACACCGTAATCCAGCGTATTGGACACCAGCGCGGTCGGCAGATTATGCACGATATGTCCCTGTGCTGACAACAGCGGAATCATAACGGACAAGGCGACTTTCCCAACGCCGCACAAATCGTTAACCAGTAGAATTTCTTTTTCCATTTCCAACTCTCCCTTTAATTCACAGCGTTATTATAGCATGCCCTCAGAACAAACGTCCGCCTCAATCGCAGAGATTGAGAGAAAACTAGTCTATCCAGCGAAATATATTTAGTTTATAATGAACTTTCCTTTTCTGATTTTTCGATATCACGTTGAATGAGTGATTTAATATAATTTGTTTTATCTGCTTGCTTTTCCAAGTGATCAATAATCGCTTGATCTTTTTTCAAACTGAAACGAAACGCATACTGTTTATAGAACTTTTTCTTATATTCATTAACATAAGCCGCTTGATTAAAAGTCTTTTTTTCCATTGTTTTCTGCCTCCTTTTTGCATATAATAGAGATGGGAAGGGAATGGCTTAAAATAAGCCAATTTCCCTTAAGAATGTAAGAACTATGCCGATTAAACTGATAATTGCCGTTATTAGTTTAATGATTTCAATGATCAAACTGATTTGGTTTTGATTATTGGGCGTAGTTCTTTTTTTCTTGCCCTTGGATTTTCCCATCTCTTCACATCCTTCCTCGGGCAACTTAAGTTTAGCATAGACTAGTCTATAACTCAATAGTGATCTTAACTTATTTGAGTTTGATAAAACGAACTAAATCTAATCCATTTCACTTGGCAAAATTTCTTAGTGGCATTTATAGATGGCAACATATAACAATGACTTCATTTTAAGCTGAGTCCCAACGAATCGACTAAAAAATTTTGCGATTGTTTTCTATCTCTTTTTTGCATATAATAGAGATGGGAAAGAGAAAGGCTCAAAATAAGCCGATCTCTTTAAGAAAAGGAAGAAGCACACCGATTAAACTGATAATTGCCGTTATTAGTTTAACGATTTCAATAATCAGACTGATTTGGTCTTGATCATTGGGCGTGCTTCTTTTTCTCTTGCCCTTGGACTTCCCCATCTCTTCACATCCTTTCCTCGGGCAATTTAAGTCTAGCATAGACTAGTCTATAACTCAATAATGAAATCAACTTATTTGAGTTTTAAAAACAAGATATCCAAAGGTTAAAAAAAGCAATGATCGACGGACTCGACCGCGTTTCTTTCACTAGAAACAAGCTCTGTCCGCTCATTGCTTTTTTTACATTCTATTCGTTACTCTCTGAGTGATTGACCCTGATCTTCGATGAAAGCTGAAAGGCTAACGCACAACATCGAGCGGATGACCGTCAATATCTTCCATGACAATACCATAAATCTTCATAATTGTCGGCGCTTCGTCCACAAGCTTCGCCCCTTGAATCTGGACGCCCATCTTAATATCCGGACCGCTTAGAATAAACGGCGGCTGATCGCCTTTCGTCGGCAGATGTCCATGCGTGGCAACTGAGAATTTATAGTCGAAATTATCAACGGACTCGATCAGATCGCCCGTCAGGTTCTTGCCAAAGGAAACGGAGGTCACCGCTTCCACCACGAACTCGAAATCTCCCTTCATGTGCCACTGATTCAGGGCTTCCTCAGCCGTCCATACTTTTTCAATTTCCTGCGGATAGGTTTGTTGAATTTCTTTCAGTATCGCCGCCGCTTCATTCCGATCCATCGCCGGGCCTAAATGAATATGCGCAGAGAAAGCGCAGGATTGAGCGTACATCCGCCAGTCTGTAATCTTCCCCTGTTCATCGATATCGATCAATCCCCGATCATAAAACAACTTGTTCAGATTGAACAAATGGGATACATTGATCTGACCATGATCGCCCAGGATGACGATGTTGGTCTTGTCCAATAAATTCTGACGGTTGAGCGCAGCGATCAGCGTGCCGATCTTATCATCCACAAACCTCAGTGCTTCATTGACTTTTTCACCTTTTACGCCGTTTTGATGTCGTTGATGATCAACATAGGAGAAATGGATAAACATCAGATCCGGCTGGAACGTTTCGATAATTTCCGCGCCGCAATGTTCGGCATAGTTATCAAACTCCGGCGTCAGCATCCATTTTAAACGACTTTTGTTGCGTTCAAAAATTTCTGCGACTGCCGGACTGTTAGCCTGAGTGCAGATGTCTGTCGGGTCGTCGTTGATCGTCGGCGCCCAGATTTCCGCAATGTTGTAATCGGCGGCGGAACCGGCCATGACCGGCCAGGTCACTGTAGCGGTGCTCAGTCCTGCCGCTTTCGCGTAATCCAGCATCGTCTTGACCCGGATATCCTTGTACCACCAGTTCCACTGCGGCTTCGGCACATTGACCTGCAGCCGCTCATTATGAACGATGCCGTGCTTATTCGGATAACAGCCCGTCATGATCGAAACATGACACGGATAGGTCAGCGTCGGATAGATGCACTCGATATCGCGCACCTGCGCCGCGCCTTTTACAAGGGGGCCTAAATTCGGCAGCGTTTCCAACAGCGGGATATCATCGCTGATCAACGCGTCGATCGAAATGACAAGTGTCTTTTTATTCATGATGTCCCTCCTGATTCTCTGCCATCAGCGCCCGCAGCTGTTGCTTCCAGGTGTTTTCCTCCACCTGCACTTCAGGGATTACCTGACTGGCTTCATCCAGGAAATGCAGATAGCCTCGTCCCATCGCACGGCCTTTTTCCGTGTGCATGTCATATACGAAGTCCGGCAGCTCAATCCCCTTCGGATTGCTTTCCAGCTTCCGCTTGATCAGACTTTTCAGATTACAGGAATCACGGTTTTTATCGCACAGACAAAGATAACGAACCGCATGCACCGTGAACATCCAACGATCGGATTCGCCATAGTCGAAATCCTTGCGGAAATGATCGAGACTGTCGATCACCGGCGCCGCCTGCGGCTGGCCCATGCCGATATCCTCTACGCAGATCGCTTTTAAGCGTTTCCAGACAAAGTCTTCCAACGCTTCACTGCTCATGCAGCATTCCATCGCCACCGTCGCGGCCCGTTCCGTTTCTGCGCGGCGGATCAGCTTCTGCAGGGCGGAGATCAATTCCTCAGCCTGATATCCGTGTTTTGTTTTCAAACCTTTTAAATCCATGGCGTTGCGCCTCCTTTCATAAAAAGAAAGGGAAGCGAAGTCAAACCGGCACTCCCCTTCCCTGTCGTTGGTTATTTCAGGCTGTTCAGGCAAGCTTCGATGGCCGCTGCCGGATCTTTGAAATTGACCAGCACTTCGTCCATCATCGTCTTCACCGCTTCATAAACTGCGCTGGATGTGTAGTCGTCCGTCGAGAACGCCGGCAGGAAGAAGTAAGCGTCGGACTGAGCCGGACCGGAGATCTTCGTGTCGTTGGTGCCCGCTTCCACGAATGCTTTGTATTCTGCATCGTCAACCACGCTCTGGCGGATCGGCAGATACCCCGTGTTCAGCGTCATCGGCAGGTTGGATTCCTTGCTTGACATGAATTTGATGAATTCATAAGCCGCATAGCTCTGTTCCGCATTGCCGGATTGGTTCAGCGCCGCTAAAACGTAACCGTTGGAAATGACCTGCTTGTTGGCAGCGTCAGCCTGCGGAATTGCGGCGGAAGCCCAGACAACCTGTTCCGGATCCGCGATCTTGCTGGAAATGTACTGGCTTTCCACGGTTCTGCCGATATACATCGGAACGATTCCGTTGGCAAACGGACCGGAGAAGAACATGTCTTCGCCCGCTAACCGAAAATTGCCGTTCTGGATATTTTCCTGCATGTAGGTCAGCGCCTTGATGGCTGCCTCGCTGTTGAATAACAGTTCGCCCTTGACGTTGGTGTAATCGCCGCCGAACTGCTTGGTCAGCGTGATGAACATATCCGCCGGATAGTCGGTGCCAAATGCCGGCTTGCCTGTGATCGCCTGAATCTTCGCAGAAGTTTCAGCCAGCTCCTCCCAGGTTGTCGGCACGGTTAATCCGTTGGTTTCAAAGAATTTCTGATTGTAGTACAGCACTTCCGTATACATTGTAAACGGCAGCGAATACGTTCCTTCGACGGAATAGTTGGCGCCGAATGTTCTGAACGATTCATAGATATCGTCGTAGTCCGTCATGCCGACCGCCGCATCGTTGATATACGGCGTCAGATCGACCACCGCTTCGGAGGCGAGCAGATCTTCCACATAGGTCTGCTGGGACAGAACCACCGCCGGAGCGTTCTTTGCCTTGACCGCGCCGACAACCTTGTTGTTGACTTCCGCACTGGAGCCCTGGTTGATCGCGGTGACGGTGATGCCTTTTTCCTTACCGATCGTGCTGTTGAATTCCTCAACCCGCTGGTTGACGATTTCCTCTTGGATGTTGGTACAGTTATGCCAGAATTCAATGCTGATCGGGCTGGTGATCTCTGTGACTAAAGCGGCCTTGTCCGAGCCGCCGTTCTCCGGTTCCGTCGTCTTGCCGCCGTTGGACGAGCAAGCGCCTAAGCCGAGAACCATCATCAGAGAAAGAATGCAAATTAAGCCTTTTTTCATGTTTTCTTTCCTCTCTTTATTTTATATATCAAAGGGCCTGCCCAAGGCTACCCTTTAATACCACCGCGGGCGACGCCGTTGATGATCTGCTTTCTGAAGATCAGATAGAAGACGACCATCGGCAGAATGACGACACAGGCGCCGGCCATCTGCAGATTCACGAAGGATGAAGCGTCGTTGTTGAAGTACATCAAGCCGGTCGTCAGCACCCGCTTGTCCGGACTGTTGGTGACCATTAACGGCCACAGGAAGGAATTCCAGGTCGTGATGAAGTGCAGGATCGAGATCGTTGCGATCGCATTCTTGCTCATGGGGACCATGACCTTCCACAGATAACGCCAGTCGCTGCAGCCGTCGATCTTCGCGGCTTTATATAAGATTGGCGGTACCTGCATAAAATATTCGCGCAGCATATAGATGTAAAACCCGCTGGCCAGGGTTGGAATAATAATGCCCTGGTAGGTATCCAGCCAGCCCAGATGGGAGACGGTGACATAGTTCTGGATGATCAAGAGCTCCGTCGGCACCATCATCGTCGACAGAAACAGCCAGAACCAGAATTTCTTCCCCTTGAATTCCAGAACGGAAAAGGCGAAGGACGCCAGTACCGTGACCACAACCGCCAGCAGCGTGGAGATCGTCGCGATGATGCAGGTGTTGATGAAATACTGCCCGAAAGGAGCGGTATCGAAAACCGTTTTGAAGTTTACCGCCATCCATTCCTTCGGGAACCAGATCGGCGGAATCCGGATCGATTCATCCAGGGTTTTGAACGCCGTCAGAATCATCCAGAGAAATGGGAACAGCATCGTCAGCGCGCCGGCGATCAGGAAGGCATATTTGAGCAGTGTGCCCAGTTGACCTGGCAGCTTGTTTTTCTTTTTCATCATGCTCTCCCCTTCCTAGTTATAATGGATGAACCGCTTGGACACCTGGTTCTGGATCATCGTCACGACCGTAATGATGATGAACAGAATGATCGCGGCCGCCGAGGCATAATGAACCTGATTGCGGTTATAGAACATATCATAAATGTAATAAACAACGGTGATCGCGCTGTTGGCCGGACCGGCCTGACCGGAGAACAGCGAGAAGATTTCATTATACAGCTTGAAGGCGTAGATCACCGATACCATGATGACCATCCAGAGCGTCGGCGACAACAGCGGCAGCGTGACGTGAAAGAACGTCCGCAGCTTGCTCGCTCCATCGATCCGGGCCGCTTGATAGTATTGCTCGTCAATTTTCTGCAGACCTGCCAGAAACAGCACGATCTTAAATGCCAGGCCACTCCAGATATAGAAGATCGTAACGGCCCAGATCGCCAGCTTCGGATCCGACAGCCACTTCATTGCCGGAATCCCGAACAGGCTCAGAAAATAATTGATATAGCCGTATTCCGAATGGAACAGCCAGCGGAACACAATGCCGATCGCGATGATCGAGGTGACATACGGAAGAAAATACACCGTTTGGAAAACGCCTTTGAATTTGACTTTGGAGTTGATCAGGACGGCGATCACCAGCGCGATGATCAGCGAAATCGGCAGGCCGACCCCAAAGATGATCAGCGTATTCTTGAGCGCCAGCTGGAAGGAAGGATCGCCGAGAACATGCTCGAACGCCTTCAGGCCAAACCCCTTGCCGACTTCCGTCAGATAGTTGTACTTTGTATAAAACCCCATCCGGAACACTTTCACCAGCGGATAGAGTACGAAAACCAGCATGACTAAAATCGCCGGAGCGAGATAGAGATAGGCTTTATAGCTCTCGTAGAATTTCTTCCACGCGGAGCGCTTTTTTACCGCAGGAGCCTTACTCATACTTAAATTCCTTATTCAGCCGCCGACCGGTTTCCTTGTCAAACAGATAGATGCGCTTACCCTTAATAGCCAGGGAGATCGGCGCGCCGGCTTTGACTAAATGCACGCTGTCAATCAAAGCATGAACCGGAGTGGCATTGAGCGTAAAGGTGATCAGCTGGTCGCGACCGCGGATTTCCACAGATTCTACCACGACCGTCAGTTCCTCTCCCAGCGTAAACGATTCCGGACGGATGCCCGCCAGCATTGTTCCGCTGATGTCTTCCTGTACCGGATACTGCGCTTCGTTCAAGCGGATCATCCCCTGCTCAGCCTGAACCTCCACGAAATTCATCGGCGGATTGCCTAAGAAGCCGGCGACAAACTGATTAGCTGGTTCCAGATACATCCGCTGCGGGAAGCATTGCTGCTGGATAACACCTTTTTTCATCAACACGATTTCATCAGTGATGCTCATCGCTTCTTCCTGATCATGGGTCACGAAAATCGTCGTGACGCCGGTTTCTTTCTGAATGCGGCGGATTTCTTCGCGCATTTCCAAACGCAGACGGGCATCGAGATTGGACAGCGGTTCGTCCAACAACAGAACCTTCGGCTGCTTGACCAACGCCCGGGCGATTGCCACCCGCTGCTGCTGGCCGCCGGAAAGCTGCGACGGTTTACGCTTCAGCAGATCGTCGACCTTGACCAGCTTAGCCATCTCCATACACCGCGCCAGCGCTTCCTCTTTTTTTACTTTTGCGTTGACTAACGGGAACATGATATTCTGCTGCACGGTCATATGCGGATACAAGGCATAGTTCTGGAATACCAAGCCGATGCCGCGCTCCTCTGCCGGCACCTCGGTCACATCTTCCCCGTCGAACAAGATCTTGCCTGAGGTGGGCTGTTCCAAACCGGAAATCATATACAGCGTCGTTGATTTGCCGCAGCCGGACGGACCTAACAACCCTGTCAGCGCGCCGTCTTTTATCGTCAGATTGACGTGATCGACCGCCACGGTCTGACCAAAATCCTTAACCAGATCCACTAATTGGACTTGCATGTTTCCCCTCCTGAAATATTTTAATTGAATTGTTTACATCATGAACATTATAAAGCATTTCACAGCCTTCGTAAATAAAACTAAAATGCTTTCTTTGTTAAAATTGTGATAATTGCGTAAAAAAAATCCTGGCTCGCATAAGAAGCAAACCAGGATAAGTGTGTTACTTTAAATTGTTGAGAACCGCTTCCACAATCGCGTCGCTGTCCATTTTGTATTTGTGCAGAAGTTCCGCTGGCTTGCCGCTTTCGCCATACACGTCGCGCTGCCCGACACGGACAAGCTTGCGCGGACATTGCTCGCTCAGCACTTCCGCCACCGCGCTGCCTAACCCACCGATGATGCTGTGTTCCTCGCAGGTGACAATCAGCTTGGCATCTTGCGCGTATTTCACGATCGTTTCCGCATCGATCGGCTTGATCGTATGGATATTGATCAATGTCGGCGTAATTCCTTTTTCATTCAGACTGTCGCAGGCTTTCATCGCTTCCTGAACTTCCAGGCCGGTAGCCAGAATGACGACGTCCTTGCCTTCTTTTAAGACATCTGCCTTCCCGATTTCGAAGTGATAGTTCTCGTCATGGATGACTTCTACAGCGCTGCGGCCTAACCGGACAAAGCATGGCCCGTTGATTGCCGCAACGGCTTTCACCGCGGCTTCCGCTTCCACTGCATCGCAAGGGCAGATTACTTTCATCCCCGGAATACCACGCATCAGCGCGATATCTTCAAAGGTTTGATGAGATGCACCGTCTTCACCGACTGAAATTCCGGCGTGCGAAGCGCAGATCTTCACGTTTAACTGCGGGTAGCCGATGCTGTTGCGGATCTGTTCATACGCACGGCCGACCGCAAACATCGCAAAGCTGCTGGCAAATACTGTGTTGCCGCAGGAAGCTAATCCCGCAGCCACGGCCATCATGTTGCCTTCTGCGATGCCCATGTTGCAATGGCGATCCGGCGCCACTTTCTTCGCCATGCCTGATTTTGTGGAACCGCTGAGATCCGCGTCCAGCACGACAATATTTTCATTTTCACTGACCAGTTCAGCCAGCGCTTTTCCATAAGCTTCCCGGGTTGCAATCTTAGCCATTGATCTGTGCCTCCAATTCCTGAATCGCAGCTTCCGCCTCTTCCGGCTTCGGCGCTACGCCATGCCAGTTCGCTTTGTTTTCCATGAAGGAAACGCCCTTGCCCTTCACCGTGTGTGCCAGAATCAGCGTCGGTTGACCCTTGCATTCTCTGGCCGCCGCATAGGCGTTTTCAAGCTGATCGTAATCGTGTCCGTCAACCTCGATCACATTCCAGCCAAACGCTCTGAATTTTGTATCAAAAGGAGTTGGATTCATGACGTCGGTAATCTTACCGTCAATTTGCAGTCCGTTAAAGTCCAAAATCGCGACGAGGTTGTCCAGTTTGTAATGGGCGGCCGCCATCGCCGCTTCCCAGATCTGACCTTCTTCGCTTTCTCCATCTCCGACTAACGCATAAACGCGGAAGTCCTGATGATGGATTTTATACGACAGCGCCATGCCCACCGCGCAGGATAAGCCCTGTCCTAACGAACCGGTCGACATGTCGACACCTTTAATGCTGATGTTCGGATGTCCCTGAATGTGAGAATTGATTTTCCGGAACGTCATTAACTCTTCCTGTGAAATAAACCCTTTTTCTTTTAATACGGAATAGAGCACCGGCGAAGCGTGTCCTTTGGACAGTACAAATTTGTCGCGGCAGACGTCGTCAACATTCTCTTCTGTGATGTTCATTTCGTTAAAGTACAGGGAAACTAAAATTTCCACTGCCGACAACGATCCGCCCGGATGGCCTGACTGTGCTGCACAGGTCATGCGGATAATATTTTTGCGCACTTCGGCAGCAATCTTCTTCATTTCAGTTTGATTCATTTCCTTCACTCCTTTTAGCCTTCCCTATTCTATCATTATTGGTACAGAATGTAAAAAAGAAAACGGGTAAATTTCACAAAATAAAAAAATCTCAACTAAAAAGTTAAGTTTCACTTCAGGGCAGGGCAAGTAGAAATCACTCTTACACAAAGTTCTAGTTGACGTTACTCTTTCACTATTTGCTTGACACGAAAGGAGCTGAATTCTATGACTTGCAACAAGGTTCTCCATCTTACTTTAGCTGAACGCCAAATTATCGAAACGGGGATTCCCCACGGTTCCACGAAAGCCGCCATTGCCAAAACCCTGAGCAAGGATAAAAGCACCATTAGTAAAGAAATCAAATCGCACCGCCTCAAATCCTTTTCTACCAGTTATCCGATTGATTGTTCTTTATTCCCAAAATGCAAAGACAAAAAAACGCCTGCCTGCTCTACTCAATGCCCTTCCTATATAAAGTTTATCTGTAAGCGCAGGGATCGCTCTCCGGGTGCCTGTAACGGCTGTGAAGCCTATCAGCGCTGTCACTATGACAAATACAAGTACTCTGCTTCTAAAGCCAATGACGAGTATCGGGATAGCCTTATTAACACGAGGATTGGCGTCAATGCAACCCTTTCTCAGATCAAGCAGCTTGGCCTCCTAATCAATCCTTTGTTAGCGCAAGGGCAGTCGGTCTATGCCATTCTACAAAACCATCCTGAAATCAAGCTCTCTGAAAAGACCGATCTTACTTGAAGGGAAGAACTCACAAAGACTTCATAGAATTTATAGAAATGAATCCCGATGCCTCCATCGTTGAAATGGACACGGTTTACAACGATGGTTCAAATGGACCTTTCCTTCAAACCTTCAAGTTCTTGAACTATGATTTTCTGTTCTGCGTCTATCACCAACAGAAAACGTCTGAAAATATGTTGGAAGGGATCCTGTACTTAGAAACTATCTTGGGAGAGGCGCTGTTCAATGAAGAAGTGATGGTACTCAAAACAGATCGAGGCAGCGAGTTTGTTTTAGCGGATTCTGTAGAAATCAGGAAAGATGGAACCCGAAGAACAAGACTCTTTTATTGCGATCCGATGGCCAGCTGGCAAAAGGGCTCACTTGAAAATGTTCATTTACTCATCCGGGAGATTTGTCCTAAGCAGGTTGATTTATACGCTCTCGGCTTGGATTCGCAAGAAAAGGCGAATCTCATCTCATCCCATATCAATTCCTATAACAAAAAGAAGCTGAACAACAAAACATCGTTCAGCGTCCTCCGCTTCTTCAATAGTGAGATGGCTAATCGATTCCTTAGCTATGGATTGACTGAGATCCCCCACGATCAAGTCACCCTCAAGCCTCACTTATTGAAGTAATGTTCAAAGCATAAATACAAGCAGCAAGAAGTCTGTAACGGTCAAAAATCAAGTGGAAGTAACTCTTTCATTTCAAAAAGTGTCGATTTCCATTCACTTTTAATGCGCTCTTTTTTATGCCTTTTTCCATTTGCATTATAAACCAAATACCCGAACTAGCCTAGACTTACGGGCTAGTTTCTTTCATTTTCTCCTTATTTTATCGCATTTGTATGAGTAATTTCCACTTTTCTTTTTTCACTTTCTGAAGTGGAACTTAACTTTTCAATTGAGCTATATGTAATAAACTGCCACGCCGAATAAACCTTATGCGCAACTAACTCTTTCTTCATTGAATCATTTGCCATGTTTATTCCCCCTCAATTAGTTTGTTTCTGTTACATAGTTTTCTCTCCACATCTTCGCCGATCATAAGATCGTTGCCTCCTGCTCACCACGGAGAGGTGTGTGATTATCAGAGCAGCGTAGGGAGCTACCGCTCCCAGTATATCACAATTTCATCCAGTTTTACAGACGTTTTCTTGCCTTCATCACTGCACAATGGTTACTATTCACCGAGAAGTGAGGGAAAAGAAAACCGGATCAGCTTAAAACTGCCGGTTGACTCTGTGGCCATCCTGAATTCAGGATATTCTCGAGGGTTTCCAAGGTATTCTGTTTTTGTTTCGTTGCCGTTTGAAGCACACTCAACATGGCCATCTTATGCTTTCCTGTTTCCAGGGTTGCGCACTGACCTGAGATCTTTTTAAAGATCTTACAGATTCTTGCCTGTCTTTCGGCTTCATTATTATCAAAAGGCACACTAAAATCCCGTAGGAACAGAAGATGTTCCTTGATGTATTCCTTCATCCGTTTCAAGGTCTTAATCGCCTCCGGAACATATTTCGTTTCGATATCCGGATGTTCGTCATAGTATTCCTTGACCGTTTGTTCCGCGATGTTCAGAAATTTTTCTTCAATGGCCTTGTATTCTTCTTCTGCCATTTGCTGGATTCCCTGTGCCTGCAGTTCGTGTTTTCGATGCAGAGCTATCTGAAGCAGAGTGATCATCTCCTGGCATTTTTTGACATCATCAAAATCAACGCCACCCTTCAAAGATCTCAAGATGTGTTCGTTACATTCGGCATGAATACAAGGCTCAAGATCATAGTAGGCCTTGTAATGATCATGAATTAAGACGTTCTCAAACATTTCCAGAACCTTTAGCGGTCCATTTTCTATATCTTTCCTTTTTTTAGTCATCATAAAATACGCACAGGATTCTGTGCTTAGAACATGGATCCAAGCTTGATCTCCGTTGATTTTATAGCCTGTTTCATCTACATGCACAACCCATGATTTTAAAATCTCATCCAGAATCCACTTCCGGTATCCTTCACTTTTGCGGTCAAACTCCGCCATCCAACAGGCGACTGTAGACGGCTGGATGGACAGCGCTCCATGACTTAACTCGTTGAGGATTGTGCACAGTCGATCCAGAGCGATCACGCCCTTATTATTGAGATAAAGAACCTGGGCTTTCAAGGATGACGAATATGTGACACTGTTAATCGCATACTTCCTCATTACCGACTCGTCCAATTGAATCCCTGTTTTCTTGAGGTGATATCGGGTTTCTGTCACCGAGGTAATGAACTCTGCATGAATTTCCTGGGTTCTATAATAGCGAACTTTTCCACGCACCTTGACTGCCTGGGCTCCGGAAGGCGCTTTGATAACCCACTGGTCAAGAAGGATATCAGGATGCGTACTCATTTTATTATGATGGGCAACGTGTCCCTTTTGTCCGCCTTTCTTTTTACCTGAAACTTCGCGCAGGTTCACGGGTTGAGGTTTTCTTGGTTTCTTAGCTTGGGATTCCTGGATTTTAACTTCATTATCAAAAGGATACGCTGAGGTTGGATTATTCGTATTGGTCGTATCCGCGAATCGATATTTCTTTAACTGTCTGCGAAGCTCATTGATGACCTCATTCTGTTCTTGAATGATTTTATCCTGTTCTTCAATCGTTGTATCCCGACTTCCGATCTGATCATTAAGAATTTCATAAATCTCTTCGATTTCATGATCGAGATCCTCAATCGTAGTTTCCTTATCCCGCTCCTTGTTTTTCAGATTATAAAGCTGAACTTTCATATCTTTCGTTTTCAGTGTCAGGCTTTGAATTGTATTCTTATTTTTTAAAGCACTGACTTGATAGAGAGAAATACGATCGGAGAGGATCTGATTCTGTTTTACCTGATTCTCCAGAGATAGAATTAATCCTTCGTCAAAATAATCGGCATTCGTAAAGTAGAGTTACTTCCGTTTGATTTCCATACTCCCGGAAGTTCGCTTTTCAAACCACCAGAAGTTTGATTTTCATACTTCCAGTAGTTCGATTGTGAAAGTCCCGCATAGAGGTCTTTCACATAGAGCAGGCAGGGCTTTCCCAAGCCCTGCCTGCGCCGCTCAATAAGCTGATATTCATGTTCCAGCTCGTCCAGCAGTTTGACCGCTTTTTGTCTGGCACATCGAATCGAATCCATGATCTCATCTATCGTACAGATGATATAGGCATTTCCATTTTCATCCTGCCAGCCATTTTTAAGCGAAAGATTCATCCGATCCAGCAAGACAGCATACAGCAGCTTTGCGTCGCCGGACATCTTTTCAAACAAGTCTACCTTGATGAGTGCTTTCGGCACACGGTAGAAACTGTATCGGTCTGCTTCCAGACCTCTGAAATACGGGTACTTCATGTAGATTCATCACCTCCCCTCTTTCTGGATTTGCACTATTATAAATAACAGTACATTCCTACGACGGAGCATCTTTCGACACTCCGCCGCATTGTATCTGCTGTTATTTGAGCTTTGCCATTCTGCCCCAGCCCGTTCCTGCCCCATATTTCAGCGGCGTTTTCTCTGACAAGACACGCAGGATGCACATTCAATATCAAAAGTATCTCTCTGGGATGGCTTATTCAATTTTCAAGGTTCCTGTGGAGGGGTTTTGTGTTGTCCTCTCATCCTTAGAATCGGAGAAGGGTCATTTCGCAAGGTGTTTTCAAAAAACTTTTTGAACATTTTGTGAACCTTCCGATTGGAGTGGAGAATTTTTGTGTCCTCTCACTCCTAGAATCGGAAAAGGGCCATTTCGCAAGGTGTTTTGAAAAAAGTTCAAAAAGTTTTTGAGCCGCCCAATTCAGCGTGTTTTCTGATTGGACGGCTCATCTTTTAATTATGTATCTGTTAGCAGCTGCACAATGCCCGGAAATGCTTTTTCTGTATCTTGTAAATTGCTGCGTTATAAATTCCGGTAAGATTCTGGCGAGTCATGCCAAGGTGTTTTGCCGCCTCTGTGAAAGACAGACCATGGAACAGGTGGATGTGAACGACCTTTCTCTGCAAATCAGTCAAAGTAGAGAGCAATTCTTCCACTCTTTCCTCACTTATCATTTTTTCCAGTGTGCTGACTGCTTCATCGACTCCCTCCAGGATTTCTTCTTTATACTCCCTGTCCTCACGGGATGGCATCCACTTTCCTTGGATGATCTCATAGTTCATAAAAATCCGATCCTCGCCTTCCAGAACAAGCCGGATGTGCCACTCGTAGTCGTCAAACTCTGCTTCCTCAATGTGATGTCCCGCCCCTTCTGCTGCATCATATTTATAATGTACACAGTCGCGGAGAGAAAAAACTGTCACCCTCTTGTGCGCCCGGTAGATCACATAACCGTTCTGGTAGACATTGATGCTGCCATGATTTTCCAAGACCTTTTCGGTAACCACTGGCACACCAGATACCTCAAGTGCCTTCACGGTTGGAACACGCTGTTCCTTGTACGAAGGGAGTTCAACAAGCTTTTTCAGATCCTTGAATGTCATCATAATGTCCACCTTTCTGCCTTTTGGCTGCGGGCGGTCTGAAACAAAAAATGCAGCAAAAGTTGTCCCAGACTTACCCGTTTTTTTTTGAACGGGAAGTCTAAGACTTCTCCTACTGCATCGCTATTTCATGATTCACTTTTAAGGTGTGATGTTTAGTCTCTCATATATAGAATTGCTGGAAGGGCATTTCGCAAGGTGTTTTTAAAAAAAAAAAAAATAAAAAAACCGGAACAGGATGAGTTACTCACAGGCGCACTACTGCGCTGCATTCGCTCATTCTGTTCCGGCCTATATCACATATTGCTACGGTATCGCTCTAACAAACAGATATTATATTGTAGACCCAAAAGAACGTCTGATAGAGCTGGTCGGCTAACCAGGTGCCGCCTAAGATTCCACCTCTGCGCTTTCAGTGTCCGATGAAGCACTCTGCTTCAGGCTTCTTTTCGTTGGTTCTCTGCTGTGAAAAATTCGATACTCTTCACGGGAAGGCCGTGAATACACTCCACCAGAGATTCAGCAGAAATATAATCTTCACAGCCACCACGCTTGATCTGAAGCATATTCTTTCCATCAACGACACTGCGATTCCCGATCCGCAGCCCCTTTGGGGTGCGGATTTCATGTTCTCCGTTGCTCATCTTCTCACGGCCTCCTTTGTGTTGGTTTAGGTTTCTTTTTCTTCTATTCAATTTCACCTTTTGAACTTCCGCTCTTTTTTCACCTTTTTCGGCTTGCATATTTACGATTTTTACGGTATAATAATCCAAAAGATGATAGAATATAGCATATATTATAAGCAAGTCGTGTCGCCGTGTCAAGAGGAAAATGTGAAAATTCGTTGCATCTTCCAGATTGAATATTTACAAATCCTGTTGCACATTGTTACAGCACGATAACTACGCCATAGAAAGGTTGCAAACATGAAATTTGGAGAGAAAGTTCGCGATCTACGAAAGAAGCATTCTTTAACACAGGACGAATTGGCACAATGTCTGGGTATCAACAAAAGAACGATCATCGGATGGGAGCGTGATGGCCGCTACCCTCGCAGTATTGAAATGCTTGAAAAGATGGCCGATATATTCCATGTACCTCTGACCTATTTACAACCGGATCAGTCTTTATTTATCGAACGTGCCGCCGAAGCCTACGGAAAAAAGGGCAAAATAGAAGCCCAGCATCTCGCATTTGAGCTTACTGAGCTATTTGCCAGCGGAGAGTTGACCCCGCAGGATATGGACGGCATCATGTATGAAATGCACAAAGCCTATTTTAAGTACCGAGAACAAAAACGAGAAAAGGAACGAATAATGAACCTGTAAACCACTGTTCCATTCACTATGCCATCCCCGGAAGGAGATCACATTATGGATTCTGCGTTTATTCACCAAGCCGCCAACGAACTTGTCCAAAATGCCGGAACTCGCAACATCAAACAGATCGCGCGCAGTTGCAGCCTGGACATCAGTGAAACATCCCGCATTAAAGATATGTTGGGTTTACTTTCGCTCTATTTTGATAAGCCATTGATTCTTATCAATCGCCAGCTGGACAAACAGACGAAGCAGATGGTGTGCGGCTATGCGCTGGGGCATTATCTGGAGCATCAGCTGCTCATGGACTTGCATACCCTGAACAAGTTTCTGACCATTAAGGATAAGCACATCCTTCTTTATGAGCACAACGCTTTCACATCCCACCTGATGCTGGACAGTGACGAAGTCTATCAAATGACGAAACGTGGGTTGGATGCCGCGCAGATTGCCGCTGCTAAGGGAATCCATCTCAATCTGGTGCTGGTGAAGTTGCTGGAACTACATCATTTGGGATACGATCTACGGCACTATCACGCCCAGCACCATGCGTTTATCAAACAGTTCAACCTTCCGGCACATTTTCAGTTTGATGTGGCCGCTGGATAAACTTATGTTCTTATAACCCTAAAACCCGTGATGAACAGTGCGTTATGCCTGTCCATCACGGGTTTCTTCCTGTTATTTCAGTTTTGCGAGAATTTCATCGGCACTCATGCCTTCGGCAAGCAGCTTTTTCAGAACGGATTCCGCTTCTGCCTTTTTCGCATCTTCTGCAGCTTTGGCATCTGCCTTTGCCTTTTTTGCTTCCAGCATTTCCACTTCTTTTTCGACTTTCTTCAAAGCAGCCTTCTTCACTTTCAGATCAGCCTTCAAAGTGTCAATGTTTGCGGTGATGGATGCGATTTCCGCTGTGAGAGCTTCCTTTGCGGACTGCTTTTCTGCAATCTGCGTTGCGAAATCAGCAGTCACAGTTTTGGGCTTATTCTTGCTACCTTTGGTTCTGGGCATAGGTGATAACCTCTTTCCTTTTTTAGTGGTTTAAGTATAGCACTGTGTTGGGGTGAGGGGAATATTACTTTTTGCCTTCCTTCGGAAAGCAATTACCACATTTACAGAAAGCCACATTATGTTCTTTCTGGAATTGCTCTGCCTCTTCCAAAGTATTAAACGGAATAAACGCATACATTCCAGACGAGTAATAGCACTTTGGATTATGGTTTTTATGAAGTGTGCGTCGATTGTTCATCATATTCACAACATATTCTTTGCCCACAGTCTGAGCGTTGTACTCGCCACCATGATGAGCAATCAATGTATATTCCTTAAGCATAACAACTCCTCACAACATTTATTCCAAAATCCCTGACTCATCATTTTCAATCTTTCGGATGAGTTCTTTAAATTTCTTTTCCATTCTAATGCCCAAAGTGCTTGCACTCGAATATCCCGGAGCATTCCGAATTTCATAAAGCTGGCCGGCTTTTAATGTATCAATATCGTTTTCAATTTCATTAATTTCGACAGAATAACGATCAGAAATCTTCATAATTAACAGCCTCCGTCATATTTTACTATATTCTCTTCTCACATCTTCGCCGATCATAAGATCGTTGCCTGCTGCTCACCACGGAGAGGTGTGTGATATTATTACGAGCAGCGCAGGGAGCTACCACTCCCATTATATCACAAGTCTGCAAATAAATCAGCCTGGTACACGCCGTTCTCCAGCATCTTCTTGAAACTGTCCTTTACTGCTGCAACGTCCTCATGGTAGGTCATGCCATACCAGGTGTCGTTGGTCTTCAGAACCTTCACAGACATTTTGCCCTGCTCCAATAATTCTCCAATAAAGATGGGGATCAGGTACTCTGCTTTCAGCGGATTGCCCGGAACTTTTTTCTCAAAGAACTCTTTGAAGCCTTCCTCCAGCACGTCCAAGAAATCAGGAGTCAGGCCCCACATATTCATGGATACCAAAGAATCAACATCCACAGCCATGCCGTCTGCTTCTGCCCCAGTTGCAGTTTTTACAATATTCTTTGTTTCCACAACCTCGGTCAGGTTGTTCTGCTCATCCATCTTGCAGATGCCACGAGTCACGCCACCGTTATCAGACAGGGTATTCTTCAGTACAAAACCTGCCATGCAAGACTTGCCGCCATTCACCAGATACTCATGTACGGCTTTGAAACCTTCTTTGCCATAGTAATCATCTGCATTGATCACAATGAATGGAGTATCAATCACATTTTTAGCAGCAAGCACGGCCTGACCGGTTCCCCACGGCTTCGTGCGACCTTCCGGCAGAGTTCCCGGGATATCGATGATATTCTGAAATGCGTAGTCTACAGTTACATTGTGAGAGGAGCAAATAGCGGCAATTCGATCACCAATGACCTCCTTGAACTCCTTCTCGATATCCTTACGGATAATAAATACCACATGATTGAAACCAGCTTCAATCGCATCATGGATTGAGTAGTCCATGATGATATGGTTAGAAGCATCCACCGGCTCCAACTGCTTTATTCCTGTTCCGAAGCGACTGCCAATACCAGCCGCCATGATAAGTAATGTTGTTTTCATATTCTCTCCAGTTCCTAGCTTTATTTATAAAAATCTTAAAGGAGTCTCTTTTTCGACATGCGGTCAGACGATTCATATTTACGCCAACCCATAAATGCAGAGAACGGTCAGCAATTAATATTCTATCAAAACGATAAAAAGCTACAATAATATTGTGAAATACTTTTTCCGCATCGCGTTATCGGCTAAGCGAAGTGTTCGTTTTCAATTACATTTTCTTTCTTCGCTGCGTCCGATAGAGCGTCCCGCTAAGTATCTCTTATCTTCCTTTTTGAGCAGATTTTGATGAGTATTGCTGTCAACAAGATTCCCATAGCATACCCTATCAAATCCAGAACCATGTCCTTTACATCAAATTCTCTGGTCGGCAAGATTCCCTTCAGACTCTGATCAATTAGAGAAACCAACGCGCACACAAGAAAGCTAAGGCGGACCGGCTTCTTTTTGTACACAATGCGAAACGGAATTACAACCGCTATTCCCAACGGAAAGTATTCCACTATATGAGCCAGTCTTCGAAAATTATTAAAATCATACCACCAACACTGGATTAGTTTTTTTCGTTCCACCCCTACATTTGAAACTGTAGAAACAACTGCTTCTTGTGCCTCCATAGATAAAGTTCCAGTTTTCTCAGGTGATTGAAACGTCAATATAAAAATCATTATAATAATAATAACAGCCGGCAGCCATATGATGATTTTCTTTATACAAGTTATATCCTTCATTTTTTCTATTATCTTATTTTATTGCGCTAATTCCAACAGCTTTTTCTTCATATGGATTATGATCAACGGGGATAAATTGGGGGTTAAATAAATGGCGTTTGACCTTTCTGCAATATTCTTTTAGTCTCGAAAACGAAACGCATTTAACATTCCAAACTAGCAGAGTCAAAAAGGACGGATACCCATTATAGTAGAAAATTTTTCCAGGCATAAATACAATTTTTGCATCTGGATTTTTCTTGGTATTATCATCTATGCTAAACGTTCTTCCTTGAAAATGAGCATATAAATACTCCTCTCCTGATTTCCATTTTTTATTCATTGAACTAGCATATAGATGGCCCCTGTCAAATACAATATAGCTATTAGTAGGTTCTTCTATCCAAGTATTGCTTTCTTCATTAAAATATTTACGTCTAAACATATATGATTCTGTGGATATATTGAATGCAAAGTCTGTTGTCCATACGCGAGCCGCATTTTCCAAGAACAATGTGTGCACATTTACTCCGTAGTACATTTCGTCGAACGCAAAAATTCTTTCACTCGTAAATGCCTGCCTATATAATTTTCCATACTGAGAGCTTGCAGTCATAAATCGACGGTTGTTTTCACAGGTATTTTTATATATAGTACAATGACCACCTGCAAACAATTTGTCATAGCCCGCTTCCAAAACACCAGACAAGAAATCATCCATTGAGCCAAACACTAAATCGCAATCGCAGTATCCCCAATAGTCATATTCTTTTATCATTTCCTCGAATACATATCCGTAGGCTGGTTTATAATCGCATAATTTATATGGTGCATCAAGCCTAATTTTAAAGTCGAATTTATCCTGGATCTTACTCTTGATTTCTTCAAATGTCATCCGGATTTTCTTTACATTGCTAGGCCAATCAAATGAATCCTCATTATCAGTAAAAATAATCCAATCAAAATCCGTATTGTAAGCACAGCTCTCAAGGAAAATCGAAAAATAATTTTTAAATTGTCCAAAGTAAGGAATTATAAATACACATTTTTTCATGATTCGTTTACCGCCCTACTTAATGATATGGATTTTTTTCAAAATCATATAGCATTTACTGTTTTTTAAAACAAGTAGCCCTGTTAAATATCCAACGACACCAACTATTACTTCAATAAGCAAGAGTAACAAATCAGAGTGAATTGGAACGAATAGATTTACCATTTTCACCAATACAACAAGCAACACACAAGACATTAGCGATGTTATAAAGTCCCTTGATATATAATCAATACGTATTACCTTTTGAGCGAATGCAAGCATAACAATATTAACACAAAGCTCCGTTAATACCGATGCAAGAGCTGCGCCATTTTCTTGTAATCTGCCAATCAACAATGCATTTAATACAATATTTATAACGGCCCCCGTACATACACACATAAAATAATACTTTTCTTTTCCGGATGTCTGCAGTATTTGTGCAAAAATACCTCCAGACAAAGGCAATAATGCAGCCAACGGACACAAAAACCTTATGGTTGTTGCTGCAGGCGAAAAACTTGTGCCAAATAGTACCGAGATGAGTTCATCTGCTGTTAGATAAATTCCGATACAGCAAGGCAAAGAGAACATAGTAATAACGTCAAAAAAATTGGAAATCAGCTTTTTAATTTGCTTTTCATCACGACTTGCAAAATATAGACTCAGCCTTGGCAGCAATACTGCCCCAATTGCCGTTATGGTGTTGGCAACTATCTTTACTATTTTGGAAGCATTAGAATAATACCCAACATTCTCCGGATGACACATATAGGTCAGCATTGTTACATCTAACAGCGTGTATACCTCCACTGCTATTACTGCTGCGAAAAATGTAATAATAGGTTTAAAATGTCGTTTCAGATCAAGTCCCTTAAATGTGATACTCACATATTTCTTCAGTTGGCTTAAATTCAGTAAATAATTTCCAACAGATCCAAAGCAAATAACAATCGCATAATAATTTACATCGTCCTCAGTTTTTACAAACAGAAATATAAGAATAAAAGAAATAATTTTAATTAAAATGCTGCGAATCGTGATGTATTTATATTCTTCAAATCCTTGATATAGCCACTCTATATTAAAAATACTCATCGCAATCAAGGACGCGAAAATAGCATGCAACGGGTTGGAAAACAGCGTCTTATCTAAACTCAAAATCAGCACTGCATAGCAAGCAAGTGAAAAAACCGTTGAAAAGAGATTAATAACAAACAATTCCGAAAATGTTCTATTACACTCCTCTTCATGTATCCTAGCTTGTGCAATAGCTCTAACACCATATGAAGGAATACCGAGAGTTGCTATCATTGTAAAATAGGTAGCTAAATTTTGCGCTGATGAAACTTCCCCTACGCCTGATGCTCCTAAAGTTCTTGCCACATATGCGGATGTAACCAAAGGAAAAATCACTGAAACCGCATTATAACCCATATTAAATACAGCATTTTTTGCAATCGACTTTGACATATGTTTTCTCCTTATACAATCAATATATCTTCCTCCAGAATTTCCACTGCACCATTAGAAGAACTTTTTGAAAGGTAGTAAACAATGATTAACAATGTCAAATACTGCAAATTTATGATGATTTCAATTGATGAAATAACCGCGAACACACATGCTATCGCATACAAATATTTATACTTGCCTGATTGTTTACTGTTTTCTTTCACATATTTTACCAAGTTCCCTATTATAATGATTAAAACAATAGCCGCGAACGCCCCTCCTTGCCAAATCCATTCCAAAATACCATTTTGAGTATTTGGAAAATAGTACTGTGAAAACATCAAATCATATGAAGTTCCATAACCATATCCCCATAAAAGTTTTCCCTCAAGCAAAGTAGGAACAAGTGCATAAATCATGGTTCTTGTAGTTAACGTTGGTGATCTACCCAGAACTTTCGTTATAAGTAGCTGAATAGGTGCAATATTTAAAACAACTCCATAGAATACTACAAACAAGGTGCTTAGTGTTAAAATAGTCATATATCCAACTTTACTGTAAATAAAGCCATACCCTTTTGCTTTCAATATAACAAACAGTGCGAATAATGGTATTAGTACCAATGATGTTGCACTATTCGTTACAGTTGCAACAGAAAAAGTCAATAATGTTAAACCAATAATTTTCATTATCACATTAGTATTAATTTTCTTTCCCCTCATTGCCACCCTGGTCAAAAGGAGACCAATTAACAATATATGCTGATATCCTACTGTAAACTTATCTCCCAACAAATAACACTCATTGTATTTCACAACCAAGTCTGGTGTGGCAAATACTAACATATCGTTAAGCAGTACAAAGAATAACTGTAGTTTGTAAAAAACATCTATTAATTCAGACATTCTCTTTTTGTCTGAATTAAAACTCAAACACATAAAAATCTCAAGTAGACTAATTGAAAAAACAATTAAATCGTTTCTGTGAGGCTTTGCACTCTCATAATTAAAGTAAAACGAAACACTTAACAATCCAATGAACAGTAAAATAGCAACAACAATGCCTTTACTACATTTTCTGTATATTTGTTTTATATTCAAAAACAAATATATTGCAACCACAGCGATACATGCATCTCTAAGTATGTAATATCCAGAGAAATAACGTATGTTAAGAAATGTTATCGCATACAAGCAAATAGAAATTATCGTGAATTTACTTACAATCATCCTTTTTCTCCCGATTTTAATCAATTCACTTTTCTTCGCAATACAAAGCAATCTCTTCAAAAGAACTATCGGGAGTTGCTTTATGATCAAAACGCAGTTTTCTACAAATATCCTTAATTAGCATTTTTCCCCCCAAGCACTTTTTGCCAAGAGATTTTTAATTCTAACTACAAAAATCAGTAATACGGTCCATTCTTTTTCCATTAAAAAATTAAATATTCTCTTTCCACACGGATTTTTATTATAATCGTAAATGTGCAAGCAGTCCTGTACCATTTTATCTGATACTATTTTTCTAACGTTCGTCAACATATTCTTTTCATTTCTTCTAACAATTGAATAAATCTGCCCTCCTACAAGATTTAGAAATCTCCCCATTTCAATCTGTTGGTATTGTTTTTCTTCTAGAAATAGGTTCAGCTTTTTCACCGTTTGTAAATGCATTGACTTGATTCTGTCGAATCTATTATTATCATAAGCAAGAGACAGCGATCCCTGTGTTACACGATAAAAATAAAGGCAGTCCGGAAGAACATATACCAGTTGAGAATGCTGTAAATAGTCAATGTGAAAACTCAAATCCTCTGACATGAAAATTCGTTCGGATGGGAAACGAATATTATGCTCTTTAATAATGGACATTGAATATAAGCCGTGCCACACAGACATAAAGAAAGTTGGTGCGTTATTATTCTCTGGCTTATTGCCAATCATTCTCAACAGGATTTTTTCAACAATCTCATCATCCGAAAACGACTCGCCCGAATACAGCATGGGAACTTTTATTACATTTCCATCCTCATCATATCTACACAAACCACAATAAACAGTATCGGCATTTCGCTTGACCATTTCTTCATAGAGTCGTTCCATCATATTCAGATCAATAAAATCGTCCGAATCAATAAATGCAACATATTTACCTGTTGCAACTTCCAACCCACTATTTCGCGCCAATCCAAGTCCTGCATTCGCTTTATGTATAACTTTAATTCTGGAATCCTTTAGGCCCCATTCATCGCATATCTTAGGGCAACCATCCGGAGAACCATCATCAACTAGAATAATCTCCAATTCTTTATAAGTCTGGTTAACAATACTGTCTAGACATTTATTCAAGTATCGCTCCACTTTATAAATCGGAACGATTACGCTAATTAACGCATTTTCTCTCATATATATCATTCTCCTAGATATATGCTACTGAACTTAGCTGCAACGTTCGGTGCGCTATAGTCCTTTGCTATCACTGTGTTAAATTTTTCTGTGTCATGCCTTTCACAGGTATGCTCTATCAATTGATCAGCCCAATACGATGCTGAATCTTCCAAATCAACGAAATGCACCAGATTTGTCAACTTAATTGATGGAGTTATTGTATTTGATACAACAGATTCAAGCCCATTTGCCTGCGCTTCCAGTAATACAGTAGGAAAGCCCTCATATAATGACGGGAGTAAAAAGACATCAAATATACTTAACATTCTACATGCCTTATCTACTTGTCCCATAAAAAGCACATATTCTTCTATGCCAAGATTTTCGACTTTTTTATGAATAGATTCTTCGAGATCTCCCACACCAATTAAAATCAAACGATACTCCGGATCTTTTCTCATCAATTCTGCAAAAATATCAATCAGTTGGTCATGATTTTTCTGTGTCTGAAATCGTCCGATATGACCAACTATTTTTTTATCAGTTAGTCCTAGTCTTAATCGTTCTTTTTCTCTGAATTCTTGATCATAAACGCACAAATCACAATTAATTGGCAAAGGTATGATTTCAGCTTCATTTGCCCGTTTCCCAAACATCCACTCTGCTGCCATATCTGAACATGCTTGCGGGTGCGTCACAAAAGGCATAAACATTGCTCTCATGATTTTTTGACTCTGCATGCTTTGACCTCTTGTATTGTGACTAAACAAACATATTTTCTTTGATCCAGCTAGCCAAGATATGAATGCAGGCAATCCATCCATAGCATCTGTTGCATGAATCTGAATTGCATCGTACTTTTCTTTTCGAATCAGTTTAAACAATTCTGTGCAATAATTAACTGGGTGCTTCTTCCGCCGTCCCACATTGAAAATTCGTCCACCCAACTGCAGGACTTCTTCTTCATAGAAACCGCCAGAATTACCGGAAAGGTAGAAATCAAATTGAAATCTGGAGCGATCGATATTCCGAAATATATTCATTATCATGGTTTCTGCACCGCCAAGATTCAGCGCACCCACGATATGCAAAACTTTAGTCTTCTCCATTGCGCTCACACCTTGCTACCTTTGCTAAATATCCCCAATTTGTCAGTTCTCCCTGCTCTGTTTTTTCCTTCAGCAACCCGCCATTAAATTCGTCCTTATAAGACAGTTTCCAGAAGTCTGCTGTTTGGATGGCCTGATTCCATTTATTTTTATCATATGGCTTGTTCATTTCGTAAAGCATCAGCCACAATCCGGTCTGGTTGACCGGAATTTGTTCATATTCTTTTCGTATCTCCGGAAAATGTTTACATGCAATAGCAATAATATAGTCAATCAGAAGATACGCCACAAGAGAGTCATATTTCTCCCAATACTGTGAAAAAGCTTCAGACATAAAAGAAAACAACTTCGATCCTTGTTTATCCCCAATTAAAAAGCCCGTCCATCTACCCAATGTCAAGGATCTGGGTGTTGGAGAAAACTTTGCTGTAAACAATTCGGTCACCGGCTTCAAATCTATTTTCTTATTGCAGAAGACCGTAGCATCGATCCAGATTCCACCGTATTGTTTAAGAAGTTCAGCGCGAATAATGTCCGAAAAATGAGTCAGTGTTATTTTCCCATTCTCCATCTTTTCAATAATATGTTTTGGCAGATCAATGAATTGCTTCCAGTTATCTTTCGTAATAACAGTATATTGGAAGCCCTTGGAAACCATATTTTCTCGCTGACTTTTTAGGCAAACTTTTACAATTTCCGGTGCTTGCTCCAATCCCTGCCACCACAATGTCCAAATATTACTACTTTCGCTCTTCGGCATTGTTGCATCAGGGATATCTTTATACTTTTGAATCAGATTTGAAAACTCTTCTTCTAGGAAATCAAACACAAACTGCTCATAGCTTGCAAATGATTTCACTCGTAACAAGTAACATTTCAAAGCAAACGGACAGCCGAATGTGTTTTTTATAGATATAAATTCGTCAATTCTTTTTTTAACGTTCATACTGCACGATCTTTCATTTTTTACTGTCTGTGCGGTAAAATCTTTTTCTAAGCATTATTCTCTCATACTAATGTAGGAAGTTTAATGTAGTCACCCAACAAATCGCGATAACACTCCTGCTCTATCTCGTCAAATCCACTTCCATCGAAAAAAGTCAACTCTCCAAAATACACCTTATCATGTATGCAGTAAAAGTCCACTCTCAACTGCGGAATTCCAGCAGCAAGTATTTCTGCCAACTCTTTCATCTTCTCAATATTATTGGGAACGTCTGGTATCGTTTTTGCATTGGGAAATCCCCAAATTAAATCGAGATGACGATTTTGCTCATCAAAATAATCTCCTGTTGTTGCTCCTTTACTGCGATCTGTTGTAACTAAGTAAAGTTTAACTTTTCCATCAAAACAATACAATTTATAGTCTCGCAGTCCACCGTTTATTTCATTAAAAGTACTTTCTGTGTCATTTTTATCTTCACTCATATACTTTTCCGCAATAATTCTTGCTGGAACATTTTTATAGGGCCACTCTCTACCAAACCAGTAAAAATTACGCTTCAAGCTATGCTCAATTTTTTTTCGTGCAACTTCCCTATCAAATTTGCTTTTATCTGTACAAATAACAAGCCCCCCTGAATCATGGGTGCATTTCAACACAAATTGATCTGGCAGTGCATTGAAATCTATCTCATCAAAATGATTCCATACCCCTAATGTGGGAATGATATATTCTTCACCGATACGTTCTGCTACATATTTTTTTGCTTCATATTTATCCACCATAGTAGTATAAATATCCTTACGATCGTGAAGCTTCAGCCACTGTAACTTTTCATTAAAAGTTTTTGGATTATTTAGATTAAGTTTTTTTCCGAGCGCGATCCTGTACACGAATTTCAGATATGCTTCATCATCCACCCACTTAAATGTTTCCGGATAGCGATGAAGCATTTTTAGAAACAATCGTCGTGGTTCTTTGATTTCTTTAATAATATCACTGTATTTCATTTTGATTTCTCCAGCAACTCAATATACTTATTCTTTAGAACTTTTGCATTTTCCTTAATATCAAATCCTGCCTCGATAAAACGCTTTTGGATGTCTTCTTTTGTATTCTCGCGGTCATTGAGGGGGGTATGCAGGATCTGATCTGCCCAGTATGCTGGGCCGTTTTCCAAGGGCAAATAGGACACCGTATCCATAATACCGCATTCTTTGGTTATGACATCCGAAATCAAGGCTGGGAGACCGGCAAGCTGCCACTCCAACACCACATTGGGCATTCCCTCAAACAGTGAAGGAAATACCATAATGTCCAATGCCTGAATCCAGTTTTCCACATCAGACTGACGCCCCAAGAAAATAACCTTATCCGTCAGGCCTTTCTGCCTCACCATTTCTTCAATTTTGCCTCGATCTTCTCCCTCACCAATCAGTACAAGCTTATATTGCCCCGAATGCCGACAGACTTCTTCAAAAACATCAATCAGGAACGGATGATTCTTCTGTCTGTGGAACAATCCAACATGCCCCAAAAGAATCGTGTCCACGGAGACACCCAGCTTTTCTCGATAACTTTTCCGAACCTCTGGCTTGAATAGGAATCGGTCAATCTCCTTTCCATTATTCATCACCGTAAAAGGACGATTGCCAAAAAGCCATTTACCTGCCTTTTCGCCGCATGAAAAACCATCGGTATAGGTGGCATACATCAATGGACGGAGTAACTTATCGGCTTTTGTGTGTTCGCAAAAAGAATTCCTGCTGTGGATAATGCGCACCTTGCAGCCAGCCAGATATGCCGCCGTGGTTTCGATAGCCAAGGTTGCACTATTTCCGTGTGCATGTAGGATGTCATACTTTCCACGTTTGATGATTCCTATTAGCTGCACAAAGTATTTTGCAGGACAGGAATCCCGATTTTCCAGCGGATAAACCGTACATCCGATATCCTCAAAGTTTTTTCTCATCTCCTCATTGGTGCCCCGGGCAGATACAATACCTATCTCCATACCGCTTCGATCCATAGCTCTGTAATAGTTCAGAACCGAATTAGTAATCCCGTCAAAACACAGTTCACCGGTCAACACTACCAAAACCTTCATCTGGTTGCCTCACTTAACACGTAATGCTCCCTGCGCTACGGAAGCACGCATTGTATAATAAATTTCTGAGAAGTTTGCCTTGAATCTTGCAACTCCCCAGCCCATTAAGTAGCACAATTTCTTGCTTTTCATTCTAATAGGAATACTCAAAATGGCTATTTTTTTTGATGCATTCAGTGCATTTCTTTTTGCAAATTCCGTATATGGATCGTCAATAATCTTCTGTAATTCCTGATATTTTTCTTTCTTTGTGATCTGCTGATTGGCAACAGTTTGCATAACACACTGTACCAAACGTCCCATATGATAGTCAGCCAACTGTCCCATAGTATTAGCATCCTGAATTCCCCAGTGTTTATAGACTTCCAGTGTGTGGGCAATATGATCTCGCTTTTTCTGATTAAGGAACTGGTTGTAGACCAGCTCTGAGTCGGTTCCCTGTCGAGACCGATAGTAGTGGTAGAAAGGCTTGCTGACCATGGATACCCGTTCCACATCCATCAAAATATCCATATTAAAATGGTGGTCTTCAAGCTTGGTGTTGCGGAACTTAATATTATGTTCTCTAAGGTAGGGAATACTGTACAACTTGTTCCATGGTACCGTCAGAATTGTGCGGGTCAGATAGCGAATGGCATTCTCCCGGAACTCCTTCTGCTCGTAATCTTTGTCATCCGGGCAAACAGCATAGCTTTCATTGCGACCGTTTACATAATAATCCATAAAGTAGCCCGCAACCACATACTGCGCATCGTGTTCTTTTGCTCTGCTGTACATGGTCTCCAGCATATCTGGTAGAACCCAATCATCCGAATCAATGAGGTTGAGATATTCGCCCTGAACCAGTTCCAATGCACGGTTTCTTGCCTCTGCAATGAACACATTCTTCTCGTTGTGAATAACACGAATTCGAGAATCTGCCTGAGCATAGCGGGCAATTACATCCCCGGAACCGTCAGTAGAACCGTTGTCAATAATCAGAAATTCAAAATCACTAAAAGTCTGATCCAAAATGCTCTGAATAGCTTTTCCCACATACTCTTTGGTGTTATAAACGGGCATTACAACTGAAATTGCGGGCATATTTTTTTCCTTTCTCATCGCATTTTCTCACAGTAGTCCATAAAACTCATCAAGTTCAAATCCTTCTCGCTGATGATCAGATTTTCTTTTCCCCCAATCAGCTCAAAAGGCCACTCGATGCCAATATCCGGATCATTATACATAATACCAGAGTCGCCTTCGCCGTAGAAAACTTCGGCGCACTTATAGCTGACCACAGAATCCTCTATGACCAGATATCCATGGCCAAAGAACTGCGGCACCAGCAGCATATTGGTGTTTTCGCCTGTCAGGTGGAAACCACGCCACTGGCCAAAAGTAGGAGAATCCGGGCGCAAATCAACGATAACGTCATAGACATGGCCCGAAATGCAGCGCACCAGCTTAGCCTGCTGCTTTACCAGTTGAAAGTGGGTTGCCCGGATAACACCGCGCTTAGAAATTGTATAGAACACTTCCTTCAGATCATGGTCAATCCCATTTGCCTTGAACGTGTCCACATTGTAGTCCTTGATCAAACCGCCCCGGTTATCCGTTGCATAAAAGGGCTTGATCAAATAGGCACCCTTCAGATCAAGTTCCTGAAAATCAAATTTCTGTACCATTATGCTTCACCTCTGATATAGTCCGCCGTCATTTTGATACCATCTGCAAAAGGAATCTGATTGATATAGCCGGTATCTCTTTCCACTTTTTTCAAATCAAACTGGCTGTAGGAAATGTCTACGCCCTTAAAGGGGATATCTCCCAGTCCGATTTCTGCTGTCGGGTCCACAATATCCCGCATTTCAAGTAAAAACTCCCGCAAAGGCTTGGGTTCACCGGAGCCAATATAGTACCGGTTAAATGCCTTGCCCTTTTCAGCCACTGCAACAATGGAATTGATTGCATCAGTGATATAGATAAAGTCGTAAGTCTGATAGCCTGCAGTGAAAGAGCAGTGTTCCTTGTGCACCAGCTTGTTGATAGAAGTGTAGATCATCCGGGCAGATTTTTCGCCAACGCCGTAGATATTCGTGATAATGACAGGGATAAACTCTACACCATTCAATTTTGCAACCGTCTCACCCATTAGATGAGCAGCGAGTTTGCCTGTGCCATAAATATAACCACCGGCAGGTTCAATATCATCCGACTGGAGGTACTCATAGGTCTCCATCTCATTGATACTGGAAGCATAAACCACACGCTTGCAGCCCACTTCAGCACAGAGTTTGATATAATCACAAGCCAGCTTTACATTATTCAACTGAACTGCATAGTCTGCACGCGCCGGGCCAGAAGTCCCAGCCCATGCCAGATGGAAGAAGCACATATAATCCTCCGCGGGGATCTCCTTTGCCAGTTCCGAAACTTCCTTATTCAGCACGCTTACACAAGTGACCCGATCATCATTTGCCAGCACTTCGTCAAATCGAATGTCTAAAGCTACCACATGATAGCCTTTTTCTAGCAATGCATTCACCAAAGTTTTGCCAATAAAACCGTTGGCACCTGTAACAATCACATTTTTCATATTATTCTCCCACCGACAAAAAAGCAGCAATTTCGTTATCCATACATACGCGAATGTCTCCGCCTTCTACCCAACACTTACTCCATTCTACGACCATCTCAATCGCCGTATCGAGGTTCCAATGGGGCTTCCAGCCAAAAGTGGTCTTTAACTTGGAACAATCCAGTTTCAAGAAGTTTGCTTCATGGGGGCCACCGTCATACCGATTGACCCATTTCATGCCATCGCCCCATTTGCTCACAAACAAGTCAACCAGTGCCCCCGTCTGGAAGCAATCAACATCGTCAGGACCCACATTATAATAGCCTGCATATTTTGCATCCTGATACTGCATTGCAGCAATCATCAGATAGGCATACAGCGGCTCCAGAACGTGCTGATACGGACGGGTCGAGAACGGATTTCTTACTACAATATCTTCCTGCTTGATTGCAGCACGGATGCAATCTGGAATAATGCGATCATTCGCAAAATCGCCACCACCGATCACATTTCCTGCACGAGCAGTAGAAATAGCAACATGATTATCGTTAAAGAAGCTATTTTTATAAGAGTGTGTGACAAGTTCAGAACAAGATTTGGAATTGGAGTACGGATCATAACCATCAAGCTCTTCATTCTCCCGATAACCCCAAGCCCATTCTTTATTCAGATAAACCTTGTCAGTTGTCACATTCAGAAAAGATTTCACGCAGCTGTTATTGCGCACACATTCCAGAATATTCACTGTACCCATTACATTTGTTTCATATGTATAGGCAGGATCTTTATAGCTATCACGAACGATGGGCTGTGCTGCTAAATGCAACACAATTTCCGGCTGAGCTTCATCAAAAGCGGTCTTCAATGCTTTGTAATCACGGATATCGCCAATCACAGAATGCACATCCTGCTCAATCCCAGCAATCTCAAATAGAGAAGGGCTGGTAGGCGGAGTCAACGAATAACCCGTGACAACTGCCCCAGCATTTGCAAGAATCTTGCACAGCCAAGACCCCTTGAAGCCGGTATGTCCGGTAACAAAAACTTTTTTTCCTTTATAAAAACTCAAATCAAACGTATCCATTATTCCTTCCACACTTTCCAAGGTGCATTACCTGCTTCCCAGAGTTGTTCCAGTTTCTGTTTTTCCCGCAACGTATCCATACACTGCCAGAAACCTTTGTGGATATATCCTACCAATTCTTTCTGCTCAACCAGTTTGGTCAGCGGACCTTTTTCAAATACGGTAGAGTCACCCTCAATCAAATCAAACAATTCCGGCTGAAAGACCATAAAGCCAATATTAATAAGATCCCCATCCATGTCGGATTTCTCCCGGAATGCATCAATCACACCGTTGGCTCCGACTTCCACAACGCCCTTGTTTTGTCCGAAGTTGTACATAGACATCGTGCCGATCTTGCCATGAGCCTTATGGAAATTGACCAACTCCGTAATATTAACGTCACCCACTGCATCACCATAGGTGAGCATAAAAGGCTCATTTCCAATATAGTCCCTAACTCGCTTCACTCGCCCACCGGTCTGGGTATTCAGACCAGTATCCACCACCGTGACCTTCCAAGGCTCAGCATGTTTATTGTGGACAATCATTTCGTTGTTACCGTTTGTGTAATCAAAGGTGATATCAGAAGTATGCAGGAAGTAGTCAGCAAACCACTCCTTAATCACATGCTGCTTATACCCAGCACAAACAACAAATTCGTTATAACCATACGCGGAATAAGTTTTCATGATATGCCACAGAATCGGCATACCTCCAATTTCAATCATAGGCTTGGGTTTCAATGCTGATTCTTCGGAAATTCGGGTTCCAAAACCACCGGCAAGAATAACTACTTTCATTTTGCACCTCTTTTAATCTCTCTGGAAAATATCGCGTGTATAAACCTTATCCTTCACATCGTCCAAACACTTGTCATAACGGTTTGCAATGATTGCCTGGCTCTGTTTCTTAAACTCTTCCAAGTCGTTAACGACACGGCTACCAAAGAATGTATCCCCGTCTTTTAGGGTAGGCTCATAAATAATGACCGTAGCACCTTTTGCCTTGATGCGCTTCATAACTCCCTGAATGGAACTCTGGCGGAAGTTATCGCTGTTGCTCTTCATCGTCAGACGGTAAACGCCAACCACAACTTCTTTTTCCTTGCTCTCATCCCAGCTATCATTTGCTTCATAAGCACCAGCAATTTCAAGCACCCGATCCGCAATAAAATCTTTACGAGTGCGGTTGCTCTCAACGATTGCTTCAATCAAGTTTTCCGGTACATCGGCATAATTTGCGAGCAGCTGTTTAGTGTCCTTGGGCAAGCAGTACCCGCCGTAACCGAAGCTGGGATTGTTGTAATGAGTACCGATACGCGGATCAAGGCAGACGCCGTTGATAATCTGCTGAGTATTCAGCCCCTTCATCTCTGCATAGGTATCCAGTTCATTGAAGTAGCTAACACGCAGAGCCAGATAAGTATTAGCAAACAACTTAACCGCTTCTGCTTCGGTAAAACCCATGAACAGAGTGTCAATGTTTTCCTTGATTGCACCTTCCTGAAGCAATTCAGCAAAAGTATGTGCAGCTTTTACCAGCCGAGCGTTTTCTACATCCGTACCAACGATGATACGGGAAGGGTAAAGGTTATCATACAGAGCCTTGCTCTCACGCAGAAATTCCGGGCTGAAGATAATATTGTCGCAGTGATATTTTTCGCGGACACTTGCTGTGAAGCCAACAGGAATCGTGGACTTTATCACCATAATTGCTTCCGGGTTATACTCAATTACCAGTTTGATAACCGCTTCAACTGCAGAGGTATCAAAGAAATTTTTCTTGCTGTCATAGTTGGTAGGAGCTGCAATGACAACAAAATCCGCATCAGAATACGCTTCCTTGGCATCCAGAGTTGCAGTCAGATCCAGCTCCTTTTCTGCCAGATACTTCTCAATGTACTCGTCCCGAATCGGAGATTTCTTGTTATTGATCATCTCCACCTTCTCAGGAACGATATCCAAAGCCGTTACCTGATGGTGCTGTGCCAGCAACACTGCCAGCGAAAGCCCAACATACCCCGTACCGGCCACGGCAATTTTCAAATCTTTAAACTCCTTCATTATTACTTTCTCCCTTGTATACTTATCTTGAGAACACACTCTTCACATACTCATAGCTGTTAATATCGCCAATGTCATACCGTTTGCCCGGCATAACGTAAGCGTGCATTGGGGTCTGCTTGCTCAGCCATGCGGCAAAGCTGCCCGGTGCATCATAGCCGCAGCCATTATCCAGTGCTTCCTGAATCCGCTTTACATCACAGGCACGATAGCAGTAGAACGGCGGCACAGCCAGATTTCCTTTCGGCTCTTTCGGCTTTTCCTCATAGCTGGTAATCAGGTCATTGCCATCCAACGTGATGATCGCCGTTTTCTGCTGCTTTTTCAGTTCATTTTCCTCGTGGCACATCACACAGGAAGTATTCTTTTCCTTGGCAAAATCAACGAACTTTGAAAGGCTGAAATCCAGCACATTATCGCCAGCCATAACCAGCAAATCATCAGCCAGACTCAGCTTTTCTACCGCCAGTAGAATATCTTTGACTGCTCCCAGACGAGTTTCATTGGTGCTTGTACCATCGTCGAGCACAATAATCTCATAAGGCCGCGTCTTTTGCTTATTACTTTTCCAATCCTCAAAATGCTGTGCGAACTTGTGGTTGGAAATCACCACAAATTCGTCAATGTCGGTGGTGTCCACCAGATCATCCACCAACCAATCAAGGATAGATTTCTCGCCCACTTTCAGGAGCGGCTTCGGGAAATTCTCCGTCAGCGGATAAAGCCGTGTAGCATAGCCCGCTGCCAAAATCAAACATTTCATCTATGTACTCTCCTTACAGTTCCACGCCATCGGCACTCTCACACAAATGGAAACTATACTTTCCATCCAGTGCCGGGAACGCTTTCAGATACTCTGCTGTGACCCTTGCTTCAATATCTTCGGCCTTGTCCGGGTCAATCAGTGCCATGCAGCAGCCTTTAAAACCTGCGCCAGAGAAGCGGCCACCGTAGATACCGTCGGTATCAGCCATGATTTCATACAATTTTTTCAGTTCATCGCAGCCACACTCGTAGCTGTAAATAGAGGATTTTCCGCTTTCAAAAACAAGCTGACCGTAGCCCTCCAAATCACCTTTACGCCACAGTTCTGCACCCTTTTCGGCACGGGCGAACTCGCTATAATAGTGTTCTGCTCGTCTGCGCCACAGTTCTGGCAGACGGTCTTTATAGTCTTCAAACACCTCATACGGCACATCGCGCAGTCGGGTATTTGCAAAGGTGTCATAGTCCATGCCTGCATAGCCCATCAGTGCATAGGCCGCAGCCTTGCACTCGTCCTGCCGCAGATTGTACTTGGAGTTTTTAAGTGAACGCTCCAAACCAGAGAAGAAAATCGCCACCTTGTAAGGTTTCATCTTTTCACTGGTAGGAATCAGCTCATAGCTGTCATCTTTCGTGTCGAGATACAGCAGGTGATTCTTCTTGGAAAGAACCTCACAGCTCTGGTCGAGTTTGCCGCAAGCAACACCAACATACTGGTTTTCTGCGGCCTTCGCCGTGAGAATCATCTCCATCGGCTCTAGATGGATACCATTCACTTTGCACAGTGCGGATAAGAAACAAATAATGACCGATGCAGACGAGGACAAGCCGCCAATCGGCAGACTGCCTTCGATGATGCCCGACAGACCAACTTTCAGGCGGTACTTTTCTCCCAGCATCTTTGCTGCACCACGCAGATGATCAGCCCAGTCTCCCTGCTTTTCTTCCGGCACTGCATTTACAAAGAACTGGGCACGCTTCGGGAAGTTCAGCGACTGCAGCTCCACCACACCATTCTGTTTCGGGTGGTAGGCCATGTGGATTCCCTTGTCGATTGCCAGACCGTTGATCTTTCCGTACTGATGGTCGATATGCGCTCCAAGCGGACTGATACGGTACGGGCAGAACGCCACATCAAACGGCTCCTGATGATATAATTCCTTGTAAACCTCAACACACTTCATCGGTTTATTTTCCTATTCTTCATTATTTGTAGAACTTTGCGTACCACTCAGCGAACTTCCGCAAACCCTCGCGCAAACTGGTAGAGGGCTTATATCCGAAGTCACGCTCCAACGCACTAGTATCTGCATAGGTCACAGGCACATCACCAGGCTGCATCGGAACCAATTTTTTGTGTGCTTCAAAATCATAATCTTCCGGCAGAACACCAGCACGAATCAGTTCTTCCTGCAAAATCTGTACAAAGTCCAGCAGATTTTCCGGGTTCTGGTTGCCGATGTTATAAACTGCATACGGAGGAACGGGCAGACCATCTTCACCATTTTTACGTTCCGGCGCACCCTGCATCACACGGACAACGCCCTCGACAATATCATCCACATAAGTAAAGTCACGCTTGCAGTTACCGTAGTTGAAAATCTGAATCGTTTCGCCTTTCAGCAGCTTGTTAGTAAAGCCGAAGTACGCCATATCCGGGCGACCAGCAGGGCCGTATACTGTGAAGAAGCGCAGACCCGTGGAAGGAATGTTGTACAGTTTAGAATAGGCATGTGCCATCAGTTCATTGGACTTCTTTGTCGCTGCATACAGCGATACCGGGTTATCCACCTTGTCATCCGTACTGTACGGCACTTTTTTATTGCTGCCGTATACGGAAGAACTCGACGCATAAACCAAATGTTCCACCGGAGTATGCCCTTCATCGTAAGAATGGCGGCAGGCTTCCAGAATGTTATAGAAGCCAATCAAGTTTGCTTCCACATAGGCATCAGGGTTCGTAATGGAATAGCGGACACCCGCCTGCGCACCGAGGTTCACTACGATTTCCGGCTTATACTGCTCAAAGATAGATTCGATCATAGCCTTGTCTGCCAGATTACCTTTTACGAAGCTGAAATTGTCAAACTGCTCCAATTCGTTCAAACGTGCTTCCTTCAGGCGCACATCATAATAGTGGTTCATGTTGTCCAGACCCACAACCTTGACACCCTCCACCGTGGAGAGCAGTCTCTTTGCAAGGTTAGAACCGATAAAACCAGCTACACCCGTGATAAAAACACTCTTGTTTCTCAGATTGATTTTCGTTTTATTTCCGTCATTCATGTACATCCTGCACTCCTCACTTTTTCTATATAAACAGCAACAAACCCACGGCGGATCGCACAAAGGCAATCCACCGTAGGCTTGAACTCTCCTGCAATCTTTATTTGCTGCTCCTTTTTGTGGGTCAAAACAGAGCTTCCAAAAGCCACCTACATATAACCCTCAGGATTTCCCGCTTCTTGCAGTTTTTCAACAAATAAAACATTTGAAGGACAACTCAAGCCGTCAAAACCATTTAGTTATCGTAGGTTTTCTTGGTTGACCCTATTATATCTCTAGCCCCCTTCTTATCAATAGTACAGACTGATTTAAGGCGAACACCCTTATACTCGCTCGATGCACTATCATCGAATTCTTTGCCGCTTACATGATGTCCCTTACGGTTATAGCAGGTTACTTGATGTCCCAACACAACCATTCTGGTAGATAATTCTTCTACAACAATTTCTATTCCACCTTCTCTCGACGGAATTCGTTTTTGCCCCAACATCGCTATTTTCAGTTTCTTTTTGTTTGCTTTTTCATTCATCATTTACTATGCGCTTCCCCCAAATAGTCCCATCATGGAGACTTTCATTTTCATCAAAACCAACATCAAAACGATTTTGAAACTTTTTCTTCTTCATCTAAAACAATAGGTAGATTTTCTCTATTTAATGCGGCATGCCCACCTTCTTTATGTCTACTCAATGTTCTGTATTTACGGGATTTTCATTAATTTTTCGCCTAAGAAGATACGAAAAACATAGAGATAAGTTTTTAATTCTCTGCCTTTTCTTATTTCTATCATGCCACATCTTTACTAAGCAACATCTATCTCATATCGCATTTATAGTTAAGCCTAATAAAACAAAAGAACCTACATAGTCTATGATTCTTACTCGGTTTAGGGTAGGAATAGAATTTCCATACAAAGAAGCAGGTAAAATAAAGCGTTATATCTTGCCTGCCCTTTTTATCTTCGCCTAAATCCGAGTAAGAACCCAGTCTAGTAGACCATTAAGAAAAATAGTATAAATTTAGGCAAGTTACAGCAATATGAATTCAGCTAATTTTGATTTCATGATTAATTTTTTTCCATTTTATAAATATCCCTATATCCCAAACTACTTCTTTCAATTAAAGACTTTTAAACAATTATTCAAGAGCACTAATGGGTTTTTAAATTGTTCTCTGGAATATATTCAAATTCAACTTTCGTCTCTTTTTCTGAATTTTCTTTCGATGATAATGAAGAATCTTTTCATTACTCAAAATCTTTCTTGGGTTCTCCTCAATCAGTTGAAATGCTATAGTATTTCCAAATTCTTCTTCAAGAAATGCTTTTGCTTCTGAGAGTAAGCAAGGTCGATGTACGTTATGGGCATCACTGGCTACAAAACTAATAAAGCCATGTTCGATCATTAGAATGAGCACTCTCTTTGTTTCTTTCTTAAATAAACTGTTTTGGTTTGCTTGTAACAGATACCCTTCATTCAGCCATCGAAGACAAAAGTTCGGATCATTCTGAACATATCGATAACGTTCAGGATGAGCGATAATGATTCGATATCTTAGTGCCAGCTCATAGAGAATTTCATCATATTCATCTCTATAATTTTGAAATGGAAACTCGACTAGGATGTAATCTGATTCAGCTAAGGTTAAGACTTCTCCCCTTTCTAATAGTTCTGGTAAGTCAGGGTGAATATAGAGCTCATTCCCTAAATGAAGCTTAATCGGACCTTTATAAGCCTGTTTCAGTTCATTGAATCGCTTAACAAGCTCTGACGCTTTCATCCTGAATTCACCATTTTTCATGAAATGCGGAGTTGTAATCAATTCTGTGATACCATCTCGTTCAGCTTGCTTCAATAAAGAGAGTGATTCTTCTAGGCTCTGACTTCCGTCATCCACTCCTGGAATCAAATGACTATGAATATCAATCATTTCTTTTTATCACTCTTTTTCGTGATGGATGAAAGGATTGAATTCTTCTTTTTCTTCTGTGTTGTCTTTTTCTGTGTATCGCTATATCGATAACCATAGCTGTTATAGTATTTTCGTTGAACCGGCATCATCGTCATCACAATTCCAATGACATTCACTTGTGTCTGTTCTAACTGATCTTTGACTCGAAGTAATTCTTTCCGGTCATTCCGATTCGAGGCACAGATTAGAATCGTTCCATCACAGTAAGAAGCTGCCACGATGCCATCCGTCACCAATCCAACCGGAGGGCAATCCAAAAGGATTAAGTCGTATTCTTTCTTTCTCTCCTCAATGAATTCTTTCAAAGCGTTTGACTGGATAAACTCGGAAGCAAATGGGATCTTCGTTCCTGCGGTAATCACATCCACATTCTCATAAGGTTGTAGAACCACTTCTTCAAATTCTGCTTGATGCCCGATGATATCCGAGATACCTTTTTTATTCTTTAACTTCAGTTTTTTATGAATCGTTGGCATGCGTAAGTCTAAATCAATGACTAAGACTTTCTTCTGTAATTGGGCATATACCATAGCCAGATTGAGAACACAAGTCGTTTTTCCTTCCTGGGCAGTTGTTGAAATAATGTTGATGACTTTCATATCCCGATCGAAGTTCCGCATCAGAATATTGGTTCTTAATATTCGGTAAGCTTCGGATGCAGAAGATTCAGGATCCAGAATAGTAATTAATTCTTCTCCAACTCTTAACATTATTCTGCACCTCCTATTCCATGCGTCATATCAGGTATTAAACCGATAATCGGATAATCAAAAATCTGTTTTAATTCTTCTTCGGTCCGGATATTTCGATCATTCAATAGAATGTATAAAACAATGCAGCCATCAATAACACAGCCCAGCAAGAAACCAATCATTGTATTTTTAATATTTGATGGACTGGATTTCTTCTCTGGAATTTTTGCGGAATTTAAAACTGTTACATTCTCAATGTTCATAATAGAATAGATCTTATCTCGAAATACATCCACGATCTCATTCGCAATCACTGCGGCTTCTTTTGGATCTTTTGATGTTACTGCAATCGTAATGACTTCCGTATCTTTCACTGAACTGATCTTAACAATTTTCTGATACCCTTCCGTATCTAAGTCTTCTAACTTCAGATTTCGAATCACTTCATCACTGATCGCTTCACTCTTCAAAATCTCGCTATAAGTATTTACCAGCTTTTGTGATGTTTGAAGGTCGTTATAGCTGATCTGTTGACTGTCCGGATTAGATTTCTGGACAATGATCAGCTTTGCTTCCGCCGTATATTTTTTTGGTATCAGAAACAGTGTGATCAAAGCAGCCACAATGGAAGCGGCCAGAATGATCAGTACGAAAGGTTTAAAATGTTTTTTGATGATTTCAAACACTCGCGACAGATCGATTTCAATTTCTTCGTTCTCGTTCATTTTTCTTTTCTCCCTTTTCTCTTCTCACTAAAAAAGAACCTTATTCAGGTCCTCCGAATTTCTCATAGATTGACTTCTCAAGTTCAATTACCTTTGTACTTGGCTGATAATTTTCCATTTCATAGATGTTCTCATGAATGTCCTTCACCATCTGTTGATAGCTATCCATTATATACAGTGGACTGAAATCATTATATTCTACGGTTTTGTAGATGGCTTCCATTCCAGCAGAAGGAATCTGGTATTGATCAATATGTTTTAAATCAAAGGTCAGTAGATTCATAATATAATTCTTAATTTGATCGTTAGTCAGATTCGTTTCGATCCAAGGCATCATGTCTTCAACGATATCCATCAGTTCCCAGAAATTCTTTGTTCTGAGTTCTGTCAGGATGGCCATAATGACGGTGTTCTGACGTTTCATGCGATGAAAGTCATCGTCAATGGTTCGGATCCGGCAATACTCTTTCACTTGTTGACCGTTCAGATGATAAACTCCGTCATCGCCGTCAATTTGTAAATCACGAATCTTTTGATGTGTTTCCTCGGCTGTCAGATAAAGATCAATTCCGCCGACCAAATCAACCAACTTTACTGTCGCTTCAAAGCTGAATCCGACATATTGCGTTATATCCATATCAAAATTCAAATTGATCGTCTGAATCGCTAATTCTGGACCTCCGCGCCAATGGGCATGATTTAATTTATCATAATCATTGTAGGGTTCAGGAAGATAGACTAGAGTATCTCTCTGCAATGAAGTGATTTTGATTTTCTTTGCGTTAAAATCTAAAGAGATAATCTTTGTCGCATCGGACCGCTGCATTTCAGTATCAGTCCACTCGTTCCAATCCTGATTGTCGGAACCGAATAAAGCGATATTTACAATCTTGTGGTCCTGCACTTGATCTTTAACTTCCTGATTCACCATTGCTTGTTCATCGGTCAGTTTCTTTGAACGGTTAGTCTTATTTAATAAAGAATCTACATACAAATTTCCGCTGATGCCAATCACAGCGATTAAACCTATTAACGTACCCGCCACAATCAACAAAATCTTTGTTTTGTTTCTTTTCTGTTTTTTCTTCAATTTTGTCACATCCTTGTCGATTAATAAAAAAAGGTAGGCTTCGCCACCTCAAGCTTCCGATGAGTTTGTAAAAAATAACCATGAAACTGAATTGGAAGTGCCCATGCAACTATCCAAATCAAATTCAATCATTTTGTTTAACAATCAATCCCAAGTAAAGCAACATCAACTGGCCGCAGATCTGAAACTGAACCTGCGCGGTTCGCTGATGCCGGTCAATCTTCTTTATCCGCGATTCCAATCCTTGCAAAGGTCCGGATTCGACAATTAATTGCTTCTCATTTAAGAAGCCGTTTGAAATCGGAATTACATGCTGTTCATTCATTAATGAATTCAGGAAAAGCCGTTCATCTTCCTGGAGGGAGAAATACTCTTTTTCTTCTAAATGAATCCACTGAGATATATCGGAATGCTGAGAAAGCCATTCGTTGAACTGTTTTGTAAATTCAGCTTGAGGAAAATCACTGGTAATCATGATCGTTCCTGGAAATAACAGGCGCTCTACCCAGGTCACCAATACCTGCTTTTTGAAATAACGTTGTTTCTTGGGTAGGAAAGCTTCGAAAGGTGAGCTTTTCATTAATTCCAGGACATCTTCCTCATGATGCTTTTCAACTTCAACAAAATACCAGCGCATCACATTGCCCCCTTTCTTAAAAGGACAATCTGCAACGTTTTCAACAGAATCTTGAAATCCCACAGCAAATTCCAGTTTTCGACATATTCTTTATCCAGTTCGCAGCGGGCGTGGAAGCTGAGATCACTTCGTCCCCGGACTTGCCACAACCCGCCTAAGCCGGGTTTGACCTGAATAATCTGATTATAATATTCGCCCATATCTTCTTTCTCCCGCGGCAGATAAGGACGCGGACCGATCAGTGTCATTTCGCCCTTCAGAACGTTGATTAACTGCGGAAATTCATCGAGCGACGTCTTTCTAAGAAATTCACCCGCCGTGGTGATGCGCGGATCCTGTCTTAATTTTTTATGTATTGTATATTCTTCCCGGATCTTGGGATCCGTCTTCATCAACTGTTCAAGGATGGCTTCTGCATTCGGAATCATCGATCGAAATTTGATCATTTCAAACGGCTTGCCATCCTTGCCAATCCGTGTCTGTTTAAAGAACACCGGATCATAGTCGCCTTCCTGATGATTTTTATGGCGGACATAGAAGTAAAGCGGAATCAGAAGCAGACATCCGGCAATCCCCGCCAGGATATCGTTGAGACGCTTAATCCCCTTGCCGACCCATTTTTTAATTGATAATGATACCGATATCCTTGTTCTAAGCTCGATGCTTTCACCTTTGGTCATGCTGCTCCCCCTCTCTCGATGGGAATCAGTTCATAAAAAAAGAACTGCTTCCTTCGCCCCCTGCGAAATCTCTAACAGTCGCTAACCGTCAGATAATGTACACTATTATTGACACAAGGAAATAAGCCATTTATAATGGGACATGTATTAAAAATAAACGATTCTACCAGTTTTTGGCATTGAATTTTGTTTGTCAAAAAATGTGTGATTTTTTTGCCATAAAAAGGGGCTTAAATGTAATCAACAACCAAATTCATGTCCTGTATGGTTATTCAGCCACATAATTATAACGAAGCAATTCCTAACAAATTCATAAAAAAAGACCCCGGCCATTATGCCGGAGCCCCCTCTATCACGCTCTAACCTTCAACTAATTCATTCTGAATTCCAATACGACCGGATTATGATCGGAATACCGATAGTCATTCTGGATATTCTCCGCTGTCGCCGTAAGATTATCCGAAACCAAGAATCCGTCGACAATTGCCTGGTACGTGACCCCCGCCTCAAACGGAATATCCGCGCCGCGACAGGTCGCGGTTTCATCGGCGTTATCTGCCCGAACAAAGTGATACCCTTCTGCCAGATCCGCGGTGTTCATCGCAAAAATCCAATCCGGAACCTGCTGCTGGGAAGGAAAGAAATCCAACGTACCGGCGATGTCATGATTAAAATCACCGCCCGCGATCACATAATTTCCCTGTTCGCGCTCCTGAATCAGCACTTGGTTAAGCAAGGCCAGCTGCTGCGCGCGGATCGTTCCTCCCTGATCGTAGGCTGACAGATGAACATTAATCAGCACCAGCTCTTTTCCGTTATCTAATCCTAACCGGCTGATCAGAAAACACCGGTCCAAGTCGGTAAACTTTGTAATAAAAGAGCCGTCGACAGGAAACTGCCGCCGCACATTTTCATCCACATGCCAATTCGACAGCGTCAACAATCCGGACTGCACCGAACCATGCGGTTCCTGCGGCGGGACGATTAAATACGGACTATGGAAGTTCAAGGCAAAGACGCTGCCATACCCCGAAAATGCAGAGCGAAGGATTGCCGCCTGATCGACGCCATAACTCCGCGACGACTTCACATCGACTTCCTGCAGGAATATAAAATCCGGCGATGATTGTTGGATCAGGGCGAGACTGCCCTGCGTATTGGCAATCACTGCTTCCTTGCTTAAAGCCCGGCCATGCTTTCCCCGCGTCGCTTTCCCGTCTTTCATCTTTCCGGTATCCATGAAGAAAGAATAGTCGTCCGAATACGCTCCAAAGCCAAGATTGTACGTCATCAGCGTATACTCCTGATCAACATCAAGCCGCGCCGGCGGATTGTTCACCGTTTCCAAGCTTTGATAATCCGCGATCCGGTAATAATTGACCTGCATAAAAATCCCATAGCTAACGATCAAAGCGATCAGCCCGGCGATCATCACACCGATACCTTTTAAAATCTTTTTCAATGTCCCGCACTCCCTCCGCAAAAAGCGAAAGAAGGAAAAACATGAAGTCCTTCCCTCTTTGCTTTATCTTTTAACAACTGTCTTATTTGAAACGTTCTTTTTTAGAATAGGTCGTATGAAGCAGCTCATGTGCCAGCGGACTTCCCGGTTCTTTCAGGAATTGATCATACAGCGCGATGATCTGCGGATTCTCATGCGATTTACGCACGCTCTGCAGCGCATCCTCATCATATAACGCCTTTGCCCGTTCCTTCTTCCAGTCAATCGGCCGGAAGCCGTTGCGGATCGAAGCGTTGATAATCGGCTGACCGCCACCGTTGATGCAGCCGCCCGGACAGCCCATGATCTCGATGAAATGATACGGCGAGGTGCCGGCGCGGATTTCATCCAAAAGTGGTTTAGCGCAGCTCATACTGGAAGCGACCGCAACTTTGACCTGCATTCCTGCGACCTCCAGCTCTGCCGTCTTCACGCCTTCCATGCCCCGGACAACCGTGAAGTCCAGACTATCGAGCGGTTTGTTTTCCAGCGTTTCTTTGACGGTTCTTAGCGCCGCTTCCATGACCCCGCCGCTGGCGCCGAAGATCACGCCGGCTCCGGAATATTGTCCGAACATATCCTGATCAAAATCTTCATCCGGCAGATTCTCAAAGTTGATTCCATACATCTTGATCAACCGCCCTAATTCTCTCGTCGTCAGGACAACGTCCACATCCGCCACGCCATCCTTGCGCATTTCCGGACGGACAACCTCCGCCTTCTTCGCGGTGCACGGCATGATGGAAACGACCGTGATCTTGCGCGGATCCAGATTATGCGTCTGTGCGTAATAAGATTTCAGGATCGCGCCGAACATCATGTGCGGCGACTTGCAGGAACTCAAATGCTCCAGCAGATCCGGATATTCAAATTCACAATATCGGATCCAGCCTGGCGAACAGCTCGTGATCATCGGCAGCACGCCCTGATGCTGGACGCGCTCAATGAACTCATGGCCTTCTTCCATGATCGTCAGATCCGCGGCATAGTTGGTATCATAGACGCGGTCAAACCCGATCCGCCGCAGCGCTGCGGCCATCCTGCCGGTAACGCGCGTGCCGATCGGCAGGCCGAACTCCTCGCCTAACGCCGCGCGTACCGCCGGGGCCGTCTGGACGATGACATGCTGATCCGGATCGTTCAGCGCTTCGATAACACGGTGAATGTCTTCTTTTTCAAACAAAGCGCCGACCGGGCAGGCGTTGACGCATTGGCCGCACTGCATGCAGTTGACGTCGTTGAAGCTCTTATCAAAGACCGGTGCGACCTTGGTGTTGAAGCCGCGGTTGATAAAGCTCAGAATGCCCAGGCCCTGAACCTTCTTGCAGGTTTCAATGCAGCGTCCGCACAGCACACACTTGGACGTGTCGCGGACGATCCCCGGCGCAACCTCGTCAAACGTCGGCGGTGTTTTCTCCCCTTCATAACGCACCTTGCGGATCCCCAGCTGCTGCGCCAGCTTCTGCAGCTCGCAGTTCTGGTTGCGGATGCAGGAAAGGCAATCTCCGCAATGGTTGGACAGAATCAGCTCGACGGTGTGCTTACGCGCTTCCAAAGCGCGTTGAGAATTGGTGAAGACCTCCATTCCCTCGCTGACCGGATATACACACGCGGCGCCCAGGCTTTTCGCGCCTTTGATCTCAACCGTGCAGACACGGCAGGCGCCCGTCTTGTTGACGTCTTTTAAATAACAGAGCGTTGGGATCTGGATGCCTGCAGCCCGCGCCGCTTCCAGAATGGTGGAACCCGGCTCGGCCTGAACCGGAATATTATTGATCTTTAAATTAATTTTCGTCATGTTTCCGCGGCCCTCCTTAATCGCGCTTGACCGCACCGAAGCGGCAGGTCTCCATACAAGCGCCGCACTTGATGCACTTGTCGTGGTCGATCACATATGGTTTCTGGCCCGGAACGCCGCTGATCGCGCCGACCGGACAGTTGCGGGCACACATCGAACATTTGCGGCACTTCTCCGGATCGATCGAGTAATGCAGCAGCTTCTTGCAGACACCGGCCGGGCAGCGTTTTTCTTTGACGTGCGCTTCATATTCGTCGCGGAATAAGCGCAGCGTCGACAGCACCGGATTGGCAGCGGTCTGACCTAAACCGCACAATGCGGTATCTTTGATCATCTTGCCCAGCGTTTCCAGCTCGTCCAGCGTTTCCATCGTTCCACGGCCTTCGCAGATATCCGTCAGCAGTTCCAGCATGCGCTTGGTGCCGACGCGGCACGGCGTACATTTGCCGCACGATTCGTCAACAATAAACTCCATGTAGAAGCGCGCGACGTCGACCATGCAGTTGTCCTCATCCAAAACGATCATTCCGCCGGACCCCATCATCGAGCCCAAAGCGATCAGATTGTCAAAGTCAATCGGCGTATCCAAATCCTCGACGGTCAAACAGCCGCCGCTTGGGCCGCCGGTCTGCACCGCTTTGAACTTCTTGCCGTTCGGGCAGCCGCCGCCGATTTCATAAATCACCTCGCGCAGCGTCGTGCCCATCGGAATCTCAACCAGTCCGGTGTTGACGATTTTACCGCCTAACGCAAAGACCTTGGTACCCTTGGATTTCTCCGTGCCGATCGCATTGAACCAGCCGGAGCCCTTCAGGATGATCTGCGCCACATTGGCATAGGTTTCGACGTTGTTGATAATCGTCGGCTTGCCCCAGACGCCGCTGACCGCCGGGAACGGCGGCTTCGGCACCGGCATGCCGCGCTTGCCTTCGATCGACTGGATCAGCGCGGTTTCCTCACCGCAGACAAACGCGCCCGCGCCCAGGCGGATCTCGATATCAAAGCTGAAGTCCGTACCTAAAATATGCTCACCGAACAGACCGAGTTCCTTCGCCTGTTCGATCGCAATCTGCAAGCGTTTCACCGCGATCGGGTATTCCGCGCGGATATACACATAACCCTGCTGGGCGCCGATCGCATAGCCCGCGATCGCCATTGCTTCCAAGACGGCATGCGGATCGCCTTCCAAAATCGAACGATCCATAAACGCGCCCGGATCGCCTTCGTCGGCGTTGCAGATAACATACTTGTCGCCCGCCGGCTGATCTGCCGCAAACTGCCATTTCACACCGGTCGGGAAGCCCCCGCCGCCGCGGCCGCGCAGGCCGGATTTCTTAATTTCGTCGATTACTTCCTGCGGCTGCATTTCATGCAGCGCTTTCGCCAGCGCTTCATAGCCGTCGCGGGCGATATATTCGCGGATATTCTCCGGATCGAGCTGACCGCAGTTTTTCAACGCGATCCGCTGCTGCTTGGCATAGAAGCGGATCTTGTCGATATCAAAGATCTTTTCCTGCGTGATTTCGTCAATGTCGTTCATCTCCAGCCGTTTTACCGGCTGCCCGCCGATGAAGTGCTGTTCGATGATCTCGCCGACATCGTCCGGTTTGACATGACAGTAGAAAATTTTATCGGGATAGACCGCAACGATCGGACCTTTCTGGCACAGACCGAAACAGCCGGTCTTGATGACGCGGACTTCCTGATCCAGACCGCGGGCGGTTAACTGCTGCTGCATCTGCTCCATGATCAACGCCGAAGATGACGATGTGCAGCCGGTGCCGGCACAGACTAAAACATGCAGCCGTTCCGGCCCCGCAGCGGCCGAAGCTCCCGGATTGCGCAATGCGATTTCCTTCGCCGCGCTCGCCCGGAGTTCGCGAAGTTCATTCCATGATTTCATGTGCTTCTCCTCTTTCTTCTTTTACTGAACGCCGGACTCGGTTTTAATGATCGCTTTGATCCGGTCCTCCAGCGCGGTGGAGCTGGTCGCGTTGCCATATACCTGATCGTCCAGAATCGCTACCGGCGCTAATCCGCATGCCCCCAGGCAGCGCGTTGCATCGAGCGAAAACAGACCGTCGGCGCTTGTCTGATTGACCTTCGTACCGGTCAGATCGCAAATCCGCTGCAGTAAATCCGCCGATCCTTTGACATAACAGGCTGTGCCCATGCACACATTGATGACATGCTTGCCCTTCGGTTCGGTCGTAAACTGCGTATAGAACGTGACGACGCCATACACCTCGGCGGCTGAAACGCCTGACGCTGCGGCAATTTTCTCCATTGCTTCAAACGGAATATAGCCCAGCTCTTTCTGGACGTCGTGCAGCATCAGCTTCACCGGTCCCGGCCGGCCGCGATGCCGATCGACGATCCGATCAATGACCTGCACCGACTGTTCGTTGAGTTTCCCCATCCTTTCACCTCCACGTGTTATTTGGGTTTCTATATTGAAAACATCACAGGGATGATTCAACCTTTTTCTGCAGCCAGCTGAACAAGCCGTCCGCCGCCGCGCTGATCAGAATAATCCACAGCGTCCAGGCGAACAGACCCGTCATATCCAGCGCGATCCGCGCCGCATACGACATCTGCCGGCCGATTCCAACTCTCACCTGCGTCAGCACCTCCGCCATGACGCAGACCCGCAAACCTAAGCCGAAGCCGGTTTTCATCGCCGCCAACAGATGCGGCAAAGCCTGCGGAAGACGTACTTTCCAGAAAACAGACACAGATCTTTCCGGGTAGCATCGCAGCACATCCTGCAGCTCGCTGTCCAATAGATCCTGGCTTAACAAAACCGCTGTATAAAAGACCGGGAACAGCACGCAGAAGCTGGTAACCATGACGCTGCCTTCGCTGCCCAGCCAGATCAGGAAAATCATAATGTAGGACAAATTGGGAATCGTTTTGACGATCACCTCGAGCGGTTCGATCAAGCGCCGGATCACCGGCTGCGTCGCCGCCGCAAACCCGCAGACCAACGCGAGGATCAGCGAAATTCCAAAGCCTTTGAGCATCCGCCCCAGAGTGCTCAGCGTCTGCGCGTAGAAAGCCGGCTGCGATACATCCGCAAGCATCCGCCGCGCCACGTCCAGAGGCATCGGGATCAAAATGTCGTTATTGACGCTCAGCGCCAGCAGCTGCCAGAGGATCATCAGGATCACGATCGTAAGGAACTGTTCTTTTTTCAAACCGGCTCGCTGTTTTCTCATGGATTTATTATATCATCAGTCTGAATGAAAACGCTATCTTTATTTCCCATTTTTCGCCCTTTCCCGACCTTGCGAATCCATGCACAAAAAAGGCGGTCAGCTCCGCCCTTTTGCGATATTTTTCACACTTTATCCAGCCTGAAAACAACATGATTACTCGCGCCCAGCATCGCCGGCTTCTCGCACATCGCCCAGTGAAACGCAAGCCATTGCTGAAACTGTTCGGCGCTCAGTGCGTTCACTTTGTCCGCCAGCAGCTCGGCCATGCCGTCCGCGGCAAAAACCTGAGCCGGTTTCCAGCCAAGCGTAGCCAGCCAGCGGAGGACCTGATCCAGCGTCAGAAAAACAAACGGGATATCCGCCACCTTAAACGTGCTGCGGTCATACCGGCCGTTGTCCAGAAAATCCGGATTGTAGACCATCGCTTCCGTTATGAACACCATATCGTTATTGATAAAAGCGAAGAATGCGGATCCGCCAGGTTTCAGCGCGCGCAGCACCTGTTCAAGACAGCGTGTCCGCTGTGCTTCATGCGCAAGATGATAGAGCGGTCCCAAACACAGGACGACGTCGAACGAAGCGGCTTCCAGCATCGTCAGATCGAGGGCATTGCCTTCCAGGATCGTCAGATCCATGGCCGGCCGGCGTTTCGCCTTCATGAGCGCACAGTGCTTTTTTACGGGTTCCACCGCGGTGACCGCATAGCCCTCCTGGGCATAAGCCAGACTGTAGGCTCCGCTTCCAGCTCCTACATCCAGAATCCGCATACCCGGTTTCAGCACTTTCGCAATCTGCATTCTCGTCGTCAACAGTTCAATGCTTCGGGCCGGCGTCGCGGTTAAGCGACGTTCCTCGTCAAAATAATCGTAAATCAGATCCAGATCCATACGCATCCCCCCCTTGCCAAGCAAAAACTAATCAGAATAAAGCATTAATCTTCCAGGCTCGCCAACAGCTCGCAAAGCAGGTCGTATGTCCGTTTAAATGACGCCAGGTTCAGCTTTTCCTGCGGTGTATGCGCGCCGCTGGCTTCCGGTACGATCGTCACGATATCAATCCCCGGAATCATCTCGCAGAACACGCCGCATTCCGTGCCGCCATGGCCGGCTTCCGTTTTTAATTCCTTCCCGGTTTTCTGTTGAACCAGGGCCGCCAGCTTCTGCCGCATCGCGCTCTTTTCACAATAATCCCATGCCGGATAACCGTTGGCAAAGCTGCAGGTCCAGCCATACAATCCCGCCAGGATCGTTAGTTCATCGCTCATTTTTTCAATCCAGCTCTTTTGCGCTGAACGCATCGAAATTGTGACGATCAGACTAGATCCGCGCCGCTTGATCGAGGCCAGATTTTCTGAAGCCCAGGTCAGGCCCGGAATCGCCATGCTTTTGGCGCGCAGACCGCTTGGCAGGACGGTGATGAAATTGATGAACGCTTTCGAATCCTGTGCGGAGTAAACCGCGCTGATCGTAGAATCGGCTTCCAATGTAATGGCAACGTCCGGATCGCTGGCCTTCAGCTCCGCCTTTACCTGTTCCGCTACCTGCTCGACGCACTTCTGAACCTTGCGCGAATCCTGGCTGGCGAACCGAATCCAGCAATCGCGCGGAATCGCGTTGTCCTTATTGCCGCCGTCCCAATCCGCGATCCAGACCCCCAGCTCATTTTTGACCAGCTCCCGCAGACAGCGAACCGCGATTTTGTTCGCATTGCCCAGCTCCTTGTCGATATTGGAACCGGAATGTCCGCCTTTCAGTCCGGAAACCGTCAATTTCCAGCCGATGCCTTCCAATTTTTCCTGCGGTCGCACCATCGTCATCGTACAGACTAACCCGCCCGCGGTGGAAACCACGGTTTTATCTTCGCCGCCGCAGTCCATGTTGATCATCCGTTTCGCCGTAAAATAGTCTTTCTTTAACCCTTGCGCGCCATTCAGGCCGATCTCTTCCATCACTGTGAACACGCATTCCAGCGGCGGATGCGGTTTCTGATCCGCTTCCAGAAGCGCCAGCATCATCGCGACACCCACGCCGTCGTCCGCCCCCAGCGTCGTGCCGCGGGCTTTCAGCCAGCCGTCCTCCACATAAGTATTCAACGCCTGCGTTTCAAAGTCAAAATCCACGCCCGCTTCCTTCTCGCAGACCATGTCCATATGCGCCTGCAGAATCACCGCGCCTGCCTTTTCCAGACCAATGGTGCCGGCTTTATAAATGATGACGTTGTTCATCTCATCCTGAATCCAGCGCAGGCCATGATCCTTCGCAAATTGAACGAGCCAGTCGCTCAGCTGTTTTTCGTTGCGGGAACCGTGCGGGATCTTTGTCAGTTCGTTAAAGTAATAAAAAATCCGTTCGTTTAAGTCCATCGTCATTGGTGTACCACCCTTTCTCTGATTTCTATTATATCGCTTGTTTTCATTCGTTTTCAACACATTCTGAAAATTATTTCTTTTCTTAACAAAATTTTTACAATCCAAAAAAAAGAAGGCCGGCTTGACCTTCTCTCAGTGAATCTTTTGTTTTATTCCGCCAGTATGCCCGCGAGTTCCGTAATCTCAAACAGCGTGAGGAAGGATTCCAGTTCGCTCTGGACTTCCTGTGCGTTAACGATGTTGAGATTCATCCGCGTCCATGTCTTAGCGATCACAGCGCCGCCAGGCACGCCCAGCGTCTGAGCACCCAGTGTTTCAATATCCGCTTCAACGATCGACGAATCCTGTTCCGCCTGCGCCAGATAATCGCGCATCGACTGCAGCATGGTTTCAACGGCTGCTTTCTTTTCTTCCGGCAGATCCTGACGGACAAACAGCGCCGCCTGCGGATAGCCCTGGGTTCCGGTAGCCGTTTTCCATTGTTCCTGCAGATCCATGACGATCTTCAGTTCCTGACCGTTCTCCTTCGCTTTGGCGATTGTCGCCGTCGCCGCCGGCTCCGCCATCAGCGCTACGTCGGCTTTCCCTGCCAGCATAGCGCCCTGGACTTCCGCCACACTGGCATACCAGGTGATTTCCGGCGTAACCGGATTAGCCTGCAAAACGGTTTCCAGCACCTTACCCGGCACCGCACCCTCGCCGAAAGCCGCAAAGACACCCGCGTTTTCCAAGGCCGCTTCATCCGCCGCGACCAGATACAGATTTCCCCAGGTTAAGATACTTTCCATCCGGTAGGTTGTTTTGCCATTGGCGGCCAGCTTCGCACCCAGATTGCTCGGCGCGACGATCACGTCATATTCCGGATTCGGATTGACGAACGCGGCCTGCAGCACATCCGTACCGTCGACAAGCGTCACATCCTGTCCCGCCTTCATCGGCGCGATCAAGGCCAGCGCCGGAGCTCCGGTCGGACCCAGGATCGACAAGGAAACCGGCGTGGTTTCCACAGTCGGCTCCGGCGATGTTTCCGGAGTTGCTTCCGGTGTTTTAGGATTGGCGGCGCACCCTGCCGTCAGCGCAAGAACGCTGAGGAAACAAAGCCATTTCTTCATACGCGCGCCTTCGTTTCAATTTCGTTGAGGATGCTTTCCAGCAGTTCCTCTTTGCTGATTGTAACGGAGTCTTTCTTGCCATACCGGCGAACCGTCGCCGTGTTGTTTTCAACCTCACCGTCGCCGACGACAATCTGCATCGGAATCTTATGCGTCTGCGCTTCACGAACGCGGTAGCCCAGCTTTTCGTTGCGGCCGTCGACCTTCACGCGCACGCCCTTGGCCAACAACATCGCTTCCAATTCTTTCGCATAGTCCAGATGCCGTTCATGATGCACTGGAACGATGACGACCTGCTGCGGCGCCAGCCACATCGGGAAAGCACCGGCGTAATGTTCGATCAGAATGCCGATAAAGCGCTCGATCGAGCCAAAGATAACGCGGTGCAGCATGATCGGACGTTTCTTGGAACCGTCCGCGTCGACATATGTCAGATCAAAGCGTTCCGGCAGATTCATATCCAGCTGGATCGTGCCGCACTGCCAGACCCGTCCCAGGCTGTCCGTTAAATGGAAGTCCAGCTTCGGTCCGTAGAACGCACCGTCGCCCGGATTGATCTTGCAGGCCTTGCCCGCTGCATGACACGCCGCTTCCAGCGCCGCCTCCGCTTTATCCCAGATTTCAATCGATCCGATATATTTCTTTTCCGGCCGTGTCGACAGCTCGATTTCATAGCTTAAGCCAAACACCGAATACACACGGTCGATGAAGTTGATCAGCCGGACTACTTCGCTCTCGATCTGATCCTCGCGCATGAAGATATGCGCGTCGTCCTGAGTGAACGTTCTGACGCGGAACAATCCGTTTAAGGCGCCGCTGGCTTCGTGACGGTGGACCTGTCCCAGCTCGCCGACGCGCAGCGGCAGATCCTTATAGGAATGCAGGCCGTTTTTATACACAAGCATTCCGCCCGGACAGTTCATCGGCTTGATCGCGAACTCGCGGTCGTCGATCATCGTCGTATACATGTTTTCCTTGTAATTTGCCCAGTGTCCGCTCAGCTCCCACAATTCCTTGGAAAGCATGATCGGCGTCTTGATGAACTGATAGCCTTCCTTAGTGTGTTCTTCGTACCAGTAGTTTTCCAACACATTGCGCAGGATCATGCCGTTCGGTAAAAAGAACGGGAACCCCGGGCCATACTCGCTCATCATAAACAGATCCAGCTCGCGGCCTAATTTCTTGTGATCGCGCTTCTTCGCTTCTTCCAGGAAATTCAGATAGTTCTGAACTTCCTCGTCGGTATCGAAGCAGATGCCGTAAACCCGCTGCAGCATCTTGTTGTTGGCATCGCCCTTCCAGTACGCGCCGCTGACTTTCAGCAGCTTGAAATGCTTCAGCTCCTTGACGCTCTCAACGTGCGGGCCTCGGCACAGATCGGTAAAATCCCCCTGGGAGTAGCAGCTGATCACCGTATCGTCCTCGTCCATGTGCCCGATCAGATCGAGCTTGTACGGATCGTCCTTAAACATCTCCAGCGCTTCCGCTTTCGAGATTTCATGCCGGACAATACGCTTGCCGTCCTTGGCGATCTTCTTCATTTCTTTTTCAATCTTCGCCAGATCTTCCTCATGCAGCACATCGTCGCCCAAGTCGATGTCGTAGTAAAAGCCGTCGGTAATGACCGGTCCAACCCAGAATTTTGCGTGCGGATACAGATGTTTGACAGCCTGCGCCAACAAATGCGCACAGCTGTGGTTGAGCACATGCAGATGCTCGTCTTCTTTAATGTTGATCATAGTTCCTTCCTCCTGTTTTTCTAAGACCACAAAAAAACGCCCCTGATTAAGGACGTTGTTCAACGCGGTACCACCTTATTTCCTGTTTCTTCCATGAAACAGGCACTCAAGCTCAATAACGATGAGAATCGTCGCTTTTTCAAAAGCGATACTCGCAGGCGGTAACCATTTCCCTTTTCAGCTTCCTCGCACCTTCCGGAAACCTCTCTGATCCAAGTTCTGAAACGATCATGTCCTGGTCTTTGTATGTACCTCTTTTATACACCGGTTTTCCTGCCTTGTCAATGGAAATGAATTTTTTCCAGAAATTCAGAACGATGAACAGATTTAAGGCTGCACCCAGGTCGTTTGGTCGATCTGTGAAAAATCAGCCTGGATATGCAGCTGATCCAGCGTCATCGACAAATCGCCGGAAAGCTCCTCCGTTCCGCCGCTGTCCAGCGTTAAGCGGACGGGTTCCCCGGTTTCCTCCTTTACCGCGAACCGAACAGTCAGCGTTTTTTGACTTTCGATCATCGCGGCAATCGGATCTTCCAGACCCCATTCTTTGAAATAAGCTGCGGCCGTAACTGCATCCAGCGTCAGACTGACCTCGGCACAGCGGACGTTCCCGATCGTTTCCTGCATCGACCAGCGGCCGGCTTTCAAAACAGCCAGAATGGCTTTCCAATCCGGCAAGGCTGGTTCGGCCCCCGGCTGATCAACCCATTGTTTCTGATTCAGATCATATTTTTGCCAGCGGTCCTCTTGCCAGCACCATTGAGCTTGAACATGCAGCGGAATCTGAAGCACGCCGCTGCCGCCCTGCCAGCGCAAATCCAGATTGACTGCGGGTTCTTCCATCCGTCCCTGCAGCACACCCTGTCCGGCAACATGATAGGGCAGCCATAGATAGCGGTTGCCAGCCTTGCCTTCAGCCTCAATCGTGATGTCTGCGGTCACGGATTCCATCGTCGTCAGCGCCCGGCTCGTCTTGGCCAGAATCCACAGCTGATCCAGCCAGCCGCAAGCGCTCAGCATCACCATCATCGCAAGCAATGCGACGATAAAGCTTCCTTTTCTGCGCATCGTCATCCCTGCCTTCTGCTTTCTGCTTTCTGCTTTCATTATATCACGGGAAAGAAAAGGCAGAGTCTTATTGACCCTGCGTTGTGGAATTGCGGTATTGCGAATAGATTTCCTTCAGGTCTTCGATCATTTCCTTACTGTCGTAGATCAAAGCTGTATTGCCGTTGACATATGCATAGTATTCGGTTTCCTGACCGTTAGCGTTGACCTTCATCCGGCCGTTCTGACTCGCATAGTTCAGCATTTTCTGACTTTCCTCGTTGGCCGGATCAAAACGATAAAGGTAATAGACCTGATCGTTGTATTGAAACGAGGTGCCTTCCAGCGCGTTGAAATCTGTATTTTCAATCGGTGTCACCTGGTTGAAGGTGTAATTGTTATTCTGGAAGTGATCCAGAACATCCTGAATGCTGGCAATCGGTTCTACCGTTTCCGTCGGTGTCATTGAGCTTTCCGGCGAGGCCGAAGGGGTCATCGACGGCGTGGGTGTGGCTGAATTGTTGTTTCTGCTGCAGCCGCCCAAAATCAAAGCAAATCCCAAGCAGACCGCAGCGTACCGCAGAATTGTTTTTTTCATCATTAATTCCTCCTGCCAGTATTCTCGGCGTTTTTTTCCGATTTATACCTGCCGGGAAGGAAAAACTACTGGAACTGAATCGGGGAAGCGATGTTGTTGAGCAAAGCCACAACGCTGTATCCGGCGATCGCGCTGGTGCGGGAATAGATCGCAATTTCCGCCTTGATTTCCTCACCTTCCACCCGGATCGTATGGGTATCACCGATAAAGCCCGGCGTACTTTCGATCTTCACACCGGTATGCTCCGGCCCGTTGGTGGCCAGCGACGTGGCAACGGCGACGTTCACCCGGCGGGGAAGCAAAGCGATCGCTTCCTTAGCAGTGCCTTCAAAAGCGGTCAGCGTCGTTTCGCTGGCCGCCATTTCTTCACGATAGACCGGCGTTGTGCGCAGATACTGTGGTCCGGTCTCGGAAGTAATGGACGCTTCGATCGGACTCATCACAGCTGCCGTGCGCATTAAATCAAAGCCCCCGATCGCGCCGGAAGCGATGTAAACCTTGCGGCCGGCCGCGCGCGCGACCGCCTGCACTTCTTCATAAAAATCAGCGTCCGCAAACGCCCCAATCGCCAGCGTGACGAAATCCGCTCCGCCTTGTAAAACCGCGATCGCATTGGCTTTCACCGCCTCGACGGAAGCGGCTTCCGCGACGATCTGCGGTTTCCACCTCAGCAGCTCTTCCAGTTGAGTTGTCCAGGCCACGCCGACCTCCGCCGCCAGGGCATGAGCGGAGTCCGCCGTCCGGCTGAGAATGCCGACCAGCTCATATTCCGGCATCTTGCCGGCTTTCCAGGCCCGGGCCACAATGCTGCCCAGCTTGCCAGCCCCTAAAATCGCAAATTTTGTTTTCATGTTTTTCTCCTCTTCTCCGTACTGAAAAGCTGAAGCAAGCAACGTCTTTTTCAGAACGCCGGCTCCAGCCTCACGCTGAAATCATCTTTATTGGTTGTTACTGAGCGCGATCTTCCTTCATCGCCTGCAGCGCGGCAACAGAACCGCCGTCATACAGAATATCGACGCCGGTCAGGTAGGAACATTCATCACTGACCATAAACGCCATCATCTTCGCGATTTCTTCCGGTTCGCCCATCCGGCCTAAAGCACCGCGCTCTGCGAAGGAAGCGGCTTCCTTGCCTTCAATTTCACCCATCGGTGTCTTAAAGGTACCCGGCGAAATTGAGACGATCCGAATTCCCTGCTTGCCAAACTTCACAGCCATCCGCGCAGTATACCAGAGAACAAAGTTTTTGGAAAGGGTATAGGCTGTCCCGGTCTGCTGCTCCAGCGGAACTTGGCTGAGCATCTGATTCACTGCCAGACGGAAGGCCTCCGCATCGCTCAGACTCAGCTTATATATCTGTTTTGGCACCTTATCCGCCGGAAGCATGTACGCCGACATGCTGGAAACATTGAGGATACAGCTGCCTTCCGGCATGATTTTCACGAATTCCTCATCCATGTTCATCGTTCCAATCGCGTTGATCTCGAAGATTTTCTGCGCATCTGTCATATGCGGAGAAACGCCTGCGGCATGGATCAGCACTTTAACCTCACCCAGCTGCGCCGCATACGCCGCCAATTTTCTGACAGATTCGCGATGACTGGCATCAGCCGGGTAAGCCTCGGCCTCGATTCCCACATCACTCAGCTGTTTAACGGCATTTTCCAGTTTAGCCACCGTTCTTCCCATCAGAATGATTTTATGTTTCCGGCCTAAAATCTTCGCTGCTTCCAAACCCATGCCGCTGCCGCCGCCGCTGATCACACAAATACTTTTCATACTTCAATCACCATCTTTCCTTGCTTTTATTATAAACGTTTTCTAAAGAGAAAGCGAACTCCCTGCCCTTGTGTTTTTTCTTTTTTTCAAAGGGCTGAATTTTTTGAACATCGCGTTTTTAATCTTCGAACGAGAAAAAAGCAGGCCGTAAATCAGCCTGCCTTTTGAGCCTCTTTAAATTTTAGTGCTTGTCATTCTTAATCGCTGCCTGCGCTGCGGCCAAGCGGGCGATCGGGACGCGGTACGGACTGCAGGAAACATAGTTCAGTCCAACGCGGTGACAGAATTCGATCGAGCTTGGATCGCCGCCGTGTTCACCGCAGATGCCCAGCTTGATGTTCGGGCGGGTCTTGCGGCCCAGTTCTGCCGCCATCGCAACCAGCTTGCCGACGCCATGCTGATCCAGACGGGCAAACGGGTCCTGCTCGTAAATTTTCTTGTCGTAATAATGCGACAGGAATCCGCCGGCGTCATCTCGCGAGAAGCCGAATGTCATCTGCGTTAAATCGTTGGTGCCGAAGCTGAAGAACTCTGCTTCCTCCGCGATCTCATCCGCTAACAGAGCAGCCCGCGGAATTTCGATCATCGTACCGACCATGTATTTCATTTCGATACCGGAAGCGCTGATGATTTCATCCGCAACCTTGGTGACGATATTCTTGACATATTTCAGCTCGTTGACATCGCCAACCAGCGGAATCATGATTTCCGGCGTAATGTGATAATCCGGATGCTTGCGGTTGACGTTAATCGCCGCTTCAATGACTGCGCGTGTCTGCATTTCTGCGATTTCCGGATAGGAGATCGCCAGACGACAGCCGCGGTGACCCATCATCGGGTTGAACTCATGGAGCGAAGTAATGATGCTCTTGAGGTCGTCGATATTCAGGTTCATGTCCTGAGCCAGCGTCGCGATGTCATACGAGGAAGTCGGCAGGAATTCATGTAAAGGCGGATCCAGATAACGGATCGTAACCGGGCGGCCTTCCATCGCCTCATAGATGCCTTCAAAGTCGGAACGCTGCATCGGCAGCAGTTTTGCCAAAGCGGCGCGGCGCTGTTCTTCCGTGGAGGAAACAATCATTTCCCGCATTGCTTTAATGCGGTTGGAATCAAAGAACATGTGTTCTGTTCTGACTAAGCCAATGCCCTGAGCGCCGAAAGCGACAGCCTGCTTCGCATCCTTCGGCGTGTCGGCGTTCGTTCTGACCTGCAGCACGCGGCGTTCATCCGCCCATTTCATAAATGTTTCGAAATCGCCGGAGATCTGTGCCGGAACTGTTTTCACGGCTTCGCCGTAAACGTTGCCAGTCGAACCGTCTAACGAAATCCAGTCGCCCTCTTTATAGGTGTGGCCGCCGACAGTAAAGGTTTTTTCTTCTTCATGGATGTCGATTTCACCGCAGCCGGAGACACAGCAGCGTCCCATGCCGCGCGCGACAACCGCCGCATGCGAGGTCATGCCGCCGCGAACAGTCAGGATCCCCTGAGCGACGTTCATGCCTTCGATGTCTTCCGGCGAGGTTTCCAGACGAACCAGCACGACTTTTTTGCCCTTGTTGGCTTCCGTAATCGCGTCTTCCGCACTGAAGACAACCTGTCCGCAGGCCGCTCCCGGTGAAGCCGGCAGGCCGCTGGCAATCAGATGCGCCTGTTTCAATTCAGCCGGATCAAACTGCGGGTGCAGCAAGGCGTCCAACGCCTTTGGTTCGACCATCATCAGCGCTTCGTCTTTCGTAATCAGGCCTTCCGCCACCATATCGCAGGCAATCTTTAACGCCGCAGCCGCGGTACGCTTGCCGTTTCGGGTCTGAAGCATGAACAGCTTGCCGTTTTCAATCGTGAATTCCATGTCCTGCATATCGCGGTAATGCTTTTCCAACTTGCCGCAGATCTCCACGAAGCTGTTGTATGCATCCGGCATGACTTCTTTTAATTCGTCGATCGTCTGCGGTGTACGGATTCCCGCAACGACGTCTTCGCCCTGCGCGTTCATTAAGAATTCGCCGAACAGTTTATTTTCGCCGGTTGCCGGGTTACGCGTAAACGCGACGCCGGTGCCGCAGGTATTGCCCATGTTGCCGAACACCATCATCTGGACGTTGACGGCCGTTCCCCAGGAACCCGGGATATCGTTCATTTTGCGGTAGTAAATCGCACGCGGATTATTCCAGGAACGGAATACCGCTTCAACGGCGCGGATCATCTGTTCTTTCGGATCCTGCGGGAAGTCCTCGTTCAGGTTTTCCTTGTAGAATTCCTTGAAACGCGCAGTCATTTCCTTCATATCGTCCGCATCCAGTTCCGTATCAAGCTTAACGCCCTTACGGTCCTTGAGTTCGTCGATAATCACTTCAAACTTGCTTTTCGGCAAGCCCATGACAACGTCCGAGAACATCTGAATGAAACGCCGGTAACTATCATAAGCAAAGCGCGGATTCTCCGTTTTTGCCGCGATCGTTTCGACGACTTCGTCGTTGATGCCCAAATTCAGGATCGTATCCATCATGCCCGGCATGGAAGCGCGGGCGCCCGAACGAACGGAAACCAGCAGCGGGTTTTCCTTATCGCCCATCTTCTTGCCTGTCATTTCTTCCAGCGTTTTCAGATTGCGGTTAATTTCCTCCGTAATCTCCGGCGCAATTTTTTCTCCATCTTCATAGTAACGCGTGCAGACTTCCGTCGTAACGGTAAAGCCCTGCGGAACCGGCATGCCCAAATTGGTCATTTCTGCCAAATTTGCCCCTTTTCCGCCGAGCAGTTCGCGCATTTTACCATTTCCTTCAGAGAAAAGATAAACATATTTTTCGCTCATTGTTCCTCCTTATAGGCGTATTTTCCAGCCAACTTTCATAGACTTATTATAGCGGAAGTGACCAGGAATTTCCATAGTTTTTGTAAACGTTTACATATATTTGGTCTAACCAGATTCCCTCAAAATGACAAAAAAGCCTTTCAGAACTGGTCTGTTAGGCTTTTTTCAGATTTAAACTTTTTTTCAAATTTGAGGGTCGCCTGCCTGCTTAATGCAGGAAACGGCGGATGAAACGGAACAGCCGCTCGTCATAATGCGGACTGCGGCAGGCTTCGCAATGCCCGGCTGACGGCACGGTGTACAGTTCTTTTTCGCTGGCGCACGCGTAATAATTCTCAAACACCATGTCATAGGGGACAAAATCGTCCTCTTCGCCATGGATAAACAACATCGGAACACGGCACTGCCGCAGCTGCTCCACCGCGCTGGCTTCCCAAACAGAGTAGCCGCAGCGCATTTTGATCAAGGTCGACAGCCCGATCAGAACCGGCTGAGTCGCGATTCCAAACGCACTGCGCACCTGTTTTTCCGCAATCGCCGGCACGCTGGTATAGCCGCAGTCCTCAATCGCACAGACGACGTGATCGCTGAGATCTTCTTCGCCGCAGGCCATCATCACCGCAGACGCACCCATAGACAGGCCGAACAAGACGATCTGGCTGGCCGGATGCTCGCTTGCGATGCGGTCCGTCCAGGCGATCAGGTCGCGCCGGTCATTCCAGCCCATGCCGACATAATCTCCCTCACTTAACCCATGCCCGCGAAGATCCGGCAGGAGCACGTTAAAGCCGGCTTCGTCAAACGTTTTCGCTCTCGGCAAAAGCGCCAGACTGTCCGCGCCATAGCCATGCGCCATCACGATCCACTTGTCGCTGTCGGGATGGTTGAGAATCTGAGTTGCGTGCAGCCGCAGCCCGTCAAAAGAAGTGAGCGTCAGATCCAGCACCTGGCTGGCCGCAAACCAGCTCTGCACCGCTTCCTGACGCTGCCGGCGTTCCGCCCGCTGTTCTTCAGTCAGCGCGTCTTCCTGCGGACCCATCGCAAAGAATTTCGGACCGCGGCGGATAAACCGGTTATACGCCAGTTCGCAGACGCCGTAATAGCTGGCAGCCGCGCCTGCGGCGGCGCCGGCCGCAATCATCAATTTCGTTTTTGTTTTCATGGTTATCACCCGTTCCTATTATACCATGACTTCCCATCCCCTGCCGCATCTTTTGCTTTCCCCACTCTGACAGTTCGCGGATTTTGTCACTTCCTTAAAGCGCACTGCGGCGGCGATAGCGCATCACCACGACACCGTCGTCAATCCAGAACTGTTCCAGATGCAGCATGATCGGCGCGAAGCCTTCATGAAATAACCGCCGCCCCTGCCCCAGCAGAATCGGAATGATCCCGACGATGTATACGTCGATGGCGTCGGCCCGAATAAACGGATCCACTATGCCAGCTCCGCCGAATAGCCAGATATCCTTGCCCGGCTGTTTTTTCAGCGCCAGCACCGAAGCGACCAGATCCCCGCTGATCCACCGGGCTGGCGGCTCTAATGTCAGCGGCTTGGAGGAGGCGACCCAGAATTGCTTGGTTTGCGGCTCTGCGACAAAGTCCAGCCCACAGTCCTCATAGGCTTTGCGTCCCATCACGATCACGTCAACCTGCCTGGCGAAGGCTTCGATGTCGTAATGAGGAACTGTGTCCAGCCGACGGTCTCCCTGACCGCTGATCCAGGCAAAACCACCCTCCGGATCACAGATATAACCATCCAAACTCACCGCCAGATTTAAAATAATTTTTCTTTCTGCCATATTTTTTCCTTTCCGATAAGCGCCATCGCTTATCCTCTTTTTCTCAGTTCTCTCTTTTTATCCTTATCTCTGTCTTCTGTCTTCTGTCTTCTGTCTTCTGTCTTCTGTCTTCTGTCTTCTGTCTTTAGCTTAACCGATTTTTTGTTTTTGCGCGATCAAATCACAGAAAAACCGCGGCATTTCAGCTTTTATTCTGAAATGCCGCGGCTCTTTCATCCTTTATCATTTATTAAAAACTTTCAAGAAAAGAAGCGCTGGATCTCAAACTTTTCGCTTTACCCTTTTCATTTATTTTTTCTGCATCTGACCATAGTGATATAACGCCACCATCGCGTTAACCGCCTGTTCCGCTGTCGAATACGCCGGGATACCGTGATCGCGCAGCTTCATGATCGCCCGCTGGCATTCCTCTCCGCCCTGGCATTCCATGATAAACGGTTTACCTAAGCGGCGGTAACGGTCGTGGACTTCGATCACAACGTCGACGACCGCATCGACGTTAGTCACCGCTGTCGGACAGATCGAGCCAAGAATTCCGTCGACTGCGGGATCGCGCATCGCCTGCATGAAGGCGCCTTTGTACTGCGTTGGCGAAGCGGTGCCGGAAATATCGACCGGATTGAGCGGCGAGCCGAACATCGGCATGTACGCGCGGATGCGCCCGGCCAGATTCGGCGAGATTTCCTTTAATTCTTTCAGCGGCAGACCGCATCGGTCAAAGTGGTCACAGCTCAGAAGGCCGGAACCGCCGCCGTTGGTAATCATCACGACGTTTTCGCCGCGCAGCGCCGGTTGGGTTCCCAGCGCCAGCGAAACATCGAGAAACTCCTGCCATGTCGTCGCCCGCAGCGCTCCGGCTTGGGCGAAGACCTCGTCATAATATGCATCATCTTTCACGTTTTCGCTGGCCGTGTGGGCAAACGCCGCTTTCACGCCGATCGGACTGCGTCCGACCTTAATCGCGACGACCGGCTTGGCCACCGACTGACAGGCTTCAATAAACGCCTCCGGGCTGTCCAGCCCTTCCATATAGACGGCGATGCACTTCGTGTTGTCGTCCTTGCCGGCATAGGCGATAAATTCGCTGAAATCGACGTCGGCCTTATTGCCTAACCCGACGAAGAAGCTCATGCCGTAGTGATCCTTCTGCGAGGTGCCTAACGCCGCCAACAGGTTGGCGCCGGATTGGGAAATCATCGCTACCGGTCCCAGCGTTGGCAGATAGGGGATAAAGCCGCAGTTGAAATTCAGCGCCGGCGATCCCATGCCGACTAAGTTCGGTCCGATCAACGGCAGTTCGTTGGTCCGGCAATATTCTGTCAGCTCATCCTGCAGTTCGCCGCGGCCGATCTCCTTAAAAGCGCTGGTCGCGATCACGACGATTTTTACTTCCTTGGCTACGCAGTCTTCCAGAATCGATTTGACCAGATGCGCCGGCACCGCGATGAACGCCAGATCAACCGGCTCCTCAATCTCCCGCAGGGTCGGATAAGCTTTTAAGCCCGCGACCTTCTCCGCACGCGGATTCACCGGGTAAATTTTTCCTTGATAGCCCCATTTCTGTAAGCCGTCGATGACCTTATGGCCGACCTTGCCCGGACACCGGCTGGCGCCGATGACCGCGACGCTGGATGGGTTTAAAGCATATTGCAGCCGATCGACAACATACCCGCGGATCGCGTTGGTCTTCATCGTTCTTCACCGCCTTTCTCCTGCCATTCCCCCGCCGGTTCGATCGGCAAGCTCGTGCGGTCCTGCAGGAAATCATCAGTAAAAATACATTCCTCCCACATATCCGCGTCTTTATCCAGCCGCGCCGTCCAACGGCGGAACTGCCGCGGACTGTCAGCTTCCCAGATTTCTTCGATCTCGGCGTAACCGTCTAACATTGTGCGCAAGGCGTCCAGATCTGTCAGCTGCGTATAAGCGCTCACCAGAATGTCGTAAATGCCATCAGAGAACTCGAAGATATTGTTGAATTCCGGACACCGGGTCAGCTCGTCGACAATTTGTTCCTTGCGGCAGCTGGTCACATTCTGGAACAAGCGGATCAGATAACAATGCATGTTCAGACCCAGCGCCTGATAATTAAAATAGAACATCGGCACAACATAACGCTGATGATCAACGATCCAGCCCAGATCCTTCTTCATCGCCGCCGGATCCAGACCGGACAGCTGGCCGAGCACCTCGTAATCAAAGAAATCTTCGATCGAGGTCACGTTGTTCAGAATGTCGATGATCGCAAAGTCCGTAGCGTCCATCTCGTTCTGCCTGTTTAAAAAGTTGGCTTTCTGCGCGTCCGACCACAGATAGTGGCGGTAATCCGCTTTCGGAGCGTCCCACAGATTGACGTGGGATTCGCGGACGTCGCGGCGGATCGGACAGAGATGAATGGATTCGACCCAGCGGTTGCGCCGGATCGGTTCAATCACGCCGCAAAGCAGATTGTCCAGCACACGCATGTGATTGCCGCAGAAGAAATCGAAATCGCCTTCCGTTAAATAACCGGTGCAGATCTCGTCCTTATTCTGAATCCATTCCGCCAGCTGCGTCTTTGCCTGCGGCGGGCAGTCCTTTTTCATTTTCACAATCCAGTAATACAACCCAAAACCCAGAGCGGAAACGGAAGAATTCTTCACAAACATGATCAACCGGCGATCGACCATACGTTTCAGCCGGGTTGCGATCTCACTTTCCGCCACGCCGGTCTTCTCCGCCACAAGTTTTAAGTTAAAAACCTCCGGATGCACCTGATAAAACGATTTGGCCACGTTGAACGCTGAGAATTCCTTCGCGTCCATTCCAAGCACGCCGGGTTCTTTGAACCCGATGCCGCGCGGGGCAAACGTGTACTCCTGCATCCATTGCTGCTGTTCATCCGTACCTAAAAGATATTGTTTCTCCGTCATCGAATACCACCTCATTTCACTGTATGCTGAAAGCCTTTCGACTTTGACGGAATCTCAATCCGCTTTTCTGTAATCGCTATCATTTATTTCATTGTAGTCTTCTCTTCGCCAAAAGACAAGCGCCGGTGACCGCGAAGCCCATGGCGATAACGACACTTGCCGCATTTTGTCTAGCCGAAGGCGTAAAACTTTCTGAAAAATTTTAGAAAGTCTTTTTTGTTTTCCATCTTATATTCTGGATTGCGTCTGCGGATTCTGCCTTGCTTTTCGTGCTTGTTTCTGCCGCAGATCTTTCCTCCTTGGGATTTCTATCTGTCTTCTTCCGATTTCAGCTCAGGTAAGAAACACCCTGTTCTCGTTTCTGTCCCCTCGTGATGATCGCCGATCAAAGCGCTGCCATCTGCCGAAGCTTTTAAAATCGGTTCTATAAATTTTGGTGTTGGTGGAAACCAACGCCTTTTTTTCTTGAGCATAAAAAAAGAGACATAGGTAAGAATTTCCGTTACAATAAAATCACCACAAATTACAGAAAGGAAATCTCACTATGTCCATTACTCATTCTATCGTATCTGCTCTCAATTT